>NZ_VDDD01000121.1 GCF_006151785.1 Paracoccus marcusii
GGGGATCGACGCGGCGGCGCGCAAGGCCGCGGCGCAGGCGGCGGCCGCGTCGTCGTCGATGAGGGCCAACCCGGCACCCCTGTCGGCCGACGATCTGGACGCCCTGATGCGGGCCGCCGCCTGATGGCCCGGCGGGGACCGGTCGATCCGGAGCAGAGCCTGGCGATCCGGGCCGCCTGGCTGCATTATGCGGGCGGGCTGACGCAGGCGGCCGTCGCCAAGCGGCTGGGCCTGCCCGGCGTCAAGGCGCACCGCTTGATCGCCCGCGCCGTGGCCGAGGGCGTGGTCAAGGTCACCATCGACGGAGAGATCGTCGAATGCGCCATGCTGGAGGATCAGCTGTGCGCGCGCTATGGGCTGGACCACTGCGAGGTTGCCCCCGACCTGGGCGAGGACGGCATGCCCCTGCGCGCCCTGGGCCTGGCGGGCGCGGGCTTCCTGCGCCGCGAGATCGAGCGAGGCGAACACAGGGTCATCGGGCTGGGGCATGGCCGGACGCTGGCGGCGGCGGTCCGGCAGATGCCGCGCTTTGACGCGCGCGCGGTGCGCTTCGTCGCGGTCCTGGGCGGGCTGACGCGCAATTATGCGGCGAACCCGCATGACGTGATGCATACGCTGGCGGAAAAGACCGGGGCGCAGGCCTTCGTGATGCCGGTGCCGTTCTTTGCCAATTCCGAAGGCGACCGGGCCGTGCTGCTGTCCCAGCCCGGCGTGCGCGACATCTTCGATCTGTCGAACAGCGCCACGCTCACCTTCGTGGGCATGGGCACGGCGGATGCGGGCGCGCAGCTGGTCGCATCCGGCATGATTGAGGCGCGCGAGATCGCCGAGATCAACGCCGCGGGGGGCGTCGGAGAGATGATGGGTTATTTCTTCGATGCCACGGGCCGTGTGCTGGACACGACGCTGAGCGCGCGGACGCTGTCGGTGGACCTGAACCGGGGGCAGGATCAGCGTATCGTGGTCGTCGCCGGAGGCGCGGAAAAGGTCGCGGCCATCCGCGCGGTGCTGAACAGCGGGCGCCTGTCCGGGCTGATCACCGACGAGGCGACGGCGCGCGCGCTGATGGCGGGGTGACCCAAACGGGGACGGGTCGGGGAAACCCCGACCCGGTCGCTGCCGCTGGGCCCCGCGCGCGCTTTGCGCGCGTGGGGAGCATCGTGGCAAGGCCGCTTGCGGCCTTGGCCTTTGGATTAGTGGCCTGTCACCAGGCGGGCGCGGGCGATGATGGCCTCGGGTGTGATGCCGAACTCCTGGTACAGCCGGTCGATCGGAGCCGATGCGCCAAAGCCGGTCATGCCGATCACGTCGTCCTCGGTCGCGACATAGCGGGTCCAGCCGAACTTGCCCGCGGCCTCGACCGCAATGCGGGGTGCGGTGCCAAGCACCTGGGCGCGGTAATCCGCGTCCTGCGCCTCGAACAGCTCCCAGCTGGGCATCGACACGACCGCCACGGCCATGCCTTCGGCGGCCATCGCCTCGGCAGCCTCCACGGCGATGGCGACTTCGGTTCCTGTGGCGATCAGGGTCACGTCGCGGCCCTCGCCGAACTGGCGGATCACATAGGCGCCCTTGGCGGTCAGGTTCTCGGACCCGGCCTCCGTGCGCAGCTGCGGGACGTCCTGGCGGGACAGGGCCAGCAGCGACGGCACGGTCCGGTTGCGGATCGCGATGTCCCAGGCCTCCAGCGTCTCGACCGTATCGGCGGGGCGCAGGACGGTCAGGCCGGGGATGGCGCGCAGGGACGCCAGATGCTCGACCGGCTGGTGGGTCGGGCCGTCCTCGCCCAGGCCGATGCTGTCATGGGTCATGACATAGATCGTGCCCACGCCCATCAGCGCCGACAGGCGGATCGCGTTGCGGGCATAGTCGGAAAACACCAGGAACGTGCCGCCATAGGCGATCACGCCGCCATGCAGGTTCAGCCCGTTCATCGCGGCGGCCATGCCGAACTCGCGCACACCATAGCCGATGTAGCGGCCGGGCGCCTCGCGCGTGAACTGCGTGTCGACGGCCTTGACGCGGGTCAGGTTCGATCCGGTCAGGTCGGCCGATCCGCCGATCATCGCGGGCACGGCCGGGGTCAGCGCCTCCAGCGCCATCTGGCTGGCCTTGCGGGTCGCGGCTTTCTTGGGCGCGGCGAACAGGGCGTCGCGGGCGGCGGAGACTGCCGCGTCATAGCCCTCGGGCAGATCGCCCGACAGCCGGTGCGTCAGGGCCGCGCCCTTGGGCGATGCGGCCAGACGGGCCTCCCAGGCCTCGCGGTCGGCGGCGCCGCGCGCGCCGATTTCGCGCCATTCGGCGGCCAGATCGTCGGGGATCACGAAGGCGCCGTGGCTCCAGCCCAGGGCCTCGCGGGTCAGCGCGCCCTCATCCTTGCCCAAAGGCGATCCGTGCACGGAATAGCTGCCCGCGCGGTTGGGAGAGCCGAAGCCGATGATCGTCTTCATCGCGATCAGCGAGGGCTTGCCCGTCTCTGCCTTGGCGGCCTCCATCGCGGCATCCAGGGCGCGCCCGTCATGGCCGTCGCAGCTCTGGACATGCCAGCCGCAGGCCTTGAACCGTGCCGGGATGTCCTCGGAGAAGCTGACCGACGTCGGGCCGTCGATGGTGATGCTGTTGTCGTCATAGAGCACGATCAGCTTGCCCAGGCCCAGATGGCCCGCCAGGCTGATCGCCTCCTGGCCGATGCCCTCCTGCAGGCAGCCGTCGCCCAGCATGACCCAGGTGCGGTGATCGACCAGATCATCGCCGAACTCTCCGGCCAGCGCGCGTTCCGCCAGCGCCATGCCGACGGCGGTGGCCAGGCCCTGGCCCAGGGGGCCGGTCGTGGTCTCCACGCCCTTGGCATGGCCGTATTCCGGATGGCCGGCGGTGATCGCGCCCCATTGGCGGAAATTCCTGATCTGATCCAGCGTCATGTCCTGGTACCCGGTCAGGTGCAGCAGGCTGTAGAGCAGCATGGACGCGTGCCCGTTCGACAGCACGAAGCGGTCGCGGTCGGGCCAGTCGGGATTGGCCGCATCGAACTTCAGGTGGTTGCGGAACAGCACGGTGGCGGCATCGGCCATGCCCATCGGGGCGCCGGGATGGCCGCTGTTGGCGGCGTTCACGGCATCGATGGTCAGCGCGCGGATGCAGTTCGCCAGGGCGAAGTTCTGCGGGTCCAGATCGGCCTTGGCGGCGATGGCGGGGTCTTTGGGGGTGTCTAAGGGCATGGCGGTCCTCCTGTCGCGCCCTCCATAACCCGCCGCTGTCATCATCACAACAAAAAATCACAAAGTCACAAAGTCGGTGTTGTTATGTGCGCGGATCATGTTATGAAACCGGCGACCAGGGGAGGGTTTGGGTGAAACGCGAGGAACGCAGACAGGCGATCATGGATCTGCTGGTCGCGGCACGCGCCGTGGACCTGGACGATCTGGCGGCCCGTTTCGCGGTCAGCAAGATGACCATCCATCGCGACCTGGACGACCTGGAACAGGCGGGCCTGCTGCGCAAGGTTCGCGGCGGCGCCACCATCGAGGCCGGCACCCAGTTCGAGAGCGACTTCCGCATCCGCGCCCTGCAGGACGGAGAGGCCAAGATCCGCATGGCCCATGCCGCCCGCGCCCTGATCGAGCCGGGGATGACCGTGATGGTCAATGACGGCTCGATGGCGGCGCTGCTGGGGGCCAGCCTGACGGAATGCGCGCCCCTGTCGGTGATCACCAACAACGCCGCCGTGATCGAGCGGCTGAAGGATGCGCCGCGCGTCACGCTGATCGCGCTTGGCGGCATCTACAGCGCCAAGTTCAACGGTTTCTTCGGCATGGTCACGGAAAGCGCGCTGGCCGGGCTGCATGCGGACCTGGCCTTCATCTCGACCCCCGCGGTGGCGGGTTTGCGGGCCTTCCACATGGACGACAACGCGGTGCGCGCGAAACGCGCGATGATGCACGCGGCGGAGCGCAGCGTGCTGCTGGTCAACCACGCGCGGTTCGGGCGCAGCGCGCTGCATGCGCTGGCCGACCTGACCGAATTCGACGCCATCATCACCGACGCGCCTCCCGCGCCCGAGGATCGCGCCGCGATCGACCGGGCAGGCATCGCGCTGACCATCGCAAAGGACCCCGCATGACCCAATTCTGGATCGGCACCAGCTGGAAGATGAACAAGACCCTGGCCGAGGCGATGACCTTTGCCCAAGGGTTGCGCGGCACGCCCGCGCCCGCGGGCATCCAGCGTTTCGTCATCCCGCCCTTCACCGCCTGCCGCCAGGTGGCCGAGGCGCTGTCGGACACCGACGTCAAGGTCGGCGCGCAGAACATGCATTGGGACGACGCGGGCGCCTGGACCGGAGAGATCAGCCCCGTGATGCTGACCGATTGCGGGCTGGACATCGTGGAGCTGGGCCACAGCGAACGCCGCGAGCATTTCGGAGAGACGGACAGGACCGTGGGCCTGAAGACCGCCGCCGCCGTCCGCCACGGCCTGATCCCGCTGATCTGCATCGGCGAGACCCTGGCCGAGCGCGAGGCTGGCCGCGCCACGCAGGTGCTGGAGACGCAGGTCCGCGCCGCTTTGGAGCCGGTGGCAGGGTCCGACGCCACGATCCTGCTGGCGTATGAGCCGGTTTGGGCGATCGGCGCGAACGGCATCCCCGCGACATCGGATTATGCCGATGCGCGGCAGGCCGAGATCATCGCGGTCGCGCAGGACGTGCTGGGCCGCCGCGTGCCCTGCCTCTACGGCGGGTCGGTCAATCCGGGCAACTGCGCGGAACTGATCGCCTGCCCGCATATCGACGGGCTGTTCATCGGGCGGTCAGCCTGGGACGTGAACGGCTATCTGGACATCCTGGCGCGATGCGCCGCAACCATCGGAGATGACGCATGAAACTGGCAATCGCAGGGGACAGCGCGGGCGAAGGTCTGGCCAAGGTGCTGGCCGACCACCTCAGGGACCGCTTCGACGTGGCCGAGATCAGCCGCACCGACGAAGGCCCCGACGCCTTCTATGCCAACCTGTCGGACCGGGTGGCCAGCCAGGTCATGGACGGCACCTATGACCGCGCCATCCTGGTCTGCGGCACGGGCATCGGCGTCTGCATCGCGGCCAACAAGGTGCCGGGCATCCGCGCCGCCCTGACGCATGATACCTATTCGGCCGAACGCGCGGCCCTGTCGAACGACGCGCAGATCATCACCATGGGCGCCCGCGTCATCGGACCCGAACTGGCCAAGGCCATCGCCGATGCCTGGCTGGCGCAGACCCAAAACTTCGACCGCAACGGCAAGTCGGCGGGCAATGTCAACGCCATCGACGCGGTCGGCGCGAAATACGCGGGCCGGTGATGCTGCGCCTGCCGACGGACAGGCCCGCGACGGGGCCGCTGCTGGACGATGTGCTGGCGCGCGATGGCGCGGCGGTCATCGTGGCAGCCATCGCGCGCGCGCTGCCGCCTTTGGCCGCACGGCTGGCGGCGGGGCGCCTGCATGGTGACCCCGAGGCCATCGTCGGCACCAATGACAGCGGCGACCGGCAGAAGGCGCTGGACGTCGCGGCCCACGACCACATGATCGCCGCCCTGCGTGCGGCGGGCGTGCGCCAGGTCCTGTCCGAGGAAGCCCTGGACATCATCCTGCTGAACGAAGGCGGCGCCTTCGACGTGGCGATCGACCCGATCGACGGCTCGGGCAGCATTGGCATCGGCGCGCCCCTGGGGATGCTGTTCAGCATCCTGCCCGCCGACCCGCAGGGATTCCAGCGGACAGGCCGGGCGGTGGTGGCGGCAGGCTATGCCTCCTTCGGTCATTCGGTCGATTTCGGCTGGTCCACCGGCGCGGGTGTCCATGTCGCGACCTGGGACGCCGAGGCCCATGCCTTCCGCGTCACCCGCCAGAACCTGCGGCTGAAGCCTCAGGCCTCGACCATCGCCTATAACGCCTCGAACGAACGCCACTGGGCGCCGGGCCTTCAGGCCTGGGCGCGCGATCTGCGCGCAGGGCGGGACGGGCCGCGCGGGCGCGACTTCAACATGCGCTGGCTGGCCGCCGCCGTGGGCGAATTGCACCGCATCCTGCTGAAGGGCGGTGCATTCCTGTACCCCGCCGATACCCGGCCCGGATACGGCGACGGCCGGCTGCGGCTGATCTATGAATGCGTGCCCATCGCCTTCCTGATCGAACAGGCCGGGGGCCGCGCGACCGACGGGCATGGCCCGATCCTGGACCGCGTGCCGCGCGGGCCGCATGACTTCACCCCGCTGTTCTTTGGCGCGTCCGAGGAAATCGACGCGCTTCACGCCGCCCTTCAAGGATAACATCCCATGCCGATGATCACCCTGCGCCAGCTTCTGGACCACGCGGCTGAGCACGACTATGCCGTGCCCGCCTTCAACATCAACAACATGGAGCAGGGCCTGTCGGTCATGCAGGCGGCCCAGGCCACCCGCAGCCCGGTGATCCTGCAGGCCAGCCGCGGCGCGCGGGCCTATGCCAATGACGCGGTGCTGGCGGGGCTGATCGCGGGTCTGGCGCGGGCCTATCCCGACATCCCGATCTGCATGCATCTGGACCATGGCAACGGGCTGGAAACCTGCGCGACCGCGATCCAGAACGGCTTCACCTCGGTGATGATGGACGGGTCGCTGAAATCGGACGGCAAGACGCCCGCCGATTACGCCTATAACGCCGACATCACCCGCCGCGTGACCGAGATGGCCCATGCCTGCGGTGTGTCGGTCGAGGGAGAGCTGGGCGTGCTGGGCAGCCTTGAGACCGGCATGGGCGACGCCGAGGACGGCCACGGCGCAGAGGGCAAGCTGTCCGAGGAGCAGCTGCTGACCGACCCCGACGAGGCCGTGCGGTTCGTCGAGGAGACCGGCGTGGACGCCCTGGCCATCGCCATGGGCACCAGCCACGGCGCGTATAAATTCACGCGCAAGCCCGATGGCGACATCCTGGCCATGCATGTGATCGAGGAGATCCACCGCCGCCTGCCCAACACCCATCTTGTGATGCACGGCTCCAGTTCCGTCCCGGAGGATCTGCAAGCGATCATCAACGCCCATGGCGGCGACATCCGCCCGACTTGGGGCGTCCCGGTCGAGGAGATCCAGCGTGGCATCCGCCATGGCGTGCGCAAGGTGAACATCGACACCGACAACCGCCTGGCGATGACCGCCGCGATCCGCCGCGTGATGGCCGAACACCCGGCCGAGTTCGATCCGCGCGCCTATCTGAAGCCCGCGATGGCGATGATGGCCCAAGTCTGCCGCGACCGGTTCGAGGCCTTCGGCACCGCCGGCAACGCCGACAAGCTGCGCCCGATGTCCCTGCCGGAAATGGCCGCGCGCTACTGATCCGCCCGGGCCAGCAGCTCCTCGACCTTGGGGCCGATCGCATCCACGATCTGCTCGACGCCGCGCGCGTTGGGGTGGATGCGGTCGTCCTGCATCAGGTCCGACAGGGACAAGCCCTGCGTGGCCTTTTCCCCGATCGGCCCCAGGAAGTCGGGGACCAGCACCGCATCGTACTCGGTGGCTAGATCGGCATACATCGCCTCGAAGTCGCGCTTGAAATCGGGGCCGTAATTGCCCGGCGCGGGCAGGCCCGCCAGCAGGACGGGCACCCCCGCCGCCCGCGTCTTGTCCAGGATCGCCGCCAGGTTCGCGCGGCTGGAGGCCGGGTCGATCCCGCGCAACAGATCGTTGCCGCCAAGCGCCACGATCATCGCGTCGGGCCCGTCCGCCAGCGTCCAGTCGATCCGCGCGGCACCCCCTGCCGTGGTATCCCCCGACACGCCCGCATTGGTCACCGCCACGTCATGGCCGCGACCCCGCAGCCAGGCCTCCAGCAAGGGGACGAACCCCTGATCCTGCGGCAGGCCGTATCCCTGCGTCAGACTGTCGCCCATCGCGGTCAGACGCAGCGTCTCTGCGTAAGCAGGGGCTGCCCATGATGCCGCGATGGTGACCGCCAGCGCCGCGACGGCGGCTGTCAGGCGGTTGCCTTCGCGGGCGGGCCGACCATATCGTGCCCCGATACCCAGACCGCGACGAAGGAGCGACCCGATGGCCGACCCCGTGATCCGCCTGTCCGATGCGCATCTGACGTTGCAGGGCAATGCCGGGCCGGTCCCGATCCTGCGCGGCCTGTCGCTGCAGGTCGAACGCGGAGAGACGGTCGGGCTGGTGGGTCCTTCGGGATCGGGCAAGTCGTCGCTCCTCATGCTGATGGGCGGTCTGGAACGCGCCACGGGCGGCCTTGTCCAGGCGATGGGTCAAGACCTGACCGCGCTGGACGAGGATGCGCTGGCACGCTTTCGTCTGTCCCATATGGGGGTGGTGTTCCAGTCCTTCCACCTGGTCCCCACCATGACGGCGCTTGAAAATGTCGCGACACCGCTGGAGCTGGCTGGTGCGCCCGACGCCTTCGCCCGCGCGGCGGCGGAACTGGACCGCGTAGGCCTTGGTGCGCGGCGCGACCATTACCCCGCGCAACTGTCGGGCGGAGAGCAGCAGCGCGTGGCCCTAGCCCGCGCCGCGGCGCCGCGCCCGGCCATCCTGCTGGCCGACGAACCCACCGGCAATCTGGACGGGGCGACGGGGCAGGCGATCATGGACCTGCTGTTCGGGCTGCGCGCCGATCATGGCGCGACGCTGGTCCTGGTCACGCATGACCCGGACCTGGCGCGACGGTGCGACCGGGTGATCCGCTTGGCTGACGGCCGTCTGGCCGCCGAGGCCGCGGCATGAGCCTGGCGCTGGCGGCCCGGCTGGCGCGGCGCGACCTGCGCGGGGGGTTGCGCGGGTTTTGGGTGCTGCTGACCTGTCTGGCGCTTGGCGTGGCCGCCATCGCCGCCGTGGGGTCCGTCCGCGCGGCGATACAGGCGGGGCTGACCTCGCAGGGCGCGGTCCTGCTGGGGGGCGATGCCGAGGTGCAGCTGACCTATCGCTTTGCCAGCCCCGAGGAGCTCGACTGGCTGGAGGATCGGGCCGTAACCGTCTCTGAAATAGTTGATTTCCGGTCCATGGCCGTGGTCGGGCAGGGGGATGCCTCCGAACGCGCCCTGACCCAGGTCAAGGGCGTGGACGCGGCCTGGCCGCTGCTGGGGCAGGCCGTGCTGGACCCGCCCATGCCGCTGGCGCAGGCCTTGGGGACGACGCCGCAGGGGCTGCCGGGGGGCGTCATGGCGCCGCTGCTGGCCGACAGGCTGGGGCTGTCGCCGGGTGACATCTTCCGCCTTGGCACGCAGGATTTCGTGCTGACTGCGCGGCTGGTCAGCGAACCCGATGCGGGCGCGGCCAGCTTCGGCTTCGGCCCCCGCACGCTGGTGCTGCGCGAGGCGCTGGCCGACAGCGAGCTGCTGGGCGCAGGCACGCTGTTCGACAGTAACTATCGGCTGGCGCTGCCGCCGGGAACGGATCTGGACGCGCTGCGGGCCGACTGGCGCGTGGCCTTCCCCGACAGCGGCGCGCGCTGGCGCGACAGCCGCCGTGGCGCGCCGGGCATCGACAGTTTCGTGGACCGCATCGGCGCGTTCCTGGTGCTGGTCGGGCTGACCGGGCTGGCCGTGGGCGGGGTCGGCGTGTCGGCCGCGGTGCGCGCCCATCTGGCCCGCAAGACCGAGACCATCGCCGTGCTCAAGACCTTCGGCGCGTCGGGGCGGACGATCTTTCAGGTCTATCTGCTGCAGATCGGGGCGGTGACCGCGATCGGCGTCGCGGCGGGGCTGATCCTGGGGGCGGCGGTGCCCTTGGCGCTGGCGCCGCTGCTGACGGCGCGCCTGCCGGTGCCGGCGGAGTTCGGCGTCTATCCGGGCCCCCTGGCGCAGGCGGCGGTCTATGGCGTGCTGACTGCGTTCATCTTTGCGCTGTGGCCCTTGGCGCGAACGCGGCGCATTCGGGCGGCGACCTTGTTCCGCGACGCGGACGCATCCGGGGGCGGCTGGCCCGAACGGCGCTATCTGGTGATGATCGTCGCGGCGCTGATCGCGCTGGTGGGGGCTGCCGCACTGTTTTCGGGGCTGTGGCGGCTGACGCTTGGCATGGCGGGGGGCGTCCTGGCGGCCTTTGTCGTGCTGGCCGGGGCGGCGGCGCTGGTCCGGCGCGCGGCGGGGGCGGGGGC
>NZ_VDDD01000122.1 GCF_006151785.1 Paracoccus marcusii
CGCCCACAGCCCCGCCGCGCGGCGCGCCTGTCCCAGCACGTGCCGCGCCAGCCACAGGCCCAGCGCCACGCCGGACAGCTCCGCGACCAGCGTGGCCCAGGCGACGCCCGCCACGCCCAGCCCCAGGCCCAGCACGAACCACACATCCAGCGCGACGTTCAGCCCGTTCTGCAACAGCTGCAGCGCCAGCACCGCACGGGTGCGTTCGACCGCGATCAGCCAGCCGGTGATCGCATACAATCCGATGGTCGCAGGCGCCCCCCAGATGCGGATCGCCAGATAGTCGCGGGCCAGCGCCTCGACCGCATCCGAGGCCGGGGCCAGCCGGAAGGCCGCCCAGAAGATCGGCGCCTGCAGCGCGATGAAGACCAGCCCGGCTGCGGCGGCGATGGCCAGCGCGCGCAGCAGGTGGGCGCCGACCTCGGGCTGGTCGCCCGCGCCATGGGCCTGCGCCACCAGACCGGACGTGCCCATGCGCAGGAACCCGAACACCCAATAGATCGAGGTCAGGATGATCGCGCCGATCCCCACCGCGCCGATGGCCTGCGGCTGGCCCAGCTGACCCACCACACCGGTGTCGACCAGCCCCAGCAACGGCACCGTCAGGTTGGACAGCACGATGGGCACCGCGATCTGCAGCACCCGGCGGTGGGTCAGCAGGCTCAAGGCTGCGGCATCAGGAAGTGACCGGTGGCCTGGGCGATCAGGCGGGCGCGGTTGTCCTGCCACGCCTCGACATGGACGGACGCATAGCGCCGTCCCGATCGCACGACGCGGGCGCGGGCATAGGCGTCGCGCGGCAGGCCCGAGCGCAGGTAGTCGACGGTGAAATCAATGGTCTTGGGCAGCCGCGGCAGGCTGTCTGGAACGGCCGCGTCGGGGGCGATGCGGCCTGATTCCAGATCCTCCCACATCGCGGCCCAGCCCAGCTCGATGATCGCCGTGACCTCCAGGAAGGCCGCGGTGACCCCGCCATGGATCGCAGGCAGCATCGGGTTGCCGATCAGCTTGTCGTCATAGGGCAGGATCGCGGTCAGTTCGTCCCCGCGCCGGTCGAAGCGGATGCCCAGCCAGGTCATGTAGGGCACGCCGGTGACCATCGCCGCCAGGGCCGAATCGCGGCGCGACTTGATCTGGTGCAGGGGTTCGTTGCGGTCGCCCATGATCACCGCTCCGCCGTGAAGGCGCCGGTGGCGGCGGCGACGGGATTGGCCTCGTCCTCGTCCAGGGCCACGGCGCGCAGGAAGGCCACGCTGCGGGTCATGTGATAGCATTCGGCCCGCGCGGTGATGCGCTGCCCCGGCGTCGCGGCCCGCATGTAGTCGATGCGCAGGTCGATCGTCGCGGTCGATCGCGGGTTCGTCGGATGCGCCATCACCGCCGCCCCGCAGCAGGTGTCCATCAGCGCCGAGACGACACCCCCGTGGATCACCCCGGTGCGCGGATCGCCGACCAGGTGTTCGGCCCAGGGCATGCTGATCGTGGCGCGGCCCGCGCCTATCTCCTCGACCCGCATGCCCAGGGCGCGCGCATGGGGGATCGCCTCGATGAACTGCTGGGCGATGCGGGCGTGATCGTCGGGATCGGTCATGGGGCGTCCTTCTTTGCGCGAGGGGTAGCGTCCGGTCGGGACCCGGATCAAGCCCCGGCGCGCGATTCGGTTGAGAAAGGATGCGGCTGCGCTTAGGTTGACGCCAAGGGAAATCTTCCAGGGAGGTGCCGGGTGACCGAAGACCGCATCAGCTTCAAGGACATGTGCGCACGGTTCGAGGTGACGCCCCGCACGCTGCGCTATTACGAATACATCGAACTGCTGCAGCCCCGAAAGGAAGGCCGCGCCCGGTTCTATGGCCCGCGCGAGGTCGCGCGCATGACCCTGATCCTGCGCGGGCGGCGCTTCGGCTTCAGCCTGGAGGAGATCCGCCAATGGCTGCAGATCTATGACAAGAAGGGCTCTCGCGAGCAGTACCAGGTCTGGATCGACATGGCCGACCGCCAGCTGGCCGTGCTGGACGGTCAGATCGCCGACCTGACGGCGGCGCGGGCGGACCTGGACCAGCTGCGCCAGACCACCGTGGCCGAACTGGCCAAGATGGGCTGACGCGGCGGCACGCGCCCTTGTGACGCCGCGTCCTGCTTACGTTCGCGTCAACTTGGGCCTATGTTCAGGGAAGGACGGAAAGCCGGTTTGAGGAGGAGCCGCACCCATGTCCGAAGATCTGATGACCATCCGCCAGATGTGCGACGCCTTTGACGTGACCCCGCGCACGCTGCGGTTCTACGAGGCACGAGAGCTGATCTTTCCCCAGCGCCGCGGCCAGCACCGGTTGTATGACCGGCGCGACCGGGCCCGGCTGATCCTGATCCTGCGCGGCAAGCGCTTCGGGTTCAGCCTGGAACAGATCCGCCAGCTGCTGCAGCTGTACGAACCCGGCGGCACGAACCGCGCGCAGATCGCGGCCACGATCGATGTCGGCCGCGACCGCCTGGCGGACATGGAACGGCAATATGCCGAACTGAGCGAGGCGATCGCCGACCTTCGCCAGCAGATCTCGGATGCCGAGGGCCGGCTTTCCGCAGCCCCCACAGAACAGCCGTAAAGGATCCCGACATGCCTTCGTACACGCCCCCGATCCGCGACCTGCAGTTCGTCCTGCACGACGTTCTGAAGCTGTCGCAATCCGACCTGCCCGGCCATGACGAGTTGGCCCCCGACTTTACCGAGGCCGTGCTGGAAGCCGCCGGCAAGCTGTCCGCCGAGGTGCTGGCGCCCCTGAACCTGTCCGGCGACCAGGAGGGCTGCGTTCTGGAGAATGGCGTCGTCCGCACGCCCAAGGGCTTCCGCGAGGCGTTCGAGCAGGTCAAGGAGGGCGGCTGGACCGCGCTGGACTGCGACCCCGAATACGGTGGCCAGGGCATGCCCTACACCATGGGCGTGGCCACCGGAGAGATGTTCGTGTCGGCCAACATGGCCTTCAACATGTACCAGGGCCTGACCCACGGCGCCTATTCCGCGATCCACGCCCACGGCACCGACGACCAGAAGCAGACCTATCTGCCCAAGATGGTCAGCTGCGACTGGACCGGCACGATGAACCTGACGGAACCGCATTGCGGCACCGATCTGGGCCTCTTGCGCACCAAGGCCGAACCCCAGGAGGACGGAAGCTACCTGATCACGGGCCAGAAGATCTTCATCTCGGCCGGCGATCACGACATGGCCGAGAACGTCGTCCACCTGGTCCTGGCCAAGGCGCCCGGCGGCGGCGAGGGCACCAAGGGCATCAGCCTGTTCATCGTCCCGAAGTTCCTGGTGAACGCGGACGGCTCTCTGGGCGATCGCAACGGCGTGTCGGTGGGCGCGCTGGAGCACAAGATGGGCATCCACGGCAACGCGACCTGCGTGATGAACTATGACGGCGCGAAAGGCTGGCTGCTGGGCGATCTGCACAAGGGCATGCGCGCCATGTTCACCATGATGAACGAGGCGCGTCTGGGCGTGGGCCTGCAGGGCTATGCCGCGGCGGTACCCGCCTATCAGAACGCTCTGGCCTATGCCAAGGACCGCCTGCAGGGCCGTGCGGTGACCGGCGCGCAGAATCCGCAGGGCGCCGCCGATCCGCTGATCGTGCATCCCGACATCCGCCGCAGCCTGCTGGACCAGAAGAGCTTCATCGAGGGGGCCCGCGCGCTCGCGCTGTGGGGCGCGCATCTGATCGACCGCGGCCACCTGGCCGGCGACAAGGACGCCGAGGGGCTGGTGTCGCTGATGACCCCGGTCATCAAGGGCTTCCTGACCGACAAGGGCTTCGAGGCGACAGTGCTGGCCCAGCAGGTCTTCGGTGGCCACGGCTATGTCGAGGAATGGGGCATGAGCCAGTTCGTCCGCGATGCCCGCATCACCATGATCTACGAAGGTGCGAATGGCGTGCAGGCGCTGGACCTGGTCGGCCGCAAGCTGGCCCAGGATGGCGGCAAGCATGTGATGGCCTTCTTCGACATGGTCAAATCGTTCTGCAAGGAACAGTCCGGCAATCAGGCACTGGCGGCCGACTTCATCGAACCGCTGAAGGCCGCGTCCAAGGACCTGCAGGCGGCGTCCATGTTCTTCATGGAACGCGGCATGAAGAACCCGAACGATGCGTTGTCGGGCAGCTACGACTTCATGCATCTGTTTGGTCACGTGACCCTTGGTTACATGTGGGCCCGGATGGCGGTCGCCGCACAGGCGGCGCTGGATACAGGCACCGCCGACCCGGCGTTCCACAAGACCAAGCTGGCAACCGGCCGCTACTACATGAAACGGCAGCTGCCGATGACCGCCACGCATCTGGCCCGCATCCAGTCCGGAGCAGCCACGGTGATGGAGCTGGAGGCAGAAGCCTTCTGATCCGACATCAAGGGCGGAGAGGTCGCATTGGGTATTTTTGCAAAGAAGAAGCAGGATGCGCCCCGACCTCTCCCGATTGTTGTCGGGTCAGGCGTTGTCGGCCCACAGGCCGGGGCGACTTCTCCTTTGGCGGTCATCGGCTCCCCAGTCTGTACCGCAGGACCAGACTAATGCCGCTCAGTTGAAGAAGTGGTTAACGCCGCTTCTTCTTTGTCCAAATACCCCATGGGGGGTCCGGGGGGCGCGCAGCCCCCCGGCGTCGAGGAGGAAAGATGACCGCGCAACTCTGGTGCTTTGGCGAATCCGGAAACGCCTACAAACCGGCCCTGACGATGCAAGTGGCGGGTTATGACTGGCAGCCCGTCTATGTCGATTTCTTCAACGGAGAGGGGCGCAGCCCCGCATTTCGGACGCTGAACCCGATGGGCGAGGTCCCGGTGTTCCGTGAGGGCGATGTGACCCTGACCCAATCGGCCGTCATCCAGCTGCACGTCGCGGAACGCACCGGCAGGTTCATGGGCAGCGACCGCAACGAGACGCTGCGCTGGCTGATGTTCGACAACCACAAGGTCTCGGGCCAGGCGGGACCGGCGCGGTTCCTGTTGAACTTCCTGCCCGCGGACAAGCGGCCGGCAGGGGCCGCGGAGTACCTGCAGGGGCGGCTGAAAGGGGCCTATCATGTGCTGGACGCGCATCTGGCGGACCGCGACTGGGTCGCACCCGGCGGCCCGACCATCGCCGATTTCGCGCTGTGCGGTTACCTATACTATCCCGAGCCCTTCGGATTCGACCGCAGGGATTGGCCCCATATCGATCGCTGGCTGGACGGCATCGCCGCCCTGCCCGGCTGGAAACACCCCTATGATCTGATGCCCGGCAACCCATCCGACCGGGCGCCCAAGGAGGACACATGACCGACGCATTCATCTATGACGCCGCCCGCACGCCGCGCGGCAAGGGCCGCCCCGATGGCAGCCTGCACGAGGTCACCTCGCTGGCGCTGTCGGCGCGCCTGTTGAACGCCGTCAAGGACCGCAACGGGCTAGAAGGCCACGCGGTCGAGGACGTGATCTGGGGCAATGTGACCCAGGTCAAGGAACAGGGCGGCTGCCTGGCGCGCAGCGCCGTGCTGGCATCGGACCTGGACCAGAGCATTCCCGGCCTGTCGATCAACCGCTTCTGCGCGTCTGGCATGGAGGCCGTGAACCTGGCCGCCAACCAGATCAAGGGCGGCGCGGGCCAGGCCTATATCGCCGGCGGGGTAGAGATGATGGGCCGCGTTGCCATGGGCAGCGACGGGGCGGCCATCGCGGTCGATCCGGGACTGGCCATGCGGTCGTACTTTGTACCGCAGGGGATCAGCGCCGACATCATCGCGACCGAATACGGCTTCAGCCGCGCGGATGCCGATGCGCTGGCGCTGGAAAGCCAGCGCCGCGCGGCGCAGGCCTGGGCCGACAACCGCTTTGCCAAATCCATCGTCCCGGTGCTGGACCAGAACGGCCTGACCATCCTGGACCGCGACGAATACATGCGCCCCGGCACCACGGCGGACGATCTGGCCAAGCTGCGCCCGGCCTTCAAGGAGATGGGCGAGATGATGCCCGGCTTCGACAAGGTCGCGATGCTGAAATACCCGCACCTGACCCATGTCGATCACATCCACCACGCCGGCAACAGCAGCGGCATCGTCGACGGCGCCGCCGCCGTGCTGATCGGCAATGCGGAATTCGGGCAGGCCCATGGCCTGAAGCCCCGCGCGCGCATCCGCGCCACCGCCAAGATCGGCACCGACCCCACGATCATGCTGACCGGCCCGGTTCCCGTGACCGAGAAGATCCTGAAGGACAGCGGCCTGTCCATCGGCGACATCGACCTGTTCGAGGTGAACGAAGCCTTCGCATCCGTGGTGCTGCGCTTCATGCAGGCCTTCGACGTGGACCATTCCAAGGTCAACGTGAACGGCGGCGCCATCGCCATGGGCCACCCCTTGGGCGCGACCGGCGCGATCATCATCGGCACCCTGCTGGACGAGCTTGAGCGGCAGGACAAGACCATGGGTCTGGCGACCCTGTGCATCGCGTCCGGCATGGGCGCGGCCACCATCATCGAACGCGTGTGAGGAGCCCGGACATGACCGATTTCACGATGGAAAAAGGCGCCGACGGCGTCGCGGTGATCACCTGGGACGTGCCGGGCAAATCGATGAACGTGCTGTCGATGGACGGCGCGACCGCCCTGAACGGGCTGATCGACGACGCGCTGGCCGACGATGCCGTCAAGGGCATCGTCATCACCAGCGGCAAGAAGGACTTTGCCGCCGGGATGGACCTGAAAGTCATCGCGGGCATGAAGGACGCGAACGGCGCGCAGGGCGTGTTCGACGGCGTGATGACGCTGCACCACCTGCTGCGCAAGATCGAGCTGGCCGGCATGGACCCCAAGACCAAGAAGGGCGGCAAGCCGATCGCCAGCGCCCTGCCCGGCACCGCGCTTGGCATCGGGCTGGAGTTGCCGCTGGCGACGCATCGCATCTTTGCAGCCGACAATGCCAAGGCCAAGATCGGCCTGCCCGAGATCATGGTCGGCATCTTTCCCGGCGCCGGCGGCACCACCCGCCTGACGCGCAAGCTGGGCGCCATGATGGCCGCACCCTTCCTGCTGGAAGGCAAGCTGTCGGACCCCAAAAAGGCGAAATCGGCCGGGCTGATCGACGAGGTCGTCGAGGACCCGCTGGCCGCCGCAAAGGCCTGGGTGCTGGAAGCCAAGGAGGCCGACCTGGTCAAGCCGTGGGATGCCAAGGGCTACAAGATGCCGGGCGGAGAGCCGTTCCACCCGGCGGGTTTCATGACCTTCGTGGGCGCCTCCGCGATGGTGCATGGGAAGACGATGGGCGTCTATCCGGCGGCCAAGGCGCTGCTGTCGGCGGTCTATGAGGGGTCGATGGTGCCGTTTGACCAGGCGCTGAAGATCGAGGCGCGCTGGTTCACCAACGTGCTGATGAACCCTTCGTCTACCGCGATGATCCGCAGCCTGTTCATCAACAAGGAAGCGCTGGAGAAGGGCGCGAACCGCCCCGAGGCCCCGGACCAGACCGTCCGCAAGGTGGGCATCCTGGGCGCGGGCATGATGGGCGCGGGCATTGCCTATGTCAGCGCCATGGCCGGGATCGAGGTCGTGCTGATCGACGCGGCCCAGGACAGCGCCGACCGCGGCAAGGCCTATTCCACGGGCCTTCTGGACAAGGCCATCAGCCGCAAGAAGGCGACCGAGGAGAAGAAGGCCCAGGTGCTGGACCGCATCACCGCCACCACGGATTACGCCGCCCTGCAGGGCTGCGATCTGATCGTCGAGGCGGTCTTCGAGGACCCGTCGGTCAAGGCCGAGGTGACGAAGAAGGCCGAGGCCGTGATCCCGCAGGACGCGATCTTTGCCACCAACACCTCGACCCTGCCGATCAGCGATCTGGCGCGTGCCAGCGCGCGCCCCGAACAGTTCATCGGCATCCACTTCTTCAGCCCGGTCGATAAGATGCTGCTGGTCGAGATCATCAAGGGCCGCGAAACCGGTCCCGTGGCGGTCGCAAAGGCGCTGGATTTCGTGCGCCAGATCCGCAAGACCCCCATCGTCGTGAATGACGAACGGTTCTTCTATGCCAACCGCTGCATCATCCCCTATATCAACGAAGGCATCCGCATGGTGGCCGAGGGCGTGAACCCCACGCTGGTGGAAAACGCCGCCAAGATGATGGGCATGCCCCTGGGTCCGCTGCAGCTGGTCGACGAGACCTCGATCGACCTGGGCGTCAAGATTGCCAAGGCGACCAAGGCCGCGATGGGCGACGCCTATCCCGACGGCGCAGTCGACGACGTGCTGTTCTGGATGGCCGACCAGGGCAGGATGGGCCGCAAGGGCGGCGCGGGCTTCTATGCCTATGAGGACGGCAAGCGGCAGGGCCTGTGGGAGGGTCTGGACGCGCAGTACCCGCGCAGCGCCGATCAGCCCGACCTGCACGAGATCCAGCACCGCCTGATGTTCGCCCAGAGCCTGGAGGCCGTGCGTGCGCTGGAGGACGGCGTGCTGGAGGACATCCGCGAAGGCGATGTGGGCGCCATCCTGGGCTGGGGCTTTGCGCCCTGGTCGGGCGGTCCCTTCGGCTGGCTGGACATCCTGGGCGCGCAGAAGGCGGTCGAGATCTGCGACCGGCTGGAGGCCGCGCATGGTGCCCGCTTCAAGGCGCCGCAGATGCTGCGCGACATGGCCGCCAAGGGTGACAGCTTCTACGGGCGCAAGGCCGCGGCCTGACACCCCCGGATGGGCCGCGCTTGTGGCCCATCCGCACCACCCGCTGTGTCCGCCCTGCCATGTGACGAAACTTTCCGGTCTGGCCGTCGTTGAAGCCGCGGAAATTAGTCATATGCTGCGACAACGGAACCGCCCGACGGGCGGATGGCCGACAAGGGGACATGCCGATGAGTGACGAGACGAAACGCCGCGCCGAAGCTGCCCAGGCCCAGATCGAGGCGATCGCCTCGGCCCCGCTGCCCGAGCCTGCTCCTGCGGCGCAGTCCCTGTCCGATGCCGACCCCGCCGTCCAGGCCCATATCCGCGCCCGCATGGCCGAGATCGACCTGAAGGACAGCAATTCCATCCTCCGCTTCGGCACCCGTGCTCAGGCCGATCTGCAGCAGATCAGCCAGTCCATGCTGGCCGATGTCAAGGCCAAAGAGGTCGGCCCGGCCGGCGACAGCCTGCGCGAGGTCGTGACCACGATCCGCGGATTCTCGACCAGCGAGCTGGACATGCGCCGCAGCCGCAGTTGGTGGGAAAAGCTTTTGGGCCGGTCGGCGCCCTTTGCCAAGTTCGTGGCGAATTACGAACAGGTCCAGACCCAGATCGACCGCATCACGGCCGAGCTGGAGGGGCACGAGCAGAAGCTGCTCAAGGACATCAAGTCGCTGGACATCCTGTATGACCGCACGCTGACCTTCTATGACGAGCTGGCCCTGTACATCGCCGCCGGCACCGAAAAGCTGGCCGAGCTGGATCGAGAGACGATCCCCGCCAAGGAGGCCGAACTGGCCGCAAAGGCGCAGCCCGACCAGGTGATCGAGGCGCAGGAGCTGCGCGACCTGCGCACCCTGCGCGACGACCTGGAACGCCGCGTCCACGACCTGAAGCTGACGCGCCAGGTGACGATGCAGTCGCTGCCCTCCATCCGGCTGGTGCAGGAAAACGACAAGTCGCTGGTCACCAAGATCAACTCGACCCTGGTGAACACGGTGCCCCTGTGGGAGACACAGCTGGCCCAGGCCGTCACCATCCAGCGCAGCGCCGAGGCCGCCCGCGCGGTCAAGGAGGCCAACGACCTGACCAACGAGCTGCTGACGCGCAACGCCGACAACCTGCGTCAGGCGAACGCCCAGATCCGGGCCGAGACGGAACGCGGCGTCTTTGACATCAAGGCGGTACAGACCGCCAACGCCCAGCTGATCGCCACGATCGAGGACAGCCTGCGCATCGCCGACGAAGGTCGCTCGCGGCGCGCCTCGGCCGAGACCGAACTGGTGCGGATGGAGGCCGAACTGCGCGATGCGCTGGCGGCGGCATCCTCGCGGCAGCCTGCGGCCGTCACCGGCCCCGGCGGGCGGCGCTGATGCGGCGCCTGGCTGCCCCCGCC
>NZ_VDDD01000123.1 GCF_006151785.1 Paracoccus marcusii
CGGCGGTCCCGTCCGCGACCCAGCCATCCGCGACGCCGCCCGCGCGGCTGTCCAGCGACAGGATACCCGGCCCCAAAGGCGCGCCCGCCCGGTCCAGCAGATACAGCCCGTCGCCATGCGCGGTCGCGGCGATGGCGCCGATGTCGCGGGCCGGGCGACCGCAGGCGGCGATGGCCTCGGCTACGGCGGCGGCTGTCTGGCGCCACAGGTCCTCCATGTCGCGTTCGACATGGCGGGGCTGGGGCATGACCTGCGCCACGCGGCGGCGCGCGGTGGCTAGAACCCGGCCTGTGGCGTCGAAGATCACCGCCTTGGTGACGGTCAGCCCGTTGTCGATGCCCAGGATCAGCATGGCGTCAGTCCCCCGTCAAGGCGATCTGGACCTCGACACCGCGGCGGCGCAGGGCGGTGATCTGATCGGGGGGCGTGCGGTCGTCGGTGACGATCAGGTCGAAATCCTCGATGCCGCCCATCGAGTGCAGGGCGCGGCGGGTGAACTTGGTGTGATCGGCCAGCAGGATGCGGCGGCTGGCGGCGTCCAGCATGGCGCGCTTCGTCTCGGCCATCTCGGGGGACTGGTGAAAGACCTGGTCGTCGGTGACGGCGGCCATCGACAGGATCGCCACGTCCGCGCGCAGGCGGCGGATCTGGGCGGTGGTCTGCGGTCCCATGAAGGCGTTGCACCAATGGTGGAACTGGCCGCCCAGACCCAGCAGCGTCATGTCGCCGATCTCCTTGATCGCGCTCATCAGCGTCAGCGAATTGGTGATGACCGTCAGCGGTACCCGTGCGGCCAGATGCGGCACCATGCGCAGCACGGTGGTGCTGTCGTCCAGAAACACCGCCTGGCCCGGTTCGACCTGCTGGGCCGCCAGCTGCGCGATGGCGGATTTCTGCGGACCCTGGCGGGTGTCGCGATACAGGTCGCTGGCCTCGATCAGGCTGGTGGGGGCGGCGGACACGATGCCGCGCGACTTGCGCAGCAGGCCCTTGCCGGCCAGTTCGTCCAGGTCGCGGTGCGCGGTCATCAGGCTGATGCCGAAGCGGTCGGTCAGATCCTCGATCCGCAGGCTGCCCTCGGCCATGACGGCCTGCGCGATCAGCTGGCGACGCGCCTGCAGGCGGGCCTGTCGGCTGTCCGAGGGGATCATGTCCATGGGGATGCGGCCCTTGCGTGGGTGGGGCGCGCGCGTGACGGCGCGCGCCCCGGTGGCGTCACTGGTCCAGAACGAAGGCGGCGCTGTAGCTGTCCACGTTCTCCGGCGTGATCAGCAGGCAGTCGAACAGCTGCTTTTCGGTCTCGACGCCGGTCTCTCCGGTCTTGATGAAGGTGTCGGCCTGGCGGACGGCCTCCTCGGCGAAGACAGCGACGGGCTGCAGGACGGTATAAGCCATCTCTCCGGCCTTCACCGCCTCCACGGCGTCGGGGCTGCCGTCAAAGCCGCCCACGGTCACGGCGTCCAGCTTGCCGGCCTCCTTCAGCGCGGCGATGGCGCCGAGCGCCATCTCGTCATTGCCCGAGATGACGCCGGTGATGTCGGGGTTCGCCTGCAGCAGCGACTGCATGCGCTGATAGCCCTGGGTGCGGTCCCAGTTGGCGACCTCCTGGCCGACCTTCTCGAACTCGGGATACTGGCTCAGCACGGTCTCGTAGCCGTTCGAACGGGTCTGGGCGTTGTTGTCCGAGGGGTTGCCGAACAGCTCGACGAACTGACCGCCTTCCTCGCCCATGGCCTCGACCCAGGCCTGCGCGCCCAGGGCCGCGCCCTGCGCGTTGTTCGACACCAGCTGCGCCTTGGCCAGGCCCTCCTGGTTGATCTCGGCGTTGACCAGGAACACCGGGATGCCCGCATCGACGGCCTTCTGGACGGCACCGACCGAACCGTCGGCGTTGGCCGGGTCCAGGATGATCGCGACCGACTGGTTGGTGATCGCGGTGTCGATCAGCGTGCTTTCGGTGTTGGTGTCGCCGCGATGGGCGGCCACGTTGGCGGTATAGCCCAGCTCCTCGGCGGTGGCCTTGGCGACTTCGCCCTCGGTGAACCAGTAAGGGTTGGCCGGATCGTTCACGATCACGGTGATCAGCCCCTCGGCCCAGGCCGATCCGGCCATCAGCGGCACAGTGGCCACGGCGGCCATCAGCATCCGGCGCGTCATCTTCATCATTTGGTCTCTCTCCCTTGGTGTGGTGATCCTGCCCGGTGCGGGGCAGTCTTTCCGCGCGCCATCCCTGTGGCGCGCGGGGAAGGTCGGGGGCAGGGCCTCACGTCTTGCGCGTGCCGCTGCCGTATTGAAGCGAGTTCATCAGCACGGCCAGCACGATCACCGCGCCCGTGAACACCGTCTGCCAGTAGGAGCTGACCCCGATGATCACCAGGCCCGCCGACAGGAAGCCGATGACGAAGGCGCCCAGCATCGTGCCGCGCACGTTGCCGCGCCCGCCGGTCAGGGCCGCGCCGCCGATCACGACCGCGGCGATGGCGGTCAGTTCATACGCGTTGCCCGCCGTGGGTCCGGCCGAGGTCAGCTGCGACGCCAGAACCAGCCCCGCGGCGGCGGCCAGCGCGCCCGACACCATGTAGACGGTGATCTTGACCCGCTTGACCGGCACGCCGGACAGTTCCGCCGCGCGTTCGTTCCCGCCCGACGCGTACAGCCAGCGCCCGAAGGCCGACCGGCCCAGCATCAGCCCCGCGGCGATCGCCACGACCGCTAGCACGATCACGCTGATGGGCACGCCGCCGATGCGGTAGAAGCCCAGCCAGTTGAAGCCGGTATTGCCCAAGGCCTCGGACCCGCGCAGGTTGTTGTAGGTCAGCCCGTTGGTCATCAACAGCGCGATGCCGCGCGCCACGTACATGACCCCAAGCGTCGCCACGAAGGGCGGCACCTTGAAGATCGCGACCAGCACGCCGTTCACCGCGCCAACGGCCGCGCCCACGCACAGCGTCAGCACCACGACCGCCCAGACCGGCGGATACAGGATCACGCCAAGCGCATCCAGTTCGACCCCCTGCATCATCGCGCCGGCGACCACGCCCGACAGCGCCAGGATGGAGCCCACGGACAGGTCGATCCCACCGTTCAGGATGACCAGCAGCATGCCGATGGACAGGATGCCAAAGATCGCCACCTGGCTGGACATGATCAGCAGGTTCGACAGCGTGAAGTAGTTTGGCGACAGAAACGAGAAGACCGCGATGATGGCGATCAGCGCGAAGAAGGCGCGCCCTTCCAGCAGCAGGCGGCCCAGATGGAACTGGCGGCCTTTCGCGGGGGCGGTCGTGGTGGTTGCGGACATGTGTTCCCTCCCTCGGGCGCGTCAGGCGGCCACGGACTCGCCCGAGGCGGCCATGATCCGGTCCTTGGACACGGTGCTGTCGAATTCGGCCGTGATGCGGCCCTTGTGCATGACGATGATTCGGTGGGCGATGGACAGGCATTCGCTGACCTCGGAGGTGGAATACACCACCGCAAGCCCGGCGCGCGCGCCTTCCGCCAGCAGGCGGAACACCTCGGCCTTGGCGCCGATGTCGATGCCGCGCGACGGCTCGTCCAGCAGGATCGCGCGGGGCCGGGTGGCCAGCATCTTGCCGATCACGACCTTCTGCTGGTTGCCGCCCGACAGCGACCCGATGGGGGCGCTGCCGCCCGATGTCTTGACCGTCACGCGGCGGATGCTGTCGTCGATCAGGTCGCGTTCGGCGCGGGTGCTGGTGAACAGCCCCCGTGTGAACCGCGCGATCGAGGCCAGCGACAGGTTCTGGCCGACGCTCATGGTCTGGACCAGGCCGTCGCGCTGGCGGTCCTCGGGGACCAGGGCCAGGCCGCGGGCGATGCGCTCGCCGATGGACAGGTGGCTGATCTCGTGCCCCTCCAGCACGATCTGGCCGCCGGTGGCGCGCAGCCGCCCCGCGACCGTCTCCAGCAGTTCGGTGCGGCCCGCGCCCATCAGGCCATAGATGCAGACGATCTCTCCGGCGCGCACGTCCAGGTTCAGCCCGCGCACCAGGTCCTGGCCGGTGGCGTCCGGGACCGACAGGTCGCGGATCGACAGGGCGACCTTGCCCATGGTGCTGTCCGGGGGCGATCCCAGGTCGTAATTCTCGCCGACCATGTTGCGCACGATCCATTCCAGGTCGATCTGGGCGCGCGGCGCATAGGCGGTCATCACCCCGTCGCGCAGCACCACCGCATGGTCGGTGATGGTCAGCGCCTCCTCCAGGTGGTGCGAGATATAGACGATGCTGACGCCCCGCGCGGTCAGGTCGCGAATGACCTTGAACAGCACCTCGACCTCGCTGGCGGACAGCGCGCTGGTCGGTTCGTCCATGATCAGGATGCGGCTATCCACCGACAGGGCGCGGGCGATCTCGACGATCTGCTGCTGGCCCAGGCGCAGGTCCTCGACCAGGGTCGAAGGCTCGATCTGCTCCTCCAGCTCCTCCATCAGGGCGCGGGTCTGGCGGTCCTCCTCGGCGTAATCGACGCCAAAGGGGCCCATGATCTCACGCCCCATGAAGATGTTGTCGCGCACCGACAGGTTCGGGGCCAGCGACAGCTCCTGGTGGATGATGGAAATCCCCCGGTCGCGCGCGTCATTGGCATTGGCGAAGGCCACAGGCCTGCCGTCCAGCACGATCTGGCCCGATGTGGGCTGGATCACGCCCGACAGGATCTTCATCAGCGTGGATTTGCCCGCGCCGTTCTCTCCGAACAGGGTGGTGACCTGGCCGCGATGGATGTCGAAGTTCACGCCCTTCAGCGCGTGGACTTGGCCATAGGACTTGGCCACGTTACGGGCGGCAAGGACGACCTGGGCGCTCATTGGACCTCCAGCGCGACGGGGGTGATCAGCCAGTTCGACGGGTTGATCAGCCGGAACGCCCCGGTCACCGTCACCTGCTTGCCCGCCAGGGCGGTGGTGTCGATGGGGGCCAGCACTTCGGCCGCCATGGCGCGGTTGATGCCCGATCCCGCGTCCTGGTATTCGATCTGGTTCTTGAAGGCGCCGAAGGCGATGTCGCCCGGCGCGTCGCGCAGGTCGGTGCCGTTGATCGCGGGGCCGGTCTGCACGCGGATGCGCAGATCCTCGGGCAGGCCCTCGACGGTCAGCGGATAGACTCCGGCCCGCGGCTCGCCGGCGGTGCCGGTCACGGTGACCATCATGATGGCGCCGGTCGATGCGGGCGTGCCGTATTCGGCGATGGCCGCGTCCTGATCGGCGGCGATGGCCGCGGCCAGGTCGGTGGCGGGCACGGCGCGTTCGATCACCGCGTCGCGGATGCGCGGGAATTCCTGCGTGCCATAGGTGTCGGGCGAAAACGCCTGCCGGCGGGCATCCGCCTCGGAGCCGACCTGCACCACGGTGGTATCCAGCGCGATGGCGGCCAGGACGGCCAGGCCCAGGGCCACGGACAGGATCAGGCCGCGACGGCTGGCGGCGGGGGCCCGGGGGGCGGTGGTGCTGTCGGTCATCGGTCTGCCTCTGGCTGGAACACGGGGCGGGCGGGCGCACATCTCATGGTTGATGATAACTTCACGTGATCGACCTCGCGGAGAGGATGCGCATCGGGGCCTGTCCTGTGGCGGTCGCCGCACGGGCCGCATCCATGGCGCGAGGGCATGCGGGGCGCAAGCCTGTGCTGGCAAAAGTCATCATGCGGTCCGGCCTCCCCTCCGGTCGATTCGCGTGGCGCGGGCCTGTGATTGCGGCGATTCCGCGCATCCTGTCGGACGCGAACAGGACCAGCTTAGATGAAATAAATTGCCGTGTCCGTAAAAAAATACGTTCCCTGTGCGATCATCGTGATATAAACCGGGGCCAAGGGATGGAGGCATCATGACGGACAAGCAGCGCGACGTGCTGATCGGAATCGATGCCGGGACCTCGGTCATCAAGGCCGTGGGGTTCGATCTTGCCGGGCGTCAGCTGGGCGCGGCGGCGGTGCCGAATCGCTATGCGACCGGGGCGCAGGGCGCCGCGACGCAGGACATGGCCCGCACCTGGGATGATTGCGCCGCGGCGCTGCGCGGACTGGCCGATCGTATCCCGGACCTGGCGGGGCGGACCGCGGCGCTGGCCGTGACGGGGCAGGGCGACGGCACCTGGCTGGTCGGCGACGACGGCCCGGTGGGCGACGCCTGGCTGTGGCTGGACGCGCGCGCCGCACCGACCGTCGGCCGGTTGGGCCAGGACCGCGCCCGGTTCGAGGCGACGGGCACCGGCCTGAACACCTGCCAGCAGGGCGCGCAGATGGCCCATATGGACGCCCATCATCCGGACCTGCTGGATGGGGCGCGGGTCGCGCTGCATTGCAAGGACTGGCTGTATCTGAACCTGACCGGCGTTCGGGCGACGGACCCGTCCGAGGCCAGCTTCACCTTCGGCAACTTCCGCAGCCGGGCCTATGATGACACGGTCATCGACGCGCTGGGCCTGACGCATCGGCGCGGCCTGCTGCCGCCGATCATCGATGGCACACAGGTGACCCATCCGCTGACCGCGGATGCCGCTGCGGCGACGGGCCTGCTGGCAGGCACGCCGGTCAGCTTGGGCTATGTCGACATGGTGATGACCGCGCTGGGTGCGGGCGTGCTGGGTGGGGCGGGGGACGTGGCCTGTTCGACGGTCGGCTCGACCGGGGTGCATCTGCGCGCCGTGACCGCCGACCGGGTGCATCTGAACGATCAGGGCACGGGCTATGTCATATGCCTGCCGGTGCCGGGCGTGGTCACGCAGGTCCAGACCAACATGGCGGCGACGTTGAACCTCGATTGGGTACTGGGGTTGGCGGCGGGTATCCTGTCGGATATGGGCCAGCCGGTGACGCATCGCGACCTTGTCGCGCGGCTGGACGGCTGGCTGGGCCAGGCCGCGCCGGGGCAGATCCTGTACCACCCCTATATCTCGGATGCCGGGGAACGCGGGCCCTTCGTCGATGCTGCGGCGCGGGCCGGGTTCACCGGCCTGTCGGCGGGCCATCGCTATCCCGATCTGGTGCGCGCCGTGGCCGAAGGGCTGGGCCTGGCCATGCGCGACTGTTACGCCGCGATGGGGCCGCTTCCGTCCGAACTGCGCCTGACCGGTGGGGCGGCGCGGTCGCCCGCCCTGCGGCGCATCCTGTCGGCCGCGCTGGACGCGCCGGTCCGCGTGTCCGACCGTGACGAGGCCGGGGCCGCGGGGGCCGCGATGATGGCCGCCGTGGCCATCGGCGCCTATCGCGACATGGACGCCTGCATCGCCGAATGGGTCACGCCCCTGCTGCGCGCCCCCGAGGCCCCCGATCCCCATCTGGCCGCGACCTATGCGCGGCTGTTCCCCGCCTTTGCCGCGACCCGCGCCGCCCTGCCGCCCGTCTGGGCAGCCATGGCGCGGGCCCGCACCACGACAGGAGAGTAGGATGACCCAAGGCCACGAGATGATCGATCTGTTCGTGATCGGCGGCGGCATCAACGGCGCGGGCGTCGCGCGCGATGCCGCGGGGCGGGGCCTGTCGGTCGTGCTGTGCGAAAAGGACGACCTGGCGCAGGGCACCTCGTCGCGCTCGGGCAAGCTGGTCCATGGTGGGCTGCGCTATCTGGAATATTACGAATTCCGCCTGGTCCGCGAGGCGCTGATCGAACGAGAGGTGCTGCTGGCCGCGGCCCCGCACATCATCTGGCCGATGCGCTTCGTGCTGCCGCACAGCCCCGACGACCGGCCCGCCTGGTTGGTCCGGCTGGGGCTGTTCCTCTATGACAACCTGGGCGGGCGCAAGAAGCTGCCGGGCACGCGCACGCTGGACCTGCGCCGCGATCCCGAGGGCGCGCCGCTGCTGGACAAGTACCATAAGGGGTTCGAATACAGCGATTGCTGGGTTGACGACGCGCGGCTGGTGGTGCTGAACGCGGTCGATGCGGCGGAGCGCGGCGCGACCGTCCTGACCCGCACCGCCTGTGTGTCGGCACGCCGCGAGGGCGACGCCTGGTCCGTGACCACCCGCGACACCGTCACCGGAGAGGAACGGCAGTTCCGCGCCCGTTGCCTGGTCAACTGCGCCGGTCCCTGGGTCAGCGACTTCATCACCCGCGTTGCGGGGTCGAATTCGGCCCGCAACGTGCGCCTGGTCAAGGGCAGCCATATCATCGTGCCGAAATGGTGGGCGGGGACCAACGCCTATCTGGTGCAGAACCACGACAAGCGCGTGATCTTCATCAACCCCTACGAGGGCGACATGGCGCTGATCGGCACGACCGACATCGCCTATGACGGCCGGGCCGAGGATGTCACCGCCGACGAATCCGAGATCGACTATCTGCTGGCCGCCGTGAACCGCTATTTCAAGGAGAAGCTGCGCCGGTCCGACGTGATCCACAGCTTTTCGGGCGTGCGCCCGCTGTTCGACGACGGGCAGGGCAACCCGTCGGCGGTCACGCGGGACTATGTGTTCGACCTGGACCAGACCGGAGGCGCGCCGCTGCTGAACGTCTTTGGCGGCAAGATCACCACCTTCCGCGAACTGGCCGAACGCGGCATGCACCGCCTGACCGAGGTGTTCCCGCAGATGGGCCCCGACTGGACCGAGACCGCGACCCTGCCGGGCGGCGAGATCGCCAATGCCGATTACGAAAGCTTTGCCAACCTGCAGCGCGAACTGCACCCTTGGATGCCGCGCGCGCTGGTCCAGCATTACGGTCGCCTGTACGGCGCGCGGACCAAGGATGTCGTGGCGGGCGCCATGACCCTGTCGGGCCTTGGGCGGCATTTCGGTGGACAGCTTTACGAGGCCGAGGCGCGGTACCTGGTCGCCAAGGAATGGGCGCGCACGCCGCAGGACATCCTGACCCGGCGCACCAAGCATTATCTGCACCTGACCCGGGACCAGCAGGCGGCCTTTGCCGCGTGGTTCGACGACACCCTGGCGCCGGAGATCGCGTGATGCTGACCCTGTCGCTGAACACCAACCCGCTGGTCAACCGCTTTGCCGATCCGGACGACCTGATCGACACGGTCGCGCGCGATCTGCGCATCCGCGACCTGCAGTTGACGCATGAGTTCATCAATCCCTCCTGGCCCGCGCCGGTGATCCGCCGCCTGACCCGGCAGATGCGCGCGGCGCTGGACCGGACCGGGGTGCGCGTCACCAGCGGCATGACAGGCCCCTATGGTCGGCTGAACCATTTCGGCCATCCCGATGCGGATGTGCGGCGATACTATGTCGACTGGTTCAAGACCTTCGCGGACATCACCGCCGATCTGGGCGGTCGATCGGTGGGCACGCAATTCGCGATCTTCACCTATCGCGATTACGACGGTCCGGCCCGGCGCGAGGACCTGATCCGCATCGCCATCGACTGCTGGGCCGAGGTCGCGGATCACGCGAAGGCCGCCGGGCTGGACTATGTCTTCTGGGAGCCCATGAGCGTGGGCCGCGAATTCGGAGAGACGATCCCGGCCGCCCTGGCGCTGCAGGACCGGCTGAGCGCGGCCGACATGGCGGTGCCGATGTGGATGATGGCCGATATCGACCACGGCGACGTCACCAGCCCCGATCCGGACGATCTGGACCCCTATGCCTGGGCCCGCGCCGTGCCGCGCGTCAGCCCGATCATCCACATCAAGCAGTCGCTGATGGACAAGGGCGGCCACCGCCCCTTCACCGCCGAATTCAACGCCAAGGGCCGCGTCCAGCCGGAACCCCTGCTGGAGGCGCTGGCCCAGGGCGGCGCGGTCGACAACGAGATCTGCCTGGAGCTGTCCTTCAAGGAACGCGACCCGAACGACCGGCAGGTCATCGCCCAGATCGCCGAAAGTGTCGCATTCTGGGCGCCGCATATCGACACCGGGGCGGATAAGCTGAATATCTGACCCATCATCGACAGGACGCCCCATGCCCCAGCCCTTCGCCTTTGCCACCGCCACCGAGATCCTGTTCGGCCGGGGGCAGGCGGCGATGGCCGCCGGGCGGGTCGCGGCCCTGGGGCGGCGGGTCCTGCTGGTCCACGGCCGCGACCCCGGCCGCAG
>NZ_VDDD01000124.1 GCF_006151785.1 Paracoccus marcusii
CCCTTGGCGCGGGCCTGACCGCCGATGCGGCGCGCGCCATGGGCCTGCGGCCCGGCATCGCCGTCGGCGCAGGGCTGATCGACGCGCATGCGGGCGGGGTCGGCACCGTCGCCGCGATGGGCGATCCGGTCGACACGGTGGGCTATGTGTTCGGCACATCATCCTGCACCATGACCACGACGCGGAACCCGGCCTTCGTGCCGGGCGTCTGGGGGCCCTATTTCTCGGCCATGGTGCCGGGCATGTGGCTGAACGAGGGCGGGCAGTCGGTCGCGGGCGCGGCCATCGACCACCTGCTGCGCCTGCACCCCGCCCACGACCAGGCGACCGATGCTGCCCGCGCGCAGGGCCGGTCCCTGCCCGAATGGCTGGCGGACCAGGCCGCGCCCGACGCCGTGCGGCAGGCGGCCCACCTGCACGTGGTGCCCGAATTCCTGGGCAACCGTGCGCCCTTTGCCGACCCCCATGCCCGCGCCATCGTCAGCGGCCAGGGGATGGACACGGACCTGGCGTCCCTGATCTCGCTGTATGTCGCGGGGGTCTGCGGGCTGGGTTACGGCCTGCGCCAGATCATCGCGACCCAGGCTGCCCACGGGGCACCGGTCGCGCGCATCGCCATCAGCGGGGGCGCGGGCCGCCATCCGCTGATCCGCAAGCTGCTGGCCGATGCGACCGGCCTGCCCGTGGATGCCGCGGCGGCGGACGAGCCCGTGCTGCTGGGCGCGGCCATGCTGGGCGCGGTCGCGGGCGGGGTGTTCCCCGACCTGGCATCGGCCATGCCAGCCATGTCGCGCGTCCAGACCACCCATCACCCCGACCCCGACAGCCAGCGGCTGCACGCCGCGCGCCATCGGGCCTTCCTGACGCTTCAGGCCACCGCCCGCGACCTGCGCGGCGACATCGACGCCGCATTGAGAGGAGACCACGATGCCCTTCACGGATAGATCCGTCATCATCACCGGCGCAGGCAAGGGCATCGGCCGGGCCACCGCCATCCTGCTGGCCGAACGCGGCGCGCGGGTCACGGCCATCAGCCGCACGCAATCCGACCTGGACAGCCTGGACGCCCGGGCCATCGTGGCCGACCTGTCCGACCCCGCGGCCGCGCGTGATGCCATGGCCCAGGCCGGGACCTGCGACTTCCTGGTCAACTGCGCCGGCACCAACGTGCTGGAGGGGCTGCTGGATCTGACCGATGCGGGCTATGACACGGTGATGGACATCAACCTGCGCAGCGCGCTGATCTGCGCGCAGGAGTTCGCCCGCGCCCGGATCGCCGCGGGCGGCAGCGGGGCCATCGTCAACGTCACCAGCATCGCGGGCCATCGCGGATTCCCCGACCACGTTGCCTATGCCGCGTCCAAGGCGGGGCTGGAGGGCGCGACCCGCGTCATGGCGCGCGAACTGGGTCCCCACGGCATCCGCGCCGTGGCCATCGCGCCGACCGTCACGCTGACCGAACTGGCCGCCGCCGCCTGGAGCGCGCCGGCCAAGCGCGACCCGATGATGGCCCGCCACCCGATGGGCCGCTTTGCCGAGGCCGAAGACGTGGCCCGCGCCATCGCGCTGCTGCTGTCGGACGATGCGGGCCTGATCACCGGGGCGGTCCTGCCCCTTGACGGCGGCTTCCTGGCCGTCTGACCGAACACCATCCCAAGGAGAATACCATGTCCCAAGACCTGCACGGCAAGGTTGCCGCGATCACCGGGGCCGCATCGGGCATCGGGCTGGCCGCCACGCGCGCGCTGCTGGAGGCGGGTGCCCGCGTGGTGCTGATCGACCGCAACGCCGACGCGCTGGACGCGCTGACGCGCGAACTGGGCGCAGACGCGATCGCCCAGGTTACCGACCTGCTGGACGCGGACAGCTGCAACGCGATGGTGCCGCAGATCCTGGACAAGGTCGGCCAGATCGACATCATGCTGTGCAACGCGGGCAGCTATATCGGCGGCGATCTGGTCGACACCAACCCGGCCGCCATCGACCGCATGCTGAACCTGAACGTCAACGCGGTGATGAAGAACGTCCATGCGGTGGCACCCCACATGATCGAACGCGGCACGGGCGACATCATCGTCACCAGTTCCATCGCCGGACACGCACCGATCCACGTCGAGCCGGTCTATACCGCGTCGAAATGGGCCGTGACCTGTTTCGTCCAGACCATGCGCCGCCAGCTGATGGGCCATGGCGTGCGGGTGGGACAGGTCTCTCCGGGGCCGGTCATCTCGGCCCTGCTGGCGGATTGGGAACCCGAACGCCTGCAGCGCATGAAGGATGCCGGCGCCCTGATCGAACCGGTCGAGGTCGCGGACGCGCTGATGTACATGCTGACGCGCCCGCGCAACGTGACGATCCGCGACATGATCGTGCTGCCCAGCAACTTCGACGTCTAGGCGAACGCCTCGCTGGTGGCGCGCGACAGGTGCCCCCCGGTGGGATCGCCCACCGGGACGCCGTCCTGCGCGATGGTCCGGCCGCGCAGCAGGGTGCGGACCGGCCAGCCGGTGATCTCCATCCCCTCGTAGGGCGTGTAATCGCAGCCGTGGTTCAGCTGCGCCTGCCGGATCGGCCGGGTCAGGGTCGGGTCCCACAGCGCCAGGTCGGCATCCGCGCCGATGGCGATGCTGCCCTTCTGCGGATAGAGGCCATAGAGCCGCGCGGGGTTGGTCGCGGTCAGCGCCACGAACCGCTGCAGGCTGATGCGCCCCTTGCCGACGCCTTCGGAAAACAGGATCGGCAGGCGGGTTTCGACCCCCGGAATGCCGTTCGGCACGTATTTGAACGACGATCGCGCGCGGGGCGTGTCCTTGCCCGTGGCGTCGATGCGAAACGGGCAATGGTCGGACGAGAAGATGTCGAAGGTCCCGTCCCGCAGCCCCTGCCAGATCGCCGCCTGGCTGTCCGCATCGCGCGGCGGCGGGGAACAGACGTATTTCGCGCCGTCGAAATCCATGTTCAGCCCGCGCAGGTCGTCGGCGGTCAGGGCGACATATTGGGGGCAGGTTTCGGCGTGAACTTTTAGGCCGCGGGCACGGGCCCACTGGATCTGCTCCATCGGGTCGCGGCCCGAGACATGGACGATCACCACCGGCACGTCGATCAGCTGGGCGTGGCTGATGGCGCGGTGCGTGGCCTCGCGTTCGGCGATCTGGGCATGGGCCTGACCGTGGTAATAGGGCGCGGTGCGGCCCTCGGCCTCCAGGCGGCGGGTCAGGTGGCGGATCGCGTCATGCCCCTCGGCATGGACCATGACCAGGGCGCGTTCGCGGCGCGCCACCTCGAACACGTCCAGGATCTGGGCGTCGTTCAGGACCAGGTCGTCATAGGTCATGAAGACCTTGAAGGACGTGTACCCTTCGCGGACCAGCGCCGGCAATTCCTGCCCCAGGACCTGAGGGGTTGGGTCGCTGACGATCAGGTGGAACGACACGTCGGTGTGGCAATGCCCCTTCGCCTTCTGGTGGTACTCCTCGACGCAGGCGCGCAACGACTGTCCTTTGATCTGCAGCGCAAAGGGCAGCACGGTCGTGTTGCCCCCCGCCGCCGCCGACCGGGTGCCGCTGACGAAGCCGTCCGCCATGGTCGTGCCGTCCGAGGTGGGCTGGTCCAGATGCACATGCGCGTCGATCCCGCCCGGCAGGACCAGAAGCCCCGTCGCGTCGATCCGGTCGGCCCCGGTCAGCCCCTGCCCGATCTGCGCGATGCGCCCGTCGCGGATGCCGATATCGGCGACATAGCTGTCGGCGGCGGTGACGACCGTGCCGCCCGCAATGACCAGGTCCAGCCCGCTCATGCGACGATCCGGGCCAGCGCGTCGGTCAGGCGGTCGACCTGATCCAGCGTGTTGTAATGCACCATCGACACGCGCAGCACGCCGCCGTTCTGATCCTCGCCCAGATGCTCGACCAGGCGGCGCGAATGGAAATCGCCGAACCGCATGGCGATGCCGTGATCGTCCATCGCGCGTGCGACGGCGCCGGAATCGATGCCGTCGAACTTGAACGCGATGGTCGGCACGCGGGTGCTGTCGCGGTTGACCGATCCGCCGATGACGCGGCAGTCGTTGCGCGCTGACAGCCAGGCCAGCAGGCGGTCGGTCAGCGCATCCTCCTGCGCGGTGATCAGATCGAAGGCGGCCTCCAGCAAGGCGCGGTCGTCGCCCGTCGCGCCGTGGTGGCGGGCCAGCGTGGTCAGGTATTCAAGGATGCCGTCGGTGGCATAGGCGGCCTCATAGCTGGGATTGCCCGGCTCCAGCTTGGCCAAAACCTTATCCTTGCCATAGAAGTAATGGTACAGCCCGTCCAGTTCGGCCAGCAGGTCGTATTTCCCGTACATCAGCGCCCCGTGCGGGCCATAGGCCTTGTACAAGCTGAAGACATAGTAATCGACATCCCAGGCCTGAACGTCGATCAGCCGGTGCGGCGCATAGGCGACCGCATCGACGCAGATCCGTGCGCCGCGGTCATGGACGAAGCGCGCGAAATCCGCGACGGGATGCACCTGCCCCAGGATGTTGGACACATGCGTCACGCAGACCAGACGGGTGCGGTCGGTCATCAGCGGGGCCAGATCGGCCAGCTGCAGGTCCATTGTGTCCGCGTTCAGCGGCCAGACCTTGATGACGACGCCGAACTCCTGCAGCCGGGTCCAGGGACCGATATTGCTTTCGTGATCGGCCATGGTGACGATGACCTCGTCGCCCGGCACGAACTGGCGGCGCATGGCCTGCATCAGGTTGCCCATCAGCACCGTGGTCGAGGGACCGAAGACGATCTCCTCGGGGCGGGCGGCATTGACCAGCGTCGCGGCGGCGCGACGGCCCGCCATCAGCGCCTCGGCCGCGGCCTGCGACACCGCATAGCTGCCCCCAATCTGGACGTTGCGGTGCGTCAGGAACTCGACCATGCGGTCCAGCGCGGGCTGGGCGATCTGCGCGCCGCCGGCATTGTCGAAGAACACCCAGTCCTGCGTCAGGCCGGGGAATTGGGACTGCACATAGGCCATGTCCAGCTGTGTCATCGGGGTCGTCCTTCAGTGGTTCAGCACGGCGCCCAGGAAATTGCGCGTGCGTGGTTCTTGGGGGTCGGACAGCACCTGCGCGGGCGGTCCCTGTTCGACGATCTGGCCCGCATCCATGAAGATGACGCGGTCGGCCACCTGGGACGCGAATCCCATCTCGTGCGTGACGACGATCATGGTGGTGCCCGTCCGGGCCAGATCGCGCATGACGTCCAGCACCTCGCCCACCATTTCGGGGTCCAGCGCGCTGGTCGGTTCGTCAAACAGCATCACCTGCGGCTCCATCGCCAGCGCCCGGGCGATGGCGACGCGCTGCTGCTGGCCGCCGGACAGATGCTCTGGGTACTTGTCGGCCTGGCTGGAAATGCCCACGCGGGCCAGCAGGCGGTCGGCCTGGGCCGCGGCATCCGCCCGCGTGGTGCGGCGCACGCGGCGGGGCGCCAGCATGACGTTTTCACGCACCGTCAAATGCGGGAACAGGTTGAAGGACTGGAACACCATACCGACCTCGGCACGCACGCGGGCCAGCGCACGGCCGGTGGTGACGGGGGTGCCGTCCACGCGGATCTCGCTTGCGGGGTCGAACCCCTCCAGGCGGTTGATGCAGCGGATCAGGGTCGATTTGCCGGACCCCGACGGGCCGATGATGCACACCACCTCGCCCTTGGCGACGTCCAGGTCGATGCCGCGCAGGGCCTCGAAGCTGCCATAGGATTTCCGCAGGTTGCGGATGCTGACGAAACCGGCCATCTCAGCGCCTCCGTGCCGCAAAGCGGCGTTCCATGCGCGACACCAGCGCGACCAGCGGCCACAGGAACGCGATGTAGATCACCGCGGCCACAATCAGCGGCGTGGGGTTCGCGGCCAGGGCCTGCGCCTGCGTCGCCTGTTTCAGCAGGTCGGGCATGGCCACGACCGATGCCAGCGCGGTGTCCTTGACCACGTTGATCGAATTGTTGGTCAGCGGCGGGATGACGATTCGCACCGCCTGCGGCAGGATCACGTCGGCCATGGTCTGGCGCCCGTTCAGGCCCAGGGCGGCGGAGGCCTCGAACTGGCCCTTGGGAATCGCCTCGATGCCGGCGCGAAAGATCTCGGCCGTATAGGCGCCCGACACCAGCGTCAGCGCGCTCATGGCGGATGCGAATGGCGACAGGCGCAGGCCCACGAAGGGCAGCGCGTAATAGACGATGATCAGCAGGACCAACAGCGGGATCGACCGGAAGGTGTCGATATAGAGCCGTGTCACGAACCGGACCGGGCCGGGCCCGTACAGCCGCGCCATCGCCAGCCCCAGGCCCAGCACCAGCCCCGCGACGATGCTGGCCGCCCCCAGCTGCAGCGTGATCCACAGACCCTGCAGCAGCATGGGAAAGGTCCGCCGCATCACCTCGGCGTTCAGGAAGGTGTCGAAGATATCCATGTGCATCCCTTCGGGTCCGGGACGGGCCCGGACCCGGCTGTCGGATCAGTTGAGCGTCGGCATCGGCAGGACGGTGACGGTGGACGACCCCGCATCGGGGGCGACGCCGAACCACTTCTCGTGCAGCTCGGCCACCACGCCCTCGGTCTTCAGCGCGTCCAGGATGGTGTTGACCTCGGTCGCCAGTTCGGCGTCCTTGGCGAACATCATCGAATACTTCTCTCCGGTCGGGATGCGTTCGACGACGGCCAGCTGCGGCTTGTCCTTGACGTAGTACTGCAGCGCCGGGATGTCCGACACGTACCCGTCGATCCGCCCCGCCTGCAGGTCCAGCATCGCGGGCGCCAGCCCCTCATAGCGGCGGATGTCGGCGAACCCGTATTCGGCCTGGTTCTCGGTCGCCCACATGTCGCCGGTCGATCCGGTGTCGACGCCGACGACCTTGTCCTTCATCTCGGCCAGCGATTTCGGCCCCTCGGCCAGGGCGGTCAGCGACTGGTCGCTGTCGTAATAGGGCTGGGCGAAGGTCACCGATTCCAGGCGTTCGTCGGTGATGGTGATGGAGCTGGTCGCGATGTCGATCCGCCCCGACTGCACGGCAGAGAACAGCCCGTTGAAGGGAATGTTCACCGTCTCGACCTCGGCGCCCATGCGGTCGGCCACGGCGGCGACCAGGTCGATCTCGAAGCCCACGAACTGGCCGGCATCGTCCTGGAACTCCCACGGGACGTTGCCGATGTTGGCGCCCACCGTCAGGGTCTCCTGTGCCGACGCGGCAAGGGCCGAACCGGCAAGCAGCGCCAGTGCCATGGTCGTGCGGCGCATCCTTTTTCCGTGCATCATCATCTCCCCGTCTTTATGATTCTGGATTGACCGGCCAAACCGGTCTGACCAGTATCAAGCCACGGGCCGATCCGGTTTGCAATGGCCGTGGTTCCTGTGCAGATGGATGGCGGACGGGATGCCGACGGAAAGGGCAATGCGCGGGTGATGTGGGACAAGGGACCGGTGACGCAGACCATCGCGCGTCGCCTGCAGGAGATGATCCGGTCGGGCGAACTCAAGGCCGGAGAGCGGCTGCCGTCGCAGCGGGTGCTGTCGGAACAGCTGAACGTGTCGCGCCCGTCGCTGCGCGAGGCGCTGCTGACGCTGGAGACGTTGGGCCTGGTCCAGACCCTGCCCGCACGGGGGACCTTCGTGATGGACCCGGCCACGCGGCCCGCTCAGACGACATGGCGCTATGACGATGCCCACGATCTGCGCGAGGTGTTCCAGACCCGCCTGCTGATCGAGGGAGAGCTGGCGCGGCTGGCCGCATCCGCCATCACCCCCGATGCGCTGGCCGGCCTGCAATCGGCCGCCGCCCAGTTCGAGAAGGCCTGGGCGCAGGGCGACCTGGTCGCCCATGTGGACGCGGACCTGGCCCTGCATCAAGGCATCGCGCAGGCCTGCCCGAACCGGATGCTGGCCACGTTGTACAGCACCGTCAGCCAGCTGCTGACCGAGACGCAGCGCCAGCCGATCCCGAACACCGACCCCGATCGCATGGCGCAGTCCATCGCCGAACACCGTGCCATCCTGGCCGCGATGGAACGGCGCGATCCCGACGCGGCGCAGGCGCATATGCGCGACCACATCCGCAACACCGCGCGCTGCGCGGGCGTGCAGATCTAGCGCCCCGAACGCTCTGCGCGCGCTTTTTGGCAAAACCCGCTTGACGGCCCTGCGCCAGTCTTTTAGATCGCCGCTACTCGTGGCGGAGTAGCTCAGTTGGTTAGAGCAGCGGAATCATAATCCGCGTGTCGGGGGTTCGAGTCCCTCCTCCGCTACCATTGAACTTCCAACGTTTTTTCTGTGTTAAGTGTTTAGCACTATAGAACAGTTGGGCGTTTAGTTGGGAGTCTTAGTTGCCTCCTCGTATATTTCCCGCTTCCGAATAGCTGAAATTCCCAGTGCTGAGTCGCGTTTGAGATAGTGGGAATCGAGAATCGCTTCGACTTGCTTCAGCCCGTGCCCGGTAATCGTTCCGATTTCAGGCGTGGTTGCGCCTGCCAGCGCAAGACGTGTGACAGCCGTGCCGCGCAGGTCGTGGAAGGTCAGCCCATCAATGCCAGCAGCAGCGCAGGCGGTGCGCCAGGACGATCGGAAACCCGACTCTGTCCATGACGCATTGCGCGATGTGGCAAGGATAGTGCTGATCGTCCGATCCGTGCTGTCGAGAATCTGCTTAAGAGGTTCGCCCACGGGGATAGATACACGGACGCCGGTCTTGCTCTGCCGCAGGCGGATCGTCTCGCCGTCATAGGCGGACCATTGAAGCCGCAATAGGTCGCCTTGCCGTTGCCCTGTCCACAGCGCCAACATGAACGCCAGCCCAATGTGCGATGGGGCCTTTTCTAGAAGACGCTTCTCGTCGTCGGTGGTCCAGATTGAGTCGATCCGTTTCGACCGATAGGTTTTGCCGGGGCGCTCGACGGGATTCATCGGCACAAGCCCACGGTCAAAGGCCCATGCGATAATCAGGGCAAGGACTGACAAGGCGTAATCGGCCTGTCGGCGGGATGACTGCGCCAAGCGGTCGCGCCAGTGCAGAAACTCGCCACGGGTTCGGCGGTCTGACAGCGCAGCAATCGGGAAGTCCCCAAAGTCGGTTTCGATCTTGCGGATCATGCGAACATAATCGCGCCGTGTCTTACCGCTAAGATCTTTGAAGCGGGCGCTTTGCTGGTAAGCGTTCAAGACGCTTTGCAGAGTGCCAGTAGGCTGCGCCTCATTTGCCGCAATCGCTTGATTGAAAGCTGCCAGAAATGCAGGCTCGCCAGGCTTGCCGGGAAGACGCGGGCCACCTTTCCAGGCGTAGTAGTAGGTGACAGAGGTGCCATCCGCGAGTTTCTTAGAAACCTTGTTAAGCCCTTTCATTCGAACTCGCATCGCGTTTGGCCTTCCATGTCTCGAATGGGTCTGAGACTGCGCCAGACGGGGCCTGCGCCCCCTGCACGCTAATTCTGATGGTGCCGTCAGGGGAAACCTCAACCGCCCCCACAGTCAAGCCTGCCGCCTGTGTGGCCTTTACGGCCCTCACGAGGTCAGTCTGCTTAAATGTGGAAGCGGCGCGGCCCATTGTCTTTAGCCCTTAAACCCTGACAGGCGAGCGCGCTCCTTGGCGTTCTCCTCGGCAATCTTCGCCAATTCGGCAGCCTCGGCCTCGCCCGCCTTTTCCTTGGCGGCGATCGCGTCGATCTCTTCCTTGGTGGCGTTGCGTGCAGAGCCCATCTCCATCAGCGAGCGCGCCTGGATCGGGGGCGAGTCGAAGGTCTCGCCGACTTCGACAGTGTGTTCTTCAGCGACGCCGGGAAGGATGATCTTCGTCAGAGCAGTGATCTTTGCCATTTCAGTTTTCCTTAAAAGCCGGACAGGCGGACGTGGACTGTGCCAGCCGATGCAGCAGCAGCCCGGCTGGCGCCCATCAGCAGCGTGCCGACACCCGGCCGCGACAGGACCCAGGCCAGCGCCGCCTGCGCCATCGGGACGTCCAGCTCGGCCGCCACCTCGCGCA
>NZ_VDDD01000125.1 GCF_006151785.1 Paracoccus marcusii
TCCTAGAAAGGATGAATCACAAGCAGACCCCTATGAAAATCCCATGATTCCGGGTTTTGCAGAAACGCTCTAACAATCGCTCGGAGACGAGCGCTCTCGTGCAGTTCTGCCAGCGCATGACTGCAGGGCTCTGAGCCGAGATTTTCGATGACTCAACCCCTCCGAAATGCGCAGAGACCCCAAAGGCTACGCAGACCTCACACATTCTTACGATGCACAATGGAATCAATAGCATAAAAACTCGCATGGATGAATTTCGATTCTTTTGTGCCTGTTTCGTTTTTTAGATGTTCTCTTTTCGCAGAGAACCGCAACGCACTACCTCAGGACGTCGCGGATTCACCATGTTTTTCGAGTGGGCAAATGGGCGTGCCGGAGTGGCCCGGTCTCCGACACGCCCCGAATGGAACGCAGCCGCATGCGCGACCGCGCGGCCGGCGAAAACTCGAGCCAGCCTGGTGGGCTCCGAGCGGGTTCGCCGCCATCCCCACCACCGCGCTCGATCCGGCCCACAGTCCGGCGTCTCCCGCGGTCCCCGCGCTTATCGGGTCCGGGTCCCCTTCATTCGCCGCGAACGGCTACTCGGCGTCGGCGGCCTCGGCCGGCGTGATCTCGGTGATCGTCTGGAACTCGCCGAGGAACTCGGGGTGGTTCTGCGCCAGATAGCGCACGACCCGGGCGTTCCCGAGCAGCTTGCCGACATAGCCTTTGATCACGGTCAGATGCAGGTGGTCCTGGCCGTAGGTGTCCTGTATCGAGGCGATCCCCTCCTGCAGGCGGGCCAGTTCCTGTTCCATGCGCGCCATCGCCTCGGGCGTTATCCCCTTGACCTTCTTCGCCTTGGAGGATTCGACCAATTGGGCCTGCGGCGTTCCCGCGAGGATCGCGTTCACGTAGGCGACGGAATAGTTGTTCGCGTTGACCAGCAGTTCGGCCGCCTCGATCTGGCGCATGGTCTTCATCTTGCGCAGCGCGTCGAACACCGCGCCGGTCGCGGGCTTGTCTTTCAGGATCGCAACCGCTTCCTCGCAGATACCGTCCAGAAGGCGCACCTTGCGCCGGATGCTGCTCATGTTGAGATCGAGCGCGAGCGCGATCTTCTCCTCGGGCACGCCGCGCTCGATCGCCTTTCGGATCATCTTGTGTTCCTGGATCGGCGCAAGGCGGCTGACCTGACGGTTGTAGGTGAAGGCCTCATCGTCGGTGGAGACCAGACACTCCACTTCCTGTTCGCCTGCGTCCTTCAGCGCCTCGATCCGAAGATGGCCGTCGAGCAGCAACCAGGTGGCGGACTTGTCAGGGTTCCGAACCACGACGGGCGGCTCGACGATCCCGATCTGGGCGATGGAAGCCACGATCTGCCGATACTTCCGGCTGGATTTTGCGGACTTGCCGAGGGCGCGGAGCGGCAGGATCGCATCGATGGGGAGCGTGACGCAGTCGTCCTCGAACCCGAGCGTGACGCTCTTCGGGGTCTCGCGTGCTTCGCGCTTCATGCCGGAGCCCCGTCAGTCACGGGCCGCGCAAGGTCGGCGGGCATTGTCTCGAGCCCCTCGGCCCTGAGCAGGGTCATGAAATGCTCGTCCGCGCAGAGCTTCCGGAACGCCTCGCGCACGAACATCAGCCGACTCTGGGTGAGCTCGGCCTTTTTGATAAGCAGCTTCTGGCGCGTCGCCTCCTGCTGATACGCCCGCACAAGGCCCTCGCTCGTCAGGGCACGTTTCGGAGGCTTGCGTCCGAGTTGGTTGCTGTGGATCTGCGGGCCCCGCAGTTCGCGCTGCTGGATCAGGCGGCGCACGAGCGCCAGCTTCCGGCCTCGCAGCTTGTTCTGGGTGTAGGCGTCCATCAGTGCCTTCTGCGCGCCCTTGGCGTCCGTCTTGGAAATCTGTATGGCCAGATTCAGCGGAAGCACCCCGGTTTCCACGGCCGAGACCAGGCGCTCCTCGCCTTTCTCCAGCAGCCCCGCGATCATGTTCACATATTCGGTGGACACGCCGATCTTCTCGCCGATCTGACGGTCGTTGTAGCCGCGCTGGCGGAGCGCGCCGATCTCGCGCATCAGGTCGATGGGGTTGTGCTGCCGCCGCGCACAGTTCTCAACGAGGCTCATCACGAGGCAATCGCTCTCGTCAGCGTCGATCACAATGGCGGGGATGTGGTCCTGCTTCAGTTCGACGAAGGCCTCGAGGCGGCCCTGACCGCAGACGAGGTCGTACTCCTGCGGATCGGTCCCGGGGCGCGGTGCCACGGTGATCGGGCGCTTCAGGCCGATGCGCGCGATGTTCTCCACCATCGCCTCGAAGGTGCGCCGATTTCGGACGCGGGGGTTGAGGACCCGAACCCTGTCGGTCGGGATCAGGGTCACCTGCTTCTGGCTCGTTGGCTCCAAGTCGTCGGGCATCACGCCACCTCCGCGATCCTCGCCCGCGAGGCGAGCGCGTCGAAGAAATCGAGCGTGTCGAACCGGTACGCATCGAGCGCGAGCCCGTTCTGCTCGGCGAATTTCAGTTTCCCGAAGGTCATGTCGATGCTGGGCAGCAAGTAGTAGTCGCGCGGCGCCTCGTTCACCTCGTCCATGCGCACGGCGATGGTGATGTCCGGTACAAGGCCAGTGTCGAGGCGGATGCGCCAGCGCAGCGACCCGGCCGCCGTCGCGGTGCAGCGGGCCAGAACGATGGACACAGTGAACTCGTCGTTGACGCGCACCAGATCGGTATCCGGGTCCTGCACAGCCCGCCCGCCGTGCCGGGTGATGCCGGCGATGATTTCGGCCACGACCTGCGGATGCGCCTGCCGCAGGGCCCGATTGACCTCGATGTAGCTGTAGTCCCGGTCGGGTTCGTAGCCAATCAGTCGATAGGCGCGCAGCAGGCTGCCGAAGCGGCTGCGATAGGCGCTGGAGGACGGCAGATCCTCCTCCTCATCGATGATCAGGCCCGACAGCATGCCCTGTCGCTTGAGGATGGCGCGCAGCGCGTCGAGCAATTCCTCATCCGAGAAATGGCGGCTGCGGGCGTCCACGATCTCCCGGGCGCGCAGGAACAGCGCCTCGTCAACAATGGCAGGATAGGCGCCCTCGGCCCGGATCCACATTTCGCGCGGGTTTACCACCCGACGCTGCTTCAGCTTGAAGGACACCTTGTTGAAAACGTTGTTCCCGATGTACTTTTCGTTGGTCAGCACCTGATGGACCGTCGCCCGGGTCCACGGCCGATCGAGATCGGTGCGGTGACCTTCGGCGTTCAGAACCTCCGCGATCTCCCGCTCCGGACGCCCCTCGCGCACGAACATCTCGTACATGCGCTGGACGACCCGCTGTTCCTCCTCGGGGCCGGGGACGAGGATGACGCGGTCTGTCTGCAAGCTTTTCTGCTCGCCGCGCGATAGTTCGCCCTTCGGGTTGCCGTGCTCGTCGATCAGCACCCGCCGCAGCCCGTATCCGGCCGCGCCGCCCTGACGATAGCCAAGCTCCACCAGGCGGCATTGTCCGGCGAAGACCTTGACCGACAGCTCGCGGCTGTATTCGCCAGCCATCACCCGCTTGACGGTCTTCAGCAGGTTCGAGCCGATGCTGCCGTCGTTCTCGAACTGCTCGCCGCAGTAATGGACCCGGATCCCCGCGCGGGAGCAGACGTGTTCGTGGTAAGCGCCCTCGTCAGCGTCCTGAAACCGACCCCACCGGCTGACGTCATAGACGAGGATCGCCTTGAAATCGGCGTGGCCGGAACGGACCTCGGCCATGAGGTTCTGCAAGGCCTCGCGACCATCGAGCCGCAGCCCGGATCGGCCAGAGTCCTCGAACACGCGCAGGATCTGCAGGCCCCGCGCGGCGGCGTAGTTCCGAATGACGTCCAGCTGGTTCTCGGTCGAGTATTTCTGGTGATCCGTCGACATCCGGACGTAGGCGACGGCGGGCACGTCCGGCTCGGCCGCACCGTCGCTCTTGCCCGAATTGGCCACCAAACGACCGCTCACACATGCATCTCCTCGGTATTGCTGGCCAATCCATCCGAACCGCCTGAATCCAGGGCTGAATCCCTCTCATCCATCTACAGCGAGGGAGGCCGGAATGTCGTTTCCGAAAAAGGGCAAGTTCTTTCCGAAACAAAACGGATATGGTCGGAGTGATCCGGAGAACGGGTTCGCCGACGAAATCGCAGCTGCACTGCGTCGGTCCCATGAGGACAGCAGGGCGGGCGCCAAGATCGTTGCGTCCTGGACGGGGGCGAACGAGAAAACGGTGAAGAACTGGTTTGCCGGCCGATACGGCCCGAGTGGCGAGCATCTGGTGGCGCTGGCCCGGCATTCCGACGACGTGCTGGGAACGTTCCTTGCGCTGGCAGGGCGTCAGGACCTGATGGTGGCGATGAAACTCGCGGCGGCCGAACAGGCGATCGAGGAGTTGCTCGCGGCGGTGCGCGAGATGCGCTCCGATGGCCAGAACCGCGAGGGGTGATTTTCACTTACCCGATTGGTAACAAATGCAAAAATCATGTCGGCGAAGGATCTAGAATCGCCTTCGGTGTAGATGAGGCCGCCATTTGAATCCTCGGACCGAAGGCGATTCTTGGAAGCCTTCTGAGCCGAGATTCCTCGCGGTTCCGACCCTCCGCCATCCCCAACTCATCTGATCTGATCGTCCACACCCCGACCCTGCCTGTGCGTCGATATGTCCGCCCGAAAATAGCGCTTGCCAGGTCCGCCCTTCGTTGCGTTATATCCACCCGGACATATCACCGACGGAGATCACCATGCCCGGCCCGGATCGCCTTGCCCTTGCCGCCTGCGTGGCGCTGATCGCGTCCCCCGGGCTGGCCGATGACGTCACCGTCTTTGCCGCCGCCAGCCTGACCGACGCGCTGGACCGCATTGCTGCCCAGTGGAGCGAAGAGACCGGTCAGATGGCCGTGATGTCCTATGCCGGCTCGTCCGCCCTGGCCCGCCAGATCCAGCAGGGCGCGCCCGCGGATATCTTCATCTCGGCCAGCGAAGACTGGATGGACGCGGTTCAAGCCTCGGGGGACATCCGTCCCGATACGCGCCGCGACCTGCTGGGCAACAGCCTGGTGCTGATCGCGCATGGCGACGCCGCCCCGGTGACCATCGACAAGACGCTGGACCTGACGGCGATGCTGGACGGGGGGCGGCTGTCCATGGCGATGGTCGACAGCGTCCCGGCGGGCATCTACGGCAAGGCCGCGCTGACCCATCTGGGGCTGTGGGACGCGGTGGCGCCAATGGTCGCGCAATCGGAAAACGTGCGCAGCGCCCTGACCTTCGTCGCGCGCGGAGAGGCGCCCCTGGGCATCACCTATGCCACCGACGCCGCCGCGCAGGACGACGTGACCATCCTGGGCACCTTTCCCGCCGACAGCCACGACCCGATCGTCTATCCCGCCGCCGTCACCGCGCAGTCGGACAATGATCAGGCGCAGGCCTTTCTGGACTATCTGTCGTCGGACGCGGCACGGGCGGTCTGGACAGAGTTCGGCTTCACGACCCCACAATGATCGACGCCGTCACATCCTGGCTGGGACCGACCGAATGGCAGGCGGTGCGCCTGTCGCTGTGGGTCGGGCTGGTCGCCACGCTGGTCAGCCTGCCATTGGGCATCCTGACCGCCTATGCGCTGGCGCGCTGGTCCTTTCCCGGCAAGCAGATCCTGAACGGCATCGTCCACCTGCCGCTGATCCTGCCGCCGGTGGTCACGGGCTATCTGCTGCTGGTCACCTTCGGGCGGCGGGGCAGCGTCGGGCAGTGGCTGGAGACGGTGGGCATCATCTTCTCGTTCCGCTGGACCGGGGCGGCGCTGGCGGCCGCAATCATGGCCTTTCCGCTGATGGTGCGTGCCATCCGCCTGGCGATCGAGTCCGTCGATCCCCGGCTGGAGGCGGCGGCGGGCACGCTTGGCGCCAGCCCTTCCTGGGTGTTCGCCACGGTGACCCTGCCCCTGATCCTGCCAGGCGTGCTGGCCGGATCGATCCTGGCTTTTGCCAAGGCGATCGGTGAATTCGGGGCGACCATCACCTTCGTGTCGAACATCCCCGGCCAGACCCAGACCGTCCCCTCGGCCATCTATGCCCTGCTGCAGGCGCCGGGCGGAGAGGCGGCAGCGGGGCGCCTGGTCCTGGTGTCGATCACCATCGCCATGACCGCGCTGCTGCTGTCAGAGGTTCTGGCGCGCCGCGTCGCGCGGCGGGTGGCAGGCGCATGACGCTGCAGGTCCGCCTGACCCACCGGTTTGCCGGGTTCGACCTGGACGTGGCGTTCGACGCGCCCCCGGGGCTGACGGTGCTGTTCGGGCCATCCGGTTCGGGCAAGACCACGGTCGTGAACGCGGTCGCGGGCCTGCTGCGACCGGATGCGGGGCGGATCGCGGTCGATGACTGGGTCCTGACCGACAGCGCCCTTCGGCGCCACCTGCCCCCCCACCGCCGCCGCCTTGGCTATGTCTTCCAGGAGGGGCGGTTGTTCCCGCATCTGTCGGTCCGCCAGAACCTCCTCTATGGCCGGTGGTTCGCGCCGCGCGACGCCACCGCGCCCGATCTGGATCGCGTGGTGCAGATGTTGGGCATCGGCCCCTTGCTGGCCCGCCGTCCCGGAACCCTGTCCGGCGGAGAGCGCAGCCGCGTGTCCATCGGGCGCGCCCTGCTGGCGGCCCCGCGCCTGATCCTGGCGGACGAGCCGCTGGCCGCCCTGGACGAGGCCCGCAAGGCCGAGATCCTGCCCTATTTCGAACGCCTGCGCGACGAGGCCGGCGTGCCGATCCTCTATGTCAGCCATTCCAGCGCCGAGGTCGCGCGGCTGGCCACCACCGTCGTGGCGCTGCGGGCCGGGCGGGTCGCGGCCATCGGGCCGCCGGCGCAGGTCCTGGGCGATGCGGGCGCGGTTGGTGCGGACACGGCATCGGTCCTGACCGCGCGCGTCGCCAGCCATGATGCGGACGGGCTGACACGTCTGCAGACGGGGGCGGGTCCGGTCTTCGTCGCCCGCCTGGATGCCCCGCCCGGCACGCATGTGCGCCTGCGCGTGGGGGCACGCGACGTCATCCTGTCACGGGATCGGCCGCAGGGCCTGTCGGCGCTGAACATCCTGGCGGGCCGCATCGCCGCGATCACGGCCGAGGAAGGACCGAACGCGCAGGTCGTCCTGACCGTTGGGTCCGACACGCTGACGGCTCGCCTGACGCGCCGCTCCGTCGCCGCGATGGGTCTTGCGCCGGGACAACCCTGCCACGCGATCCTGAAGACCGTGGCGGTGGCCGCCGGCGACATCGGCGCATTGCACGCTGTGCGGCCCGTGACGTGACCGCATCTTCGGATGCAGAAATTTGATGGCCGACGCCTAAATGAACGGCCACCGCAACCAAAGGCGGCATGCCTTCGGATGCAGTGGCCGTGGACGCCTGGTCCCGGTCAGCAGACCAGCGTCTTGCCGTTGCGGCGGTGGCGCTGAACCATCTTCTGCGCCTTGCCGCCGGGCACGAAGGGCCGTGCGGGTTCCGACGGGCCGGCACGCAGTTCGGGGAACAGCGTGAAGATCTCGTCCTGCGCGGCCTGGCCCAGGGACTTCATCGCCTGCGGCCCGGTGTACAGCGACTCGGTCTGCGCGTCGTTCGAGAAGACGATCTCGTGGCGGGCGAACAGGATGTGATAGTACTGGACCGAGTCCACCGCGACCTCATCGACGCCGTCCAGAGCGGTCAGCTGACGTGCGGCGACCAGAACCTCGGTCGTGCCGAACATGCGCTGCGCGATGGCCGACCGGACCAGCACGCGATGCTGCGGCGACACCATCAGGTCGCGGCTTGGCAGATCCTGCCCCAGGGCGCCCGCGCGGATGCGGATCGGACGCAGCTTGGGAACCATGGTCAGATCGACGCGGTCCAGCGCGCGCCCCCCGATCCAGCGGATCGGACGGGCGCCGTTGTCGCGGGTCTCGACCAGGTCGCCCACGCGCAGGTCCTCGACCGCGACGTCGCCATCGGGGGTGCGGATCATCGTGCCCGCGCAGAAGCAGGGAATGCCCATCCCGTTCAGGCGCGACGGCGTCAGGCTGTCGGGATCGACGTCGCGCATCCACAGCTCTTCCCCGTTCGGGAAGGAGATGACGGCGTACTTGTTGTCCCACTCGTCCACATCGGCGCGGATCTTGACGTCTGACAGGTCGATCGGGTTGCCATCGGCATCATGCAGGCCGCTGAGGTCCAGCACGTCCGCGGCGGCGGGGTTGCCCTCGCTGTCCAGCTCGTCCCCGAACCCGAACCCGCGGATCGTGTCATGGCCAAAGCCGCCGGTCAGGACCAGCGTGTCGACCTCGGCATCAGGACGGCTGACGGCGGCGAACAGATCGCCGTTCATCGAGATCTCGTCATTGCCAAGGCCGCCGATGATGGTATCGGCGCCCCACCCGCCTTCCAGGACGTCGTTGCCGTCGCTGCCGATGATCATGTCGTCGCCCGCATCGGCAAAGACGCGGTATCCATCGACGCCTGCCGCCGATCCGTCGATCACGTCATGACCGCCGCCGGTCCGCAGGTTCTGCATGTTCAGGAACCGCAGATGCCCGTCCACGCCGCCCAGGGCGTCGATGTCGCCCGAGCTGGAGCTGTCCAGCACGACATGCACGCCGGGCGCGGATTCGGTGGGCTCCGACGGGGCGGACTGCCAGGCATTCAGGGTGTTGTACCCCCCTTCGCCGTCGTACAGGTCGTTCCCGATCGGCGCGTCGCTGCCGCCGTTGCCCCAACGATAGCCGTCGTCACCGTCCCCGCCATAGGCGACGTCGTCGCCGCCGCCGGTCTCGATCACGTCGTTGCCGTCGCCGCCATGGACGATGTCGTTGCCGCCGCCGCTCTGGATGTAGTCCGTGCCCGAGCTGCCGAGGATCGTGTCATTGCCGTTGCCGGAATAAAGGCGCATGCCGACCGTGTGCGTCGGGCCGTCGACATACAGGATGTCGGCATTCGAGGCGTCGACATTGTGGTTGCCGTCCCCCAGGTACACCCGCTCGATTCCCTGGAATTCGATGGTGTTGCCGTTGGAATCGGTCGCGGTCCCTGCCTCGGTCGAGGAATAGGTGACCGTCATGTCGGCGTTGCTGTCCGGGTTCAGGCTCAGCGTGTCGCCGCCGTTGTGGTTGTAGGGATCGAAGGTGTAATTCTCGGACCCCGTCATGCCGATGACATAGGAACCGTCGAAGACGGGCACATGCCCGTCGCCACCGATATACGTGTCGTGCTCCCCACCCTCGGCCGACCCGTTCCAGGTCAGATGGTCCGCGCCCTCGCCACCGTTGACGGTGTCATTTCCGGGACCGCCGTCGATGGTGTCATTGCCCGAGCCGCCGTTGATCGTGTCGCCCTCGGCGGTGCCCACGATCGTGTCGTCACCCGTGGTTCCGGGAATATCTGCGGCCATGGATAGTCCTCACAATGTCGCTGGTTACATCACATGCCGCGGGTCGCTGAGGGCTTCTGCCCGGCGATTCGCACCCGCTGACTTATGTCGGTTTAGTCCAAAACGCTGCCCAATTGAGAGTTGTCCTTTTCTACAGGCCACGGGCATGGCACGGCCCCGCCGCACCATGCCGCGCCGGTCAGTAGATCAGCACGAGGGCACCGATCACCCCGCCGAACACCAGCGCGAAGATCGCCCAGTGCAGCAGGACGCTGTGCGGCGTGGTCGGGGGTTGCACCAGGCGCCAGTCCTCGACCGGGCCGGGTTGCGCGTCCATGTCGGTCGGTGCCGGGGGCGTGGCCGCCCGGTCTTGGTTCATGTCTGTCATCTGGATGTCCTGAAAGAATGAGGTCGCGACGAACCGCCCGCCAGGGCGGTGTCCGTTCAGATCGTCATTGTTTCAGGGGCATGGCGGCGCGCGGGGCCTGCGCGTCCGCCGGACAGGCCGCGGGGGTGCGGCGCGGCGTGCCTGCGGCAGGACCAGCCTGACGGGC
>NZ_VDDD01000126.1 GCF_006151785.1 Paracoccus marcusii
CGGCGGCCTGCGCCAGGCCAGCGGCCGCGAGGCCGAGCTGCGCGACCGGTTCGAGGCGCAGCGCGACCAGCTGGCGCGCGTCCTGGGCGCGATGACCGCGCTGCAGCAAAGCCCCGAATCGACGATGCTGCTGCATCCGGCGGGGGCGCTGGCCAATGCGCGGTCGGGGATGATCCTGTCGGGCGTCACCCCCGGCCTGCGGGCCGAGGCCGAGGCCCTGCAGGCCGATCTGGACGAGATCGCCACCGTCCGCCAGCTGCAGTCGAACGCCGCCGGCATGCTGGGCAGCGGCCTGGACAGCGTCCAGGAGGCCCGCCGCCTGCTGGCCAGCGCCGTGACCGACCGCAGCTCGATGCCCGCGCGATATGCCGAGGACCCCGAGGAGCTGCAGGCCCTGCGCGCGGCCGCGCAGAGCCTGGACGATTTCGCGACCGGCATCGCGCGGATGGAAAAGGACGTGGGCGCGCCCATGGACGATTTCGAGGGCGCGCGCGGCAGCCTGGCCCTGCCGGTGGTGGGGACCGTGCTGCGCCCTTATCGGGAGCCGGACGCGGCGGGGGTCAGCCGACCGGGCTGGGTGATCGCCACCGCCCCCGCGGCGCTGGTGCAGACGCCCTGGCCTGCGACGATCCGCTATCGCGGGCCGTTCCTGGATTACGGCAATGTGATGATCGTCGAGCCCGCGCGCGGCTATCTAATGATCTTCGCAGGCCTGTCCCAGGTCTTTGGAGAAGTGGGCGACGTCTTGAAGGCGGGCGATCCGGTGGGCTTGATGGGGGGCGCGGAAGCCCCCGCCCAGGAATTCGGATCGCAATTCGTCGCCGATGCCGCCCAGGGCGCCGAGGCCGGACGCAGCGAGACGCTGTATCTGGAACTACGCCAGGGCAATGAAACGCTGGACCCCGCCGACTGGTTCGTGCTGAATCCCGTCGTCGACCCGCAACAGGACTGAGGCAGGAAAGACCGCCATGAGACATTATCTGATCGCAGGCCTGGGGGGCGTTCTGGCCGGAGCCCTGGCCACCACCCAGATCGCCGGTCCGCTGCTGGCGCAGGAGACGGCCGAGGGGAATGCCTCGGTCTATCAGCAGCTAGAGCTGTTCGGGAACATCTTCGAGCGCATCCGCACCGACTATGTCGAGGCACCCGAGGACAAGGAGCTGATCGAGGCGGCCATCAACGGCATGCTGACCTCGCTTGACCCGCATTCCAGCTTCCTGTCGGCCGACGATTATTCCGACATGCAGACCCAGACCCGCGGCAGCTTTGGCGGCCTGGGGATCGAGGTCAGCCAGGAGGAGGGTCTGGTCAAGGTCGTGGCCCCCATCGACGACACGCCCGCCGCGAATGCGGGCATCCAGCCGGGCGACTTCATCACCCATGTGAACGGCGAATCGCTGCTGGGCCTGCCTTTGGACGACGCGGTCGAGATGATGCGCGGCCCGATCGGGTCCGAGATCACCATCACCGTCCTGCGCGAGGGCGAGAGCGAGCCGTTCGACCTGACCATGTCGCGTGACACGATCAAGCTGACCGTGGTGCGCAGCCGCGTGGAGGGCCATGCGGTCGTGCTGCGGGTGTCCACCTTCAACGACGAGACCTATGACACGCTGCAGGCGGAACTGAAGAAGGCCGTCGAGGAAGCCGGCGGCATCGACCGGGTCACCGGTTTCGTGCTGGACCTGCGCAACAACCCCGGCGGCCTGCTGAACCAGGCGATCAGCGTCAGCGACGCCTTTCTGGACGCCGGAGAGATCGTCAGCACCCGCGGCCGCAACCCGGACGAAAGCGAACGCTGGAACGCCGAGGCAGGCGATCTGGCCGAGGGCAAGCCGATGGTCGTGCTGATCAACGGCGGTTCGGCCAGCGCGTCGGAAATCGTCGCGGGCGCCTTGCAGGACCACCGCCGCGCCATCGTCGTGGGCGAGAAGTCGTTTGGCAAGGGTTCGGTCCAGACGGTCATGCCGGTGACCGCCGACAGCGCCATCCGCCTGACCACGGCGCGGTACTTCACCCCGTCGGGCCGGTCGATCCAGGCCCTGGGCGTGCAGCCCGACATCCTGGTCGCCCAGCCCGCTCCGGCCCCCGAGGTCGAGGAGGAGGAAGCCCGCAGCAACAGCGACTTCAGCCGGTCCGAGGCCGACCTGCGCGGTGCCCTGGGCAACGATGTCAGCGACGAGATGCGCAAGCAGATGGAGGAGGAGGCCGCCGAGGTCGAGGCCACCGCCGCGTTGCGCGAGGAGGACTATCAGCTGGCCTATGCGGTCGACGTGCTGAAGGGTCTGGCCGCGGTGAACTTCCGCGCCGACCAGGTGCCTGCCGCGGAGACGCCCGCGGTCACGGGCGAAGGCGCGGGCGAGGGGGCCGAGGCCGCCCCGGACCAGGGCTGAACCGATGGACGGACGCATGGGGCCGGGCGGCCTGCCGTACCGGCCCTGCGCCGGCGTGGTGCTGATCGACGACCGGGGCCTGATCTTTGCCGGGCGCCGGATCGACCGCAGCCCCGACCAGCCGCCTGCGTGGCAGATGCCCCAGGGCGGCATCGACGAGGGGGAGACCCCGCGCGAGGCCGCGCTGCGCGAGCTGACCGAGGAGACGGGCATCGACCCGTCGCTGGTCGAGGTGCTGGACGAGACGCCAGACTGGGTCTTCTACGACCTGCCGCCCGAGATGGTCGGCCGGATCTGGAAGGGCCGTTATGGTGGGCAGTGCCAAAAATGGCTGGCGCTGCGGTTCCTGGGCCAGGACACCGACATCCGCATCGATACCGCCCATCCCGAGTTCGACCAGTGGCGGTGGATGCGGGCCGAGGACGTGCTGGACAGCATCGTGCCCTTCAAGCGCGCGGTCTATTCCGAGGTGCTGGGCGCGTTCCGGGTCCATCTGGCCTAGGGCGCGGGCCAGCGATCCTCCAGGATCAGGTCGTCCAGCGGCAGGCGCGCCGCCCAGCCCCGGCTTTGCAGTTCGGGCTGGCGGTATAGTTCGGTGACATGGCCGATGCACAGATAGGCCACCGGCACGACATGGTCGGGCAGGTGCAGCAGACCGCGAAGGTCGTCGGGCCGGAAGATGCTGACCCAGCCCGCCCCGATGCCTTCGGCCCGCGCGGCCAGCCACAGGTTCTGCACCGCGCAGGCGGTGGAGTACAGATCGGTCGCCGGGTCATGGGTGCGGCCCAGCACATGCGCGCCGCCCCGCGTCCGGTCGCAGGTGATGCACAGGTTGACCGGCGCCTGCAGGATCCCCTCCAGCTTCAGCGACGAATAGAGCGCCTTGCGGTCGGGAAAGCGGTCGGCGGCCTCGGCATTGGCCGATGCGAAGGCGTCATGGATGCGTCCGCGCAGCGCCGCGTCGCGGATCAGGATGAAGTTCCAGGGCTGCGACAGCCCGACGGACGGCGCTTCATGCGCCGCCTGCAGCAGGCGGCGCAGCGTGTCGGGATCGACCGGGTCGGGGCGGAACTGGCCCCGCACGTCGCGGCGTTCGCGGATCGCGCGATAGACCGCCGCGCGCTCCGCGTTCGAAAACGGCCCCGCCGGGGCGAGGCCGTCGTCGGCACTCACCGGCGCAGCTGGTCCAGCAGGATCGAGGTCGGATAGCCGTCCGGCGTCACGCCGATCGAACGCTGGAAGGCCGAGACCGATTCCATCGTCGCCGATCCGAACAGGCCGTCGATCTCTCCCTGATAGAAGCCGCGCTGTGCCAGGCGCTGCTGGATCTCCTGGCGTTCGGCGGTGGACAGGGTGCGGTCCTGGCGCGGCCAGGCGCCCTGGATGCCCGGACGGCCCGCGATGCGTTCCGCCAGGTAGGACACGCCCAGGGCGTAGTTGTCCGAGTTGTTGTAGCGCAGGATCGACCGGAAGTTGTCGGTGATGAAGAACGCGGGCCCCCGCGCCCCCGCCGGCATGATGATCGAGCCGTTGCCCGCCGGCAGCCCGCCGCCCGACATTGTGCGCACGCCCTGTGCCGACCAGTCGCCGGCCGATCGCCGGGTGCCCTTGCCGATCAGGCCCATGTTGAAGTTCGCGGGCAGGCGGACCTCGGCGCCCCAGGTCGCACCGCGCTGCCAGCCGCTGCGCGCCAAGTAGGCCGCGGTCGAGGCCAGCGAATCGGTCGGGTCCTCGGACCAGATGTCGCGGCGGCCGTCGCCTGTGAAGTCGACCGCGTATTCCAGATAGGAGGTCGGCATGAACTGGGTATGCCCCATCGCGCCCGCCCAGCTGCCCAGCATGTGCTGGGGATCGGTGTCGCCCGCCTGAAGGATCTGCAGGGCGGCGATCAGCTGGTTCTGGAACATCTCTCCGCGGCGGCCGTCATAGGCCAGCGTTGCCAGCGACGGGATGATCTGCATCCGGCCGCGGTTGGCGCCGAAGTTCGATTCCATCCCCCAGACCGCCAGCACGATCTCGCGCGGGACGCCGTACTGCGCCTCGATCCGGGCCAGGACGGGCGACAGCTGCGCCAGCTTCTGGCGGCCGGTGGTGATGCGCACGTCCGACACGGCGCTGTCCAGGTACAGCCAGACGGGGCGCGAGAATTCGGCTTGGCGGCGGTCCAGGCGGATCACCTCGGGGTTGTAGCGGGCCAGCGCCATGGCGCGGTCATAGGTCGGGCCCGACACGCCCGACGACAGGGCGCGGGCGCGGAACTGCTGGACGAACCGCTGCAGGCCGGCCTCGTCGCCGGGATTGGCGGGGGGGATCGGGGTCACGGTCACATCGGCGGGCGCGCGGGGGCCGCCCGCGGCGGGCATGCGCGACATCGGCGATGCACAGGCGGCCAGCGCGCCGATCAGGGTGGTGGACAGAAGAATGCGGGAAAAGCTCATTATGGATCGCCTGTTTTGGACTGCCGAGGTTTCTTGGCCCGGATCTTGATGGCCCGGATTTGGTCTTCTGCGTGCAGTCTAGACGAACCACTCCCGCTTGGGTAGGGCGCGGGCGCGCTTAGTGCAGCAGTGATTCCGGGTCCGGCGCGGTCCCGAACCAGGGCGTCATCTGCGCGATGATGACCGAGTTTTCGGCCAGCGCCCGATCCATCAGCGCGCGTTCCGCCTCGTCGATCTCGTGGCCGTCGGCCAGACGCTCGTCCAGCGTGCCATAGCCGGTGACGTCCAGGGGGGCCATGTCGGCCTGCTTCAGGATCGCCACGGTCTCTCGCACGGCCTCGGGTTCGTCATTGGCCGGGGCATAGCAGACCAGCCCCGCCCCGGTGGCGCCCTTGGGCAGACCGTCGCCCTGCCGCCTGCCCAGCTCGACGACCAGCGTGAAGACCTTCATGGCTTACTCCATCGGTTTGGCGCCGCCCTGGGCGCTTTCGGCCCCTTCGGGCCATTCGGGGGCCTGCCACATGCGGTTGCCGCATTCGGGGCAGGGCGCACGGGTGGCGATGATCTGCGCGCCCGCGGACGCGCCGCACATGGCACAACATGTCTGCCCGTCCATCGCAAGCGCCTTTGCGGGCGGGGGCGGGCCGTTCACCAGATGTTCGGGCGGCAGCAGCGACAGGCCGGGCTGCACCTGCGACCGGCGAAAGACGGACAGCCCGCCGCCCGCCTCCAGATAGGCGGCGCGCAGCTCTCCAAGGTTGCCGACGCCGGCCAGGCGCAGCATCGCCTTGATCTCGGCCAGGCCCAGGTCGCGCTGCGATGCCGCCTCGGGCAGGATGCGCCCGTCCAGGACCAGCGCCACGGGGCGGCCGTCGATGATGCGCTTGGCCCGGTCGAACCGCACGATCAGCCGGTCCAGCACCTTGTTTAGCCCGACGACCACGGTGATGACCGCCATCGCCGCCAGCAGCGGCACGTCGGGATAGAACATCGCGTCGCCCACGGCGGACCCCAGGGCGATGACCAGCAGGAACTCGACCATCGACAGCTGCGCCACGCCGCGCCCGCCGATCCAGCGGATCATCAGCAGCGCATAGACATAGACGAGCAGGGTGCGGACCAGGATCTCGGCATAGAAGAGCGGCGGATGCTCGCCCAGAAACATCCGGGCCAGATCGAAGGGGATGACCGGCTGGTCCATGGGCTGCCTTTCGCGGCGAAGGGGCCGCATCCCGCACAACCGCCGCAGGGGCGGGGGGTTCCACGCGGGCAGCACGCCCGCTAGGCTGCGCACGGCAAGGGAGGGCCGGGGATGAGCGACAGTCTGGAACGGGTCCGCGCGGCCCTGGACGCGGCCGGCGTCGCGGTCGACATCCGCGAGATGCCGGGCAGCACCCGCACCGCCGCCGAGGCCGCGGACGCGGTCGGCTGTGCGCTGGACCAGATCGCCAAGTCGATCATCTTTCACGGCCAGGACAGCGGAGCGGTGCTGCTGTTCCTGACCGCGGGCGGCAACAGGGTCGACCCCGACAAGGCCGCGACGCTGGCCGGAGAGCCGTTGGGCCGGGCCGATGCGGCGCTGGTGCGGGCGCGCACGGGGTTCGCCATCGGCGGCGTCGCGCCGGTGGGGCATCTGTCGCCGGTCAGGGCCTTCCTGGACCCGCGCCTGGCCGATTTCGTGCAGGTCTGGGCGGCGGCGGGCACGCCGCGCCATGTCTTTGCCATCGCGCCCGACCGGCTGCAGGCCGTGACCGCCGCACGGACCGGTGATTTTGTCGCATGAACCCCGCGGCGGGTCCGGGGCGTTGGGACGCGACATCTGAAAGGAAGCCCCGATGACCCAACCCATGATGACCCTGAACGACGGCCGGACCATGCCCCAGCTGGGCACCGGCATCTGGCAGATCGAGGATGCGAAGACCCCCGAGGTCGTGTCCGAGGCGCTACGCGTCGGATACCGGCTGGTCGACGGTGCCGCCGCCTACAAGAACGAGGCCGGGATGGGCCGGGGCATCCGCGACAGCGACGTGGCCCGCGACCAGATCTTCGTCACGTCCAAGCTGTGGAACGACGCGCAGGGGCATGACGCCGCGCTGCGGGCCTTTGACGCGACGATGGAGCGGTCGGGACTGGATTATCTGGACCTGTACCTGATCCACTGGCCGTTGCCGGCGATGGACGCCTATGTCGACAGCTGGAAGGCGCTGATCCGTCTGCGCGACGAAGGGCGCGTACGGTCCATCGGCGTCGCGAATTTCCACGAGCCGCATCTGCGTCGCCTGATCGACGAGACGGGCGTCGCACCCGCGCTGAACCAGATCGAACTGCACCCGTCGCTGGTGCAGGAGCGCATGCGGGCGGTGAACAAGCAGCTTGGCATCGTCACGCAAAGCTGGACCCCCCTGGGCCGCGGCGACAGCTTCGACGCCCCCGCGATCCGCGATGCGGCGGCGCGCACGAGGCGGACGGTGGCGCAGGTGATCCTGCGCTGGCACATCCAGCACGGGCTGTCGGTCATTCCGAAATCGGAAAAGCCCGAACGGCTGGCCGAGAATTTCGACGTGCTGGACTTTACCCTGACGCCCGAGGAGATGTCGGCCATCGACGCGCTGGACCGCGGCCATCGCACCGGGCCGGACCCGGACACGTTCGACTATCGTCAGCCGCTGTAACCCAGCAGGCGACGCATCAGGGGGCTGGCGGGGTCCGCCAGTCCCTCGATCACGTCGAAATGGTGGCGGCCGGGGTCGATGACGCATTCGGTCGCCGCGCCCAGCCCCGCCCAGGCATCCGCCAGCAGCCGGGCGTGGCGGATGAATTCAGGCCTTTCGGCCCCCCCAACCCAAGTCGTGACCGGGATGCCCGTGCGGGGTTCCAGCAGGGCGGGGCTTTCGGATGCGGCCTCGGCCGCGTCCAGGCGCAGGGTGTCGTTCATCGCCGTGCGCATCAGCGGGCGCAGGTCGGTCAGCGGAGAGATGGGCACGCAGGCGGTGACCCGCGCGGCAACCGTCTCGGACAGCACCCCCGGACAGATCATCCGCGCCGCCAGATGCCCGCCCGCCGAATGACCGGTCAGCGCGATGGGCCCTGCGATGCGACCCGCCGCCTCTGCGATCTGCTCCGCGACGATGCGGGTCATGTTGGCGATGCGCGCGTCCGGCGCCAAGGGATAGCCCGGCATGGCGCAGGCCCATCCCGCCGCCAGTGCACCGCCCGCCAGATGCGCCCACAGCGTCGGGTCGAACCGCATCCAGTAGCCGCCATGGATGAACACCATCAGCCCGCGCGGGTCTCCCTCCGGCAGGAACAGATGCCCCCGGCCCAGATCCTGCGGCGGATGGGCGGCGCGGAAGGCCGCCGCCGCCTCGGTCCAGCGGGGGACATAGGTGTCGGCATGCGGGATATGCGCGCCATTGGCATAGGCGTCGTCCCAGTCGGTGATCTGATACAGCATGATTCCCCCTCTTTCGGGCAGCCAATCGCGGCGCTATCGTTGCGTCAAGAGGGAGCCCATGATGACCGATTTCACCAAGACCCGCGCCGCGTTCCACCTGCCGGACGGCATGACCTATCTGGACGGCAATTCGCTCGGGCCGATGCCCCGCGCCGCCGCCGACCGGGTCGCGACCATGATGGCCGACGAATGGTCCCAGATGCTGATCACCGGCTGGAACAAGGCGGGCTGGTATGTCCAGCCGCGCAAGGTCGGCGACCGCATCGCGCGGCTGATCGGCGCGGGGGATGGCCAGGTGGTCATGGGCGATACGCTGTCCATCAAGGTGTTTCAGGCGCTGAGCGCGGCGCTGGCCCTGCGGCCCGACCGGCGGGTGATCCTGTCGGACAGCGGCAACTTTCCGTCGGACCTGTACGTGGCCGAGGGGATCGCCCGCGCCCTGGGCGCGACCCTGCGCGTCGTCGCCCCAGAAGAGGTCGAGGCGGCCATCGGTCCCGACCTGGCCGTGCTGATGCTGACCGAGGTCGATTATCGCACCGGCCGCCGTCACGACATGCCCGCCCTGACTGCCCGCGCGCATGACGCCGGCGCGCTGGCCATCTGGGATCTGGCCCATTCGGCGGGGGCGGTGGACGTGGACCTGCTGGGGTCGGATGCCGATTTCGCGGTGGGCTGCACCTATAAATACCTGAACGGCGGTCCGGGGGCGCCGGCCTTCATCTGGACCCATCCGCGCCACGCCGAACAGGCCGAGCCGATCCTGCAGGGCTGGATGGGCCATGCCGCGCCCTTTGCCTTCGACCAGGAATACCGCCCCGCGCCGGGGATCGAGCGGATGCGCGTGGGCACGCCCCCCGTCATCGCGCTAAGCGCGTTGGAGGCGTCGCTGGACATCTGGGACACGGTCGACATGGCCGCGCTGCGGGCGCGATCGATCGAACTGACCGAGGCGTTCATTGCGGGGGTCGAGGCGCAATGCCCCGACCTGGTCCTGAACAGCCCGCGCGACCCGGCGCGGCGCGGCTCTCAGGTCGGGTTCCGCCATCCGCAGGGCTATGCGGTGATGCAGGCACTGATCGCGGCGGGGGTGGTCGGCGACTTTCGCGCGCCCGACGTGCTGCGCTTTGGGTTCGCGCCGCTTTACAACGATCTGGACGACGTGTCGCAGGCGGTCGCGACCTTGGCGCGAATCCTGCGCGACGGCAGCTGGGACAGTGCGGAATTCCGTCGCAAGGCCGCGGTGACCTAGGGTAAGGGGGCTTTCCAAGGCGGCCAAAACCGTCGACAGATTGAGCCACAGATGTCGTGGATCGGTTCCGATGTTCAAGCTGCTGCCCCTTGCCCTTGCCATGATGATTCCCGCGCTTGCGGCGGCCCAGGCCGCCCCCGACGATATCCGTGTGCGCATCGTGACCGCCCGCACCCAGCCTCTGGACCTGGACATGCAGCTGTCCGGAGAGATCGAGGCCGTCGACACGCTGGAGCTGGGCTTTCGTCAGGGCGGCCGCGTGACCGAGGTGCTGGTGGCCGAGGGCGACCGCGTCGTCGCGGGCCAGCCCTTGGCCCGGCTGAACGCCGTCCAGCAGGATCAGGCGCTGAACGTCGCGCTGGCGGGCTTGGCCGCCGCGCGCGCGGGCAGCGACCAGGCCCGTCAGGCCCGC
>NZ_VDDD01000127.1 GCF_006151785.1 Paracoccus marcusii
CCCTGCCCGGCCCCGCCGCGCCCGACCTTGCGCTGGACTCGCCCGCGGCCCATGCGCGGGCGATGGCCCAGCTGGACGCGGTGCAGGCCTGCATCGACGATCAGCGCGTGGTGCAGATCACGGCCGTGCCCGCCGATCACCGCGCCGCCGCCCCGATGCTGGCGCAGCAGGTGCGCGCGGCGCTGGATCAGGGCGCGACCGGCCTGCTGCTGGAGGGGTTCGGCCCCGGCAATGTCCCCGCAGGAGATGGCGCGATGGCGCAGGTGCTGGCGGATGCGGACGTGCCCGTGCTGATCGCCAGCCGCGTGATCGGCGGGCAGGTAGGCGCGTTCGATTATGCCGCCGGGGCCTGGATCGCGGCGACAGGCGCCGTCGCGGGGGGCGACATGACGCCCGTCGCGGCGCTGGCCAAGATGGTTGTCCTGACCGCGGCCGCGCCCCATCACGGGTGGGACCGCGCCACGCTGGCCGCCCTGCTGGCGCGCGGGCCGACCGGGGACTGTGCGCCCACCGACCGGATGGACGGCCCGCTGTGGCCCGGACAGGTGCTGACCTGCGGCCCCGTGCGGCTGGAGAACGACCCCGATGCCGGGCCGCGGCTGATGCGGGGCGGCGCGGTCCTGTGGCAAGCGCCGGGGCCCGGCGTGCTGCGGATGCAGGGCGACCGGCTGGCGCTTATCGGTCACGACGGGGCGGTGCTGTGGTCCGGCCCCCCCGCCCCCGGCGCGGTGGCGATCCTGTCGGACGATTCTCCGGCGCTGCGCATGATCGACCCCGCCCATCGCGCCGCCCCCGTCACCGCGCTTGCGGGCTGACACCCGCCCGCGCTAGCAAGCCCCAGCAAGGAGACCCCGATGCCGCTGATCCATGTCCTGAACGGTCCGAACCTGAACCTGCTGGGCCAGCGCCAGCCCGAGGTCTATGGCCACGAGACGCTGGCTGATCTCGAGGCGCTGTGCCGCAAGGCCGCCGCCCCGCATGACATCCGCTTCCTGCAGTCGAACTGGGAAGGTCAGATCGTCGACTGGATCCACGAAGCCCGGCTGGAAGCCGCGGCCATCGTCATCAACCCGGCGGCACTGACCCATACCTCGGTCGCGGTGCTGGATGCGCTGAACGCCTTCGACGGCCCGGTGATCGAGGTCCATATCAGCCAGGTCCACAAGCGCGAGGCATTCCGCCACCATTCGTTCGTGTCAAAGCGCGCCGACGGGGTGATCGCGGGGCTGGGGCTGAACGGCTATGCCGCAGCCCTGCGCCACGTGGCGGGCCTGATCGGCTGAGACGAAAAGACCGCCGGACCTGGCCGCAGGGAGGAGGGGGGCGGCAGGACCGGCGGCTTTCCGAAGTGTCCGTGGCCGGACCGGGAGGAGGACGCCACGAAGCATCTGCTTCATAGGTCCACCATGCGCCGGACCCGCGCCCCTGTCAGCGCAGGCCGCGCCGCTTGGTCAACCGGGACGTGCGCTGCCACGGGACCGGGCGCAATTTGAGGGTATTGCCCGATCCTTGGGCACACCCCGCGCGAATCACCGCGCCGTCAGCGCCTCCAGATAGGTGCGCGACCACCAGGCGACATCATGGTCCACCACGCCTTCCAGCAAGGCGGCATGGCGGTCGCGGCGTTCGGCTTGCGACATCCGCATCGCCTGGGCCATCGCGACGGCCAGATCGTGCGGGTCGTGGGGGTTGATGATCAGCGCCTCGGCCATGGTCTCTGCGGCCCCGGCAAAGCGCGACAGGATCAGCACGCCCGGATCGTCGGGGTTCTGGGCGGCGACGTATTCCTTGGCGACCAGGTTCATCCCGTCGGCCAGCGGCGTGACCAACCCGATGCGCGCCTGCCGGTACAGCCCCGCCAGAACGGGACGCGGGAACGGCCGGTGAATGAACCGGATCGGCGTCCAGTTCAACGTCGCGAACTGGCCGTTGATGCGTCCGGCCAAGTGTTCGGTCTCCTCACGGATGTCCTGATAGGCCTCAACCTCGCCGCGCGTCGGGGGCGCGATCTGCAGGAACGAGATCTTCTCGTGCAGGTCGGGGATCTTTTCCAGCAGCAGCTGATAGGCCCGGAACCGCTGCGGGATGCCCTTGGAATAATCCAGCCGGTCGACGCCGATCATCATCTTGGCCCCGGTCAGCAGGCGCATGCGGTCGCTGTCGGGGGCGTCTGCCGCCTCGGTGATGAAGGCCGCGGCGTCGATGCCGATCGGAAAGACCTGCGTGCGGACCATGCGTCCCGACAGCCGGAAGCGGTCCGGCGCGACCTGATCGCCGTCCGCCAGCTGGCGCGCGCTTTCGGCAAAGGCGCCAAGGTCGCGTTCGGCCTGGAACCCCAGCAGATCGTAATGGGACAGCCAATCGAACAGCTGCGCGGGGTTGGGCAGGGCCGCGCAATCGGCCGGACCCGGAAACGGAATGTGCAGGAAATGGCCGATCGGGTTTTCCACCCCCAGGGCGCGCAGTTCGGCGGCCAGCGGGAACAGGTGATAATCCTGCACCCAGATCCGGTCATCGGGGCGCAGGACCGGCAGCAGCATCCGCGCGATGCGCTGGTTCACCCGTGCATATCCATCCAGGTATTCGGGCCTGATGCGCATCAGGTTGGGGCGCCCATGACACAGCGGCCACAGGATGGAGTTGGAATAGCCCAGATAGTATTCGTCATGCTCTTGCGGGGTCAGGTCAAAGGACAGCCGCTGGAACGCCGCGCCCGGATGGTCCTGCAGGTCGGGCGCGGGATCGTCCGTCACCTCGCCCGAGAAACCTACCCATACCCCGCCGGAACTGCGCAGCGCATCCTCCAGCGCCACCACCAGCCCGCCCGAGGGATCGTCCCCCAGCGGCAGGCGGTTCGAGACGACGATCAGGCGCGGTTCGGTGGACATGGGCATTCCTCAGTTCAGCGATGCGTCAAGCCAAGCGGCCAGCGCGGCAGGGTCGGACAATCGGTGATGCGCGGCGGTGGGACCGTCGCCGATCTTGATGGCAAAGCCGCCGCGGGCCTGCGCCTCGGCCATGGCGGGTTCGTCGGTGGTATCGTCGCCCGCAAAGACCGGCACGCGCCCCGCAAAGGGCTCAAGCGTCATCAGATGCGCCAGCGCGCTGTCCTTGCCGACGCCACCGGGGCGCAGTTCGACCGCCATCTTGGCGGGCTGCAGCACCAGGTGCGGGTTCCGGTCGGCCAGATCCTGCATCACCTCCTCGACAAAGGCGCGCAGATCGGGGGCGTCCCGATAATGCAGTGCGACGCCGTGGGGCTTTTCCTCGACCAACAGGGCGGGATGGGGCGCGGCGGCGGCATGGGCCGCGGCATGAAGGGGGCCCGCGTCGAAATCGACCCGGTGCAGGGTCTGGATGCGGCCGGGGCGCAGCGACATCTCGGCGCCGTGGCTGCCCGCGACGATGCCCTCGAACCCGTCCATATGTCCGCGCAGGTCGGCCACGTCGCGCCCCGAGATCAGCGCCACCGCGCCCCCCTGCCGCCGGTACAGCGCCGCCAGCCGGTCGCGCAGCGCCTGCGTGACAACGACCGCATCGGGCCGGGGGGCGATGTCGACCAGGCAGCCGTCGAAATCCAGGAACAGGGCGGCATCGGGGGCAAGCGGGGGTGGGGTCACGTCAGGCGGGCTCCGGCGATTGGGATATACCAAAGGGAACCCGTGACTCCCCCCGAGGGTTCACCGCGGCGTGAGGTTTTTTGACCGCCGACCCGCGCGCGTCAGTATTCGACCCCGGCCTGCGCCTTGATCCCAGACCGGAACGGATGCTTGATCTGGGTCATCTCGGTCACCAGATCAGCGGCCTCGATCAGCGCGTCGGGGGCGCCGCGCCCGGTCAGCACCACATGGGTCATGGCGGGCTTTTCCGCCTGCAGAAAGGCCACCACATCGGCCGCGTCCAGATAACCATAGCGCAGCGCGATGTTGATCTCGTCCAACAGGACCATGCGGATGGCCGGGTCACGGATCAGGTCCTGCGCACGCGCCCATCCGGCCTGCGCCATGGCGATGTCGCGGGACTTGTCCTGCGTCTCCCAGGTAAAGCCCTCGCCCATGGCGTGGAACTGGCAGATGTCGGTGAAATGCGTGGTCAGCAGCGTGCGTTCGCCCGTGTCCCACGCGCCCTTGATGAACTGCACAACGGCGCAGGGCATCCCGTGCGCGATGGAGCGCATGATCATGCCGAACCCCGACGACGACTTGCCCTTGCCCGGCCCGGTATGGACGATGATCAGGCCCTTTTTGCCGGTCTTGGTCTCCATCATGCGGTCGCGGGCGGCCTTTTTCCTGGCCATCTTGGCGGCGTGGCGGTCCTGATCCTCGGCGGAAATCGGGTCGGTCTGCGTCATCGGGTCGCTCCTTGCGGTTGACAAACGGCGGGTGCGGGGGTTTGGGTGAGGGCGTGTTGGTTCCTGTCTATGACAGGCGAAGAGGGAATGCGACAAGGCCCCGGGTCACCAGACCCGCGACCCCAAGCGCAGCCGCCCCCGCGACCGTGACCGGAGAGGTCGCCCGATCCACTGGCCCCGATTGGGGCTGGGAAGGTGGGACGACCGTCGGGGCATCCGCCCCTGAATCCGCAAGCCGGGAGACCTGCCAGCACCTGACGATGACGGGCGAACGGGGTGTTTCGCGACCGGCAGGTGATGGCCGGATGCCCCGTGCCGCCTCCTCTCGGACGCCCCTTGCCGCAACAAGGAAGGGGCCGCGATGCGCGCCGTTCTGCATGTCTGCACCACCTGTCGCGGCACCGTGCCCGACCCGGTTCCCGATGCCGCAGGGACCGATGCCGCAAGGACGGATGCCCTTGGCCCGGACGCGCCGCGCCTTGGCGCCCGGCTGCACGACCTTCTGTCCCGCACCGCCCCAGACGGTGTCGAGATCCGCCCCGTCGAATGCCTTTCCGCCTGTTCGCAGGGCTGTTCCGTCGCGCTGTCCGCGCCGGGCAAGTGGTCCTATGTCTATGGCCGCCTGACGCTGGACGACGCCGCCGACATCCTGTCGGGCGCGCGCGCCTATGCCGGGACCGCCGACGGCATCGTGCCGTGGCGCGAACGCCCCGCCGTCTTCCGCAAGCAGAGCATTGCCCGCATCCCCCCGCATGTCGTGTCGCAGGAGTGACCATGATCGACCTTATCAAGACCCCCGTCACCGTGATCACCGGCTTTCTGGGGTCGGGCAAGACGACTCTGGTGCGCCATCTGATGGCCAACCCCCAGGGGCTGCGCCTTGCGGTGATCGTGAACGAATTCGGCACGATGGGTGTCGATGGAGAGATCCTGAAGGGTTGCGCCGATGCCGCCTGCCCGGCCGAGAACATCGTCGAGCTGTCGAACGGCTGCATCTGCTGCACAGTCGCCGACGACTTCATCCCCACGCTGGAGGCGCTGATGGCGCTTCCCGCCCGCCCGGACCACATCCTGATCGAGACGTCCGGGCTGGCGCTGCCCAAGCCCCTGCTGAAGGCCTTCGACTGGCCCGCCATCCGCTCGCGCATCACCGTGGACGGGGTGATCGCCTTGGCCGATGCCGAGGCCGTGGCGGCCGGTCGCTTCGCCCCCGACGTGGCGGCGGTGGACGCGCAGCGCGCCGCCGACCCTGGCCTGGACCACGAGACGCCCCTGTCCGAGGTCTTTGAGGATCAGATCGCCTGCGCCGATGTCATCCTGCTGACCAAGGCCGATCTGGCCGGGCCGGAGGGCGTCGCAGCGGCACGGTCGGCGATCGAGGCCGAGCTGCCCCGCCCCCTGCCCATCCTGACCGTGACCGAGGGCGCGGTCGATCCGCGCCTGGTCCTGGGCCTGGGCAAGGCGGCCGAGGACGACCTGGACGCCCGCCCCAGCCATCACGACGGCGCCGACGACCACGAGCATGAGGATTTCGACACCGTCGTCATCGACCTGCCCGAAATCACCGACCCGGCCGATCTGGCCGCCCGCATCGCCCGTCTGGCCGCCGAGCAGAACGTGCTGCGCGTCAAGGGCCATGTCGCCGTCGCGGGCAAGCCCATGCGCCTTCTGGTGCAGGCCGTGGGCGCCCGGGTGCGCCATCAGTACGACCGCCCCTGGGGCCAGACCCCGCGCCGCTCGCGCCTTGTGGTGATCGCGGAGCACGACGACGTGAACCCCGACGCGATCCGCGCCGTGCTGGAGGGTGTCCCCGCCTGATGCATGTCATCTTCCGCGAACAGGTCGGGCTTGAACAGTCCGACGCCCCCTATGATCCCGGTCAGACCCCCGGCGATCTGGTGGTCCTGTCCTTTTCGGACAGCGACCTGGGGGCCTTTGCGGAAGGCTGGCGGCGCGCGGCGGGGGGGCTGCCGCCCACGCGGCTGTGCAACCTGGTGGCGCTGCGGCACCCGGTCTCGGTCGACACCTATGTCGAGAACACGCTTTCGGGCGCGCGCGGCATCCTGATCCGGCTGATCGGAGGCGAGGCCTATTGGCCCTATGGGCTGGCCTCGGTCCAGGACCTGGCGCGCCGGCGGGGCATCGCGCTCGCCGTGCTGCCCGCCGACGGGCGCGACGATCCGCGGCTTGAGGAGATGTCGACCGTTCCCCCCTCGGTCCTGCGCGTGCTGCGGCGGCATTGCGACCAGGGCGGCGCGGTCGCGGCGCAGGCGGCGCTGGCGCAGATGGCCATCGCATCGGGCCTGCAGGCCGCGCCCGTGCCGGGGGTCAAGACCCTGCCCGCGATGGGCTTTTACGACCCCGACCGGGGGGTGGTCGCCGACCCGGGCCCGGTCGCGGCGCTGGTCACCTTCTATCGCAGCTGGCTGGCGGCGGCGGATGTGGCGCCCATCGATGCGCTGATCCGGGCGCTGCGGGCGCGGGGCATCGCGGCGATGGGCTTCTTTGCCCCGTCGCTCAAGGCGCCGGGCCTGGGCGACTGGCTGGCCGATGCCCTGCCGGGCGGGCCTGCGCTGGTCGTGAACGCGACCGGGTTTTCCGGGGGGAACGCGGGTCCGTTCGACGGCTGGTCCTGCCCGGTGTTCCAGGTGGCCCTGTCCACCAACCGCCGCCGCGATTGGCTGGCGGCCGAACGCGGTCTGTCGCCGTCGGACCTGGCGATGAATGTCGTCCTGCCCGAGGTCGACGGACGCATCTTCGCGGGCCTCATCAGCTTCAAGGCGGTCAGCCCGCGCGACCCGGACCTGCAGTATTCGCGCTTCGTGCACCGGCCCGATGCGCCGATGCTGGCCCGGGCCGTCGACCGCATCGCCGCCTGGCACGCGCTGGCGCAGGGCGTGGGCCGGGTGGCAATGGTGCTCTCCACCTATCCGGGCCGTGACTGGCAACAGGCCCATGCGGTGGGGCTGGACGCGCCGGCATCCGCGCAGGCGGTGGGGGCGATGCTGGGCACGGACCTGCCCGCGCTGCCGGACGGCACCCTGGCTTGGCCGCTGGACGATTACCGCGCGGCGCTGGCCCACCTGCCGCAGGCGCTGCAGGAGGACCTGCACGCGGCCTGGGGGCCACCCGAGACCGATCCCGATTGCCGGGACGGGGCGTTCCACCTGCGCGCCAGCCTGCATGGCCCGGTGATCCTGGCGTTGCAGCCCGAACGCAGCCACCGCGCCGGGCGCGAGGACAGCTATCACGACCTGACCCGCGCGCCGCGCCATGCCTACGTGGCCTTCTATCTGTGGCTGGCGCAGCAGGGCGCGCGGGCGCTGATCCATATGGGCGCGCATGGCACGCTGGAATGGCTGCCGGGCAAGGCGGTGGCGCTGTCGGGCGATTGCTGGCCTGCGGCGCTGCTGGGGGCGATGCCGGTGATCTATCCCTTCATCGTCAACGATCCGGGCGAAGCCGCGCAGGCGAAACGCCGGATCGGGGCCGTGACCCTGGGCCATATGCCGCCGCCCATGCGGGAGGCCGCCCTGCCCCCCGGCATGGCCGGGCTGGAGCGCAGCTTGGACGAATATTCCACCGCCGACGGGCTGGACCCCGCGCGCCGCGACCGCCTGATCGCCGCGATCCGGGACGAGGCGCGCGCCCTGGGGGTCGAGGCCGATCTGGGCATCCCCTGTGAGGCCAGCGCCGCCGAGGCGATCACCCGCATCGACCGCTTCGTCTGCGACATCAAGGAAAGCCAGTACGGAGAGGGGCTGCATGTCTGGGGCAGCGGCGCCTGCGGTCAGGCCGAACGCGACGGGCTGATGGCCGCGCTGGCCGGGCGATTCGTTGCGCCGGGGCCGTCGGGATCGCCCAATCGGGGGCGGTCGGACGTGATGCCCACGGGGCGCAACCTCTACAGCGTGGATCCGCGCGCCGTGCCCACCCCCTCGGCCCATGCGCAGGGGGTGAAGCTGGCAGAGGAGCTGCTGCGCCGCCACCTGCAGGATCACGGCGACTGGCCGCGCGGGCTGGTCGTGGATCTCTGGGGCAGCGCGACCATGCGCACCGCGGGCGAGGAATTCGCCATGGCCCTGCATCTGGCCGGGCTGAAGCCGGTCTGGGATGCCGGATCGGGCCGCGTCTCGGGGGTCGAGGTCCTGCCGCTGGCCCTGCTGGGCCGCCCCCGCATCGACGTGACGCTGCGCGTGTCGGGCCTGTTCCGTGACGTGTTCCCGGTGCTGGCGCAGCTGTTCCAGACCGGGGCCGCGACGCTGGCTGCGCGGGACGAAGCGGCGGATCAGAACCCCTATGCCGGGGGCGCACGGGTCTTCGGCCCGCAGCCCGGGCAATACGGGCTGGGCATGGGCACCGCGCCCACGGAATTCACCGATGCCGCGCGTCAGGCCGCGGGCGAGGCCTGGATCGCGGCCTCCAGCTGGGCCATCGGGGCGGATGGCGCCAGCCATGAGGCCCGCGACGCGCTGGAGGCGCGGCTGGCCGCGACCGACAGCTTTGTCCACGCGCAGGACCTGCCCGAGACGGATCTGCTGCTGGCCGCCGACTATGCCGCGCATGAAGGGGGCTTTGCCGCCGCCATGGCGCGGATCGGCGGCCGGGCCAGCCTGTACCATCTGGACGCCACGCAACCCGACCGCCCCCGCGCCCGGACCCTGACCGAGGAGATTGCCCGCACCACCCGCTCGCGTGCCGCCGATCCGGCCTGGGCCGATGCGATGACCACACATGGATACCGGGGCGCGGCCGAGATCGCGGCGACGCTGGACCACATGGCGGCCTTTGCCCATCTGGCGGGCGCGGTGCCCGCGCATCTGTTCGACCTTTATCATCAGGCGACCTTGGGCCGCCCCGAGATCGTCGCCTTCATGCAGGACGCGAACCCCGCCGCCCTGGCCGCGATGCGCGACCTGTTCCAGCGGCTGCACGATGCCGGTCTGTGGGTCACGCGGCGCAACTCCATCGCGGCGGGGCTGTCATGATCCGCGGCTGGTGCCCCGGCGCGCTGCAGCCGATGGAGTCCGGCGACGGGTGGGTGGTACGCATCCGCCCCCCCGGCGGGCGTCTGGACGCAGCCCAGGCCCAAGCCATCGCCGATGCCGCCCAGACCCATGGCAACGGCGTGATCGAGCTGACGGGCCGCGCCAACCTGCAGCTGCGCGGCGTGACGCCCGCGACCCATGCGCCCCTGATCGCGGCGCTGCGCCCGCATGGGCTGATCGACCCCGACATCGCTACGGAGACGCGCCGCAACATCCTGGTCACGCCCTTCGCGGATGCCGCCACCGATATGCTGGCCGCCGATCTGGCGGCGGCGCTGGCGGCCAGCGGCCTGGCCCTGCCCGCCAAGTTCGGTTTTGCGGTCGATACCGGTCCCGCGCCGGTGCTGACCCAAGACCCCGCCGATATCCGCATCGAGGCAGGCCCGATGCTCCGCGCCGATGGCATGGACCGCGCCGCACCCTATCACGGGCCGCAGGACGCGCTGGCGCTGGCCCGCTGGTTCCTGGACCGGGGCGGCGCGCCCGACGGGCGGGGCCGCATGGCCGCATTGACCGCGCGGGTGCAGCCCCCC
>NZ_VDDD01000128.1 GCF_006151785.1 Paracoccus marcusii
CACTGTCCCCAGGCTGTCGAGACCGACGATGCTGCAGCTGTTCTTGCCCAGGTCGATGCCAACGATCACAATGATCATGGTCCGCTCCTTCCTCCATTGAACACCGACATCCTACACGGAGATCGGCGGGAGGGGCGGACCATCCATAAAGGGGGCGGACCCATGGGCCGCCCCCTTTGTCATGCGTGACGCCGGCTCATTCCGCGGCGATGTCGGTGGCGGTGGGATAGTCGGTGTATCCCTCGGCGCCGCCTGCATAGAATGTGGCCGGGTCCTGGTCGTTCAGCGGCAGGCCGCGGCGGAACCGTTCGGGCAGGTCCGGCGTCGCGATGAAATCGCGCCCGAAGGCCACGGCATCGGCGCGACCCTCGGCTAGCAGGGCCTCGGCGCTTTCGCGGGTCAGACTCTCGTTTGCGATGACCGGGCCGCCGAAGGCGTCGCGGATGGCGTCCAGCAGGCTGTCCTCGGCCACGCGTTCGCGCAGGCACAGGAAGGCCACGCCGCGCGCGCGCATGTCGCGGGCGACCTGCGTGAACAGCGCGCGGGCATCGCTGTCGCCCATGTCATGGCTGTCGCCGCGGGGCGCCAGGTGGACACCGACCCGGTCGCCGCCCCAGACGCCGACCACCGCATCGGTGATCTCGTTCAGGAAGCGGACGCGGTTCTGGATGTCGCCGCCATACTGGTCGGTGCGGGTGTTGCTGCGGTCCTGCAGGAACTGGTCGATCAGATAGCCGTTCGCGGCGTGGATCTCGACCCCGTCAAAGCCCGCGTGGCGCGCGTTCTCGGCCGCCTGACGATAGGCCTCGACGATGCCGGGGATCTCCTCGGTGGTCAGGGCGCGGGGCGTGACATAGGCACGCTTGGGACGCAGCAGGCTGACATGCCCGCCCGGCTGGATCGACGACGGCGCCACCGGCAGCTGCCCGCCCAGCAGCTGCGGGTCGGAAATGCGGCCCACATGCCACAGCTGCAGGTAGATCAGGCCGTCGCGTTCGTGCACGGCCTGGGTCACCTTCGACCAGCCGGCGATCTGGTCGTCGTTCCAGATGCCGGGCGTCGCCTCGTATCCCACGCCCATCGGCATGATGCTGGTCGCTTCGGACAGGATCAGGCCGGCGCCGGCGCGCTGGCGATAGTATTCGACCATCAGGTCGTTGGGCACGCGTGCATCGCCCGCCCGCGACCGGGTCAGCGGGGCCATCACGATCCGGTTGCGCAGCGTCACCGCCCCCAGGGTCACGGGTTCGAACATCGAGGACATGCGGGTCCTCCTTTCTTGATCTTGCTTGTGGGGCCGTCCGGCCCGGAATGTCAGTGCGGGGCGCCCTGCGCCCCACGGGCCTTCAGCTGTGCGTGACGCGACCCGATTTCAAGGGCGCCTGCCGCGTCGTCACATCGCCGTCACCGGCGCGAAAAAACGCGCGCGGGCGGCGGGGTTGGCCTTCCATGTCGGTCGGTCCGCGACTATCCAGAAAGCCATGGATATCATGTTGCTGACTGCCTTTACCGCGGTGCTGTTCCTGCTGATCGCAGCGGCGGAACCCCTGGCCGCACGCCTGCGCCTTCCGTTCAGCGTGATGCTGGCGGCGGTGGGTATCCTGATCGGCGGCGGCGCCCTGTTCCTGCTGCGCACCAACGTGACAGAGACGCTGAATCCGGTGGCGGTCGGCATCCTGTCGCTGCCGATCCGGTCCAGCGTGTTCATGTACGTCTTCCTGCCGACGCTGATCTTTCAGGCGACGCTGGAGATGAACATCCGGCGGATGATGGATGACTGGGTGCCGATCCTGACGCTGGCCGTGGTGGCCGTCGTGGCGGCGACCCTGACCATCGGTTTCGCGCTGCACTGGATCGGGGGGCTGCCGCTGATGGTGGGCCTGCTGATCGGGGCGATCGTGTCGACCACCGACCCCTCGGCGGTCGTCAGCATCTTCCGCAGCCTGTCCGCGCCCAAGCGCCTGTCCCGCATCGTCGAGGGCGAGTCGCTGTTGAACGACGCCGCCGCCATCGCGCTGTTCGGCCTGTTCCTGACCTATGTCATGCTGGGCGTCCCGAACCCGCAACTGGGCGAGGCCCTGGGCCAGTTCCCCGGCCTGATCGTGGGCGGCGTGCTGGCCGGGTGGCTGGTCGCGCGGATCGCGCTGGCGTTGATGAGCCTGTTCGGGCGGTTCGAGACGGCGCAGATATCCGTTTCGGTCGCGGTCCCTTACCTGGCCTATATCGGCGCGGAACAGCTGCTGGGCGCGTCGGGCGTGATTGCCGTCGTCGTGTCCGGCCTGACGCTGAACCTGATGGGTCCGGGCCGCCTGGCGCCTGCATTCTGGGTCAACCTCAAGGAGGTCTGGGGCTTGCTGGCGCATTGGGCCGGGGCGCTGATCTTCATCCTGGCGGCGCTGCTGATCCCGCGCCTGCTGGGCGAGGTGCGGCTGAACGACCTGTTCCTGGTCGGCGTGGTGGTGATCGCGGCCTTCGTCGCGCGGGCGCTGATCCTGTTCGTGCTGCTGCCGATGCTGACCACGCTGCGCCTGTCGCCCAAGATCCAGCGCCCCTATCGCGTGGCGATCATGTGGGGCGGGCTGCGCGGCGCAGTCACCCTGGCGCTCGCCCTGGCGGTGACCGAGAACCTGCGCGTGCCGGTCGAGACGAAGCGCATCGTCGGCATCCTGGCCACCGGCTTCACCCTGTTCACGCTGATCGTGCAGGGCACCACGCTGCGCGGTGTCATCGCCCTTCTGGGGCTGGACAAGCTGTCGCCGCTGGACCGGGCGCTGTCGAACCAGGTCGTCGCCGTGGCGCTGCAGTCGGTGCGCGAGGGCGTCGCCTCGGTCACCGAGAACTATGACCTGACCCGAGAGACGGTGCGCTCCGAAGCCAAGCGCTTTGCCGCCCGGCTGGACAATGCCGTCGAGGCCGCCGAGGCCGAGGACAATGCCGAGATCCTGGACCGCGACCGCATCACCCTGGGCCTGATCGCCCTGGCCGCGCACGAGCGCGAGATGATAGTCCAGCGGTTCCGCGAACGGGCGATCTCGGCGCGGCTGTCGGAGCAGGCGCTGTTCGACGCCGACCGGGTGATCGAGGGCGCGCGTTCCGGCGGCCGCACAGGCTATCAGCGCGCGGCACGGCGCAATCTGCGCTATGGCCCGGCGTTCCGGTTCGCGGCCTTCCTGCGCAACCGCATCGGCGTGGCCGGCCCGCTGGCCCGCATGACCGCGGACAGGTTCGAGATGTTGCTGGGCAAGCGTTTGATCCTGCGGGATCTTCACGGGTTCATCGACCGCCGCATCCGCCGCATTCACGGTCGGCGCGTGGCCGAACTGCTGCACGAATTGCTGCAGCGGCGGATCGAGGCGGTGGAGACCGCCCTGGAGGGTCTGCGCCTGCAGTTTCCCGGCTATGCCGAAGAGCTGGAGCGCCGCTTCATCCGGCGCACCGCCCTGCGGTTGGAGGAGCGCGAGTACAACGCCCTGCGCGACGACGGCCTGATCGGCGCCGAGGTGCACATCCAGCTGATGGACGATGTCCGCCAACGGCGCCAGCAGTCCGAAGGCCGCCCCAAGCTGGACCTGGCCCTGCGCAAGAACCAGGTCGTGCGGCAATTCCCGCTGTTCGCCGATCTGGACGATGCCGAACTGAAGCGCCTGAGCCGAGAGATCCGCACGCGTTACGTCAATGCGGGCCATGTGATCACTCGCAAGGACACGCCCGCGCGGTCGGTCTTCTTCGTGGCTTCGGGCGCGGTCGAACAGGAGGTCGCGGGCCAGACCGCGCGCCTTGGCCGCGGAGAGATGTTCGGCCAGATGGGCGTGCTGACCCGCCGCATCCGCAAGGCGGAGGTCCGCGCGATCACCCCCAGCACGCTGTTGGTGCTGGACGAGGCCGGGTTCCGCCGCCTGCTGAAACGGTCCGCCGCGCTGCGCAAGGCGGTGCGCGACAGCGTCGTCGGCAAGACCGTCGCCGGAGAGGTCCTGCGCATGCCTGAACTGGCCCAGGACGCCCCGCTTGGCGAGACCGCCGCAAGCGGCTAGACCGGGGCGCAAGACCCACGGACGACAAGGCCCCCCACGCATGGACATCTCTGCCCAGACCGCCACCCGCATCGCCCGCCAGATCGCGACAGAGATCGGCGCCAGCCCCGCGCAGGTCACGGCCGCCTCCGACCTGCTGGACGGGGGCGCGACGGTTCCCTTTGTCGCACGTTACCGCAAGGAGGTGACGGGGGGCCTGGACGACACGCAGCTGCGGACCCTGGCCGACCGCCTGTCCTATCTGCGAGAGATGGAGGCGCGGCGCACGGCGATCCTGGGATCGATCCGCGACCAGGGCAAGCTGACCGACGATCTGTCCCGTGCCATCGGCGCGGCCGAGACCAAGGCCGCGCTGGAGGACATCTATCTGCCCTTCAAGCCCAAGCGCCGGACCAAGGCAATGATCGCGCGCGAGAACGGTCTGGAGCCGCTGCTGCGCGCGATCCAGGCCGATCCGTCGCGCGATCCGGCGACCCTTGCGCCCACCTATGTGACGGGCGCGGTCGAGACGGCCAAGGCCGCGCTGGACGGCGCCCGCGACATCCTGGTCGAGGAGCTGTCGGAAAATGCCGAGGTTCTGGGGCCGCTGCGCGAGTTCATGCGCGGCAATGCGGTGATCGCCGCCCGCGTGGTGGCCGGCAAGGAGGAGGCGGGCGCCAAGTTCAGCGACTATTTCGCGCATTCGGAAACCTGGTCGGGCATTCCGGGCCACCGCGCGCTGGCCATCCTGCGCGCCGCCAAGGAGGAGGTCGTGACCATCGACATCGCCCCCGAACCGGACACCGGCACGGCGCGGGCCGAGGGGATCGTGGCGCGGGGTCTGGGCGCGGTCGGGCAGGGGCCGGGCGCCGACTGGCTGCGCGGCGTCGCGGGCTGGGCCTGGCGCGTGCGGCTGTCGAACACGATGTATATCGATCTGCTGACCGAATTGCGCGCCCGTGCCCATGCCGAGGCGATCCAGGTCTTTGCCCGCAACCTGCGCGACCTGCTGCTGGCGGCACCCGCCGGGCCGCGCGCGACCCTGGGGCTGGACCCGGGCATCCGCACGGGGTGCAAGATCGCGGTCGTGGACGGCACCGGCAAGCTGTTGGACACCGCGACCATCTATCCGTTCCAGCCCAAGAACGACCTGCGCGGGGCCGAGGCCACGCTGGCGGCGCTGATCGCCAGGCATGGCGTCGACCTGATCGCCATCGGCAACGGCACCGCCAGCCGCGAGAGCGAGCGTCTGGTCGCCGATGTGCTGAAGCGCCTGCCCAAGGGGGTGAAGACGCCGACCAAGGTGATCGTCTCCGAGGCCGGGGCCTCGGTCTATTCCGCGTCCGAACTGGCCGCGAAGGAGTTTCCCGGCCTGGACGTCTCCCTGCGCGGCGCGGTCAGCATCGCGCGCCGGTTGCAGGACCCGCTGGCCGAACTGGTCAAGGTGCCGCCGCAGTCCATCGGTGTGGGGCAATACCAGCATGACGTGGACCAACGGCAGCTGGCAAAATCGCTGGAGGCCGTGGTCGAGGATGCCGTGAACGCGGTAGGCGTCGATCTGAACACGGCCTCTGCGGCGCTGCTCACCCATGTCGCGGGGCTGGGGCCGTCGCTGGCGCAGGCCATCGTCGCGCATCGGGATGCCACCGGCGCCTTCCCGTCCCGCGCCGCGCTGAAGAAGGTCGCGGGTCTGGGCCCCAAGGCGTTCCAGCAATGCGCGGGGTTCCTGCGCGTCCAAGGGTCCGAACCGCTGGACGCATCGGCCGTCCATCCCGAAGCTTACGGCGTCGCGCGCAAGATCGTGGCCGCCTGCGGGCGTGATCTGCGGTCGCTGATGGGCGACAGCACGACGCTGAAGTCGGTGCGGGCGCAGGATTTCGTCACCGAGGATTTCGGCCTGCCCACCGTGCGCGACATCCTGTCGGAGCTTGAGAAGCCCGGCCGCGACCCGCGCCCCGGTTTCGTCACCGCGACCTTTGCCGACGGCGTCGAGGCGATCGGCGACCTGCGCCCGGGCATGTCGCTGGAGGGGACGGTGACGAACGTCGCGGCCTTTGGCGCCTTCGTCGATATCGGGGTGCATCAGGACGGGCTGGTCCATGTCAGCCAACTGGCCGACCGCTTCGTGAAGGACCCCCACGAAGTGGTCAAGGCCGGCGACGTGGTCCGCGTCCGCGTGACCGAGGTGGACGTGGCCCGCAAGCGCATCGGCCTTACCATGCGCAAGGACAACGCCCCCACCGACCGCCCGGCGCGCGAGACCGCGAAGCCCGCGCCCCGTGCGGCGCAGGCCGCGCCCAAGGGGGCGGGCGCATTCGGTTCGGCCCTGGCCGACGCGCTGCGCAAACGCTGAGGGGATGGCCATGAGCGTGCTTGACGACACCGATCACCGCGCTTTTCTGGCGCGCGACGCGCGCCGGGCGCTGGATTTCTTCGATGCCAGCATCCGGCCCGAGGGCGGCTTTCATGTGCTGGACCTGGACGGCACGCCTCTGCCGGGCACGGTGCAGGAGCTGCATACGACCACGCGGCTGGTCCATTCCTATGCGCTGGCGCAGATGGCCGGGCGGCCGGACCGCGCGGGGATCGTGGATCAGGGCATGGACTGGCTGTGGCGCGCGCATCGCGACACCGATCACGGCGGCTATCTGTGGGCCGTGGACGGCACCGCGCCGGTCGAGGGGCCCAAGCTGGCTTATGGCCATGTCTTCGTGCTGCTGGCCGCGTCCAGTGCCAAGATGATCGGGCACCCGGATGCGGATCGCCTGCTGGCCGACATCACGCAGGTGCTGGACCGCCACTATTGGGACCACGACGCGGGACTGTTCCGCGACGAGTTCACGCGCGACTGGCAGGCGTTCTCGACCTATCGCGGCATGAACGCCAACATGCACGGGGTCGAGGCGCTGCTGGCCGCGTTCGAGGCGACCGGCGCGCCTATCCATCTGGACCGTGCCGGGCAAATCCTGGATTTCTTCATTGCGGGGCAGGCGGCGGCGCATGGCTGGCGCATCCCGGAACATTACGACGACCGCTGGCGGCCCGACCATGCCTATGCCGGCAACCCGATGTTCCGCCCCGCCGGCACCACGCCGGGCCACAGCTTCGAGATGGCGCGCCTGCTGCTGCACTGGTGGGATCTGGCCGGGCGCCCCGACACAGGCGCGGTCGCGCAGGCGCGTGCGCTGGTCGATACGGCGCTGGCGGATGCCTGGGCCGACCGGGGCGGGCTGGCCTATACGCTGCGCGACGGGCGCGTGGACAATCCGGCGCGCTATTGGTGGCCGGTGACCGAGGCGATAGGCGCGCTGGCGGCCCTGATCAAGCTGGACCCCCGACCCGGCGACGGCGACTGGTACCGCCGCCTGTGGGCCTTTGCGGACGGGCATCTGATCGACCATGCCCGCGGCGGGTGGTTCCCCGAACTGGGCGATGACGACCGCCCGGCCGCGACGCAGTTCAGGGGCAAACCCGACATCTATCACGCGCTGCAGGCGGACCTGCTGCCGCTGGCGCGGGGCGTGTCGCAACAGGCGCGCGATCTGGCCCGCACATGTCCCTTGCGTGACGCGGCGGGCCTTGGCTAACCTTTCCGTGCCGTCCGGATTGGTCCTTGACGTGACCGGGCCGGAGGGCCAAGCGGGACGTCAAGCGGCGGGCCGGGATAGGCCCGCGTCACTGTCGGGTTCATCCATGGTTCCAACCGATCCGAATTTGCGCGCGATCGACCTGCTGGCCGGGTCCGAAGCGGGATTCGCGCTGTCGGTTCTGGATGCCTCGCCGGATTGCATCAAGCTGCTGGACCCCGAGGGGCGGCTGATCTTCATGAACGGCAACGGGTTGTGCGCGATGGAGATCGACGATTTCGCCAGCGTCGATCAGCGGCCTTGGCCGTCGATGTGGCCGCCCGAGGCGGACCGGATGCTGAACGACGCGATGCAGGCGGCGCTGACCGGCGCCGTGACCCGGTTCGAGGCCTTCTGCCCAACCGCGCGCGGCACACCGCGCTGGTGGCACGTCACGGTATCGGGGGTCCGGGACGCGGCGGCCCGCGTGGTGCGCATCCTGGCGTCGTCGCGCGACGTGACCGACAGCGTGACCATCCGACAGCAGCTGCAGCAGGAGGTCGCCCGCAAGGACGAGGCCATCGCCCGTCAGCACATCCTGATGGGAGAGATCGACCACCGTGTGAAGAACAGCTTTGCCGCGGTCATCGCCCTTCTGCGGATGCAGGCGCGCCAGCAGGCCGGTGGCCCGGCAGGCGCGCAGCTGTCCGATGCGGCGAACCGCATCTCGACCCTGGCGCGGGTGCACGACCAGCTGCACCTGGACCCGGGCAGCCGCGATGTCAGCCTGCGCGATTATGTCGGGGCGCTGGCGACCGACCTCGCGCAGGCCCTGGAGGTGACGATCACCGTGGACGACGCGCTGGCGGGCGATCTGCGGGTGACGGCGGGGCAGGCGGCGGCGATCGGCCAGATCCTGGCCGAACTGATCGGCAATGCCGTCAAGCACGCGCATCCGGGCCGGCGGCCGGGTCTGTGGCTGGACCTGGCGCAGAACGCGGGCGCGTTGAGCGTTACGCTGTCGGATGACGGGCCGGGCCTGCCTGCCGGGTTCGACCCGGATGCGGCGCGCGGGCTGGGCATGCAGATCTGCCTGATCTATGCCCGCCAGATGGGCGGTGGGCTGGATCACGGTGCCTCTGACCGGGGCGGTGCCCGGTTCCGCGTCACCGTGATGCTGGATGCGGCTGCGTCATCCTGACGCCCGCGGAACCAAGCCGCCGCTTGACGATTGACAATGGCCCCGCAAGCGGGCACGGCTCTGCCCCTTTCCCGACCCACCCCAACCTGACAGGAGCCGCCGATGCGGATGAAGATCGACGTGACGCTTGACTATGCGCTGGAATCGCCCGGGCCCGCGCTGCTGCTGATCGAGGCGGCGGGCGTTCACGGACAGATCCTGAACCGCACCAACATCGACCTGGGCCAGCCCCTGAAGCTGGCCCGCGTTCCGGCCGAGGAGGGCATCGGCGAACGCATCGTCATGCGCCTGCAGGATCGGCTGACCTGCCGTTATTCGGCCGAGGTCCAGGTGACCCGCCCGCGTCCCGATCTGGCCAGCCTGCAGGCCGTCGAGGTCGAGGACATGCCCGGCGACGCGCTGCGCTATCTTCTGCCGTCGCGCTATTGCCAGTCGGAACGGTTCGGGCACTTCACCGGCTCTCGGTTCGAGGGGCTGACGGGCGGCCCGCTGGTGGCCGCGATACGCGATTGGGTGGAACGCAACCTGGACTATGTCGCCGGAACCAGCGACGGGGACACAACGGCTGCGGACACCTTCCTGGACCGGCGCGGCGTCTGCCGGGACTATGCGCATCTGCTGATCGCGCTGTGCCGCGCGCAGCAGATCCCCGCGCGCATCGCCAGCGTCTACGCCCCCCATGTCCAGCCGCAGGATTTCCACGCCGTCGTGCAGGTCTATCTGGGCGGCGACTGGCACCTGGTCGATCCAACCGGCATGGCCGATGCGGACCAGATGGCCCTGGTCGCGGTCGGGCGCGACGCGGCGGACGTGGCGTTTCTGACCACCAACTCGGTCGCGGAACTGCGCACGCAAAGCGTCGAGGTCATGCTGTTCTGATCCGTCAGAGCAGCGCCGCCGTGGCCAGCAGCAGCGCCGCGACCATCGTGGCGCGACGGATCAGTGCGATGCCACGGCGCAGGTCCGCCGCATCCGGGTCGGGCGCAGCGGCATTCAGCCACGGCTCGTCCGCGACCCGGTCGGCATAGACGCGCGGACCCGACAACCGGCAGTCCAGGGCCCCGGCCATCGCGCCCTCGGGCCAGCCGGCGTTGGGCGACCGGTGGGCAGACGCGTCGCGCAGCGCCACCCGCAGCGC
>NZ_VDDD01000129.1 GCF_006151785.1 Paracoccus marcusii
CTACAAGATCACCAAGATCGATGAACTGCTGCCATGGCACTGGAACGGGTAGCGGTTAGACCGGACGCTTACCCAGGGACGCCGCTGGCAACGATACGGCCACCATCTTCCCCGGCCCCCGGCCCCAGATCGATGATCCAATCCGCTTGTGTGATGGCGCGTATGTCATGTTCGACGACTACGACCGTATTGCCGGCGTCGACGAGGCCCTGCAGATGTTGCATCAGCCGGTCCGCATCGGAGGGGTGAAGCCCCGAAGTTGGCTCGTCGAGGATGTAGATCGTGTTGCCGCGTTGAGCGCGTTGCAGTTCAGTCGCCAGCTTGATGCGCTGCGCCTCTCCGCCAGACAGCTCGGTCGCCGGCTGACCGAGCCTCAGATAGCCAAGACCGATTTCCCGCAACACGTCGAGGGAGCGCATCACAGATGCCTCGCCAGCGAAGAAATCGCACGCATCGTCGACCGTCAGTTCGAGAACCTGGGCGATATTGCGCCCGTTCCATTCGACTTCGAGCGTTTGCGGGTTATAGCGAGAGCCATGACAGGTCGAGCACGGCGCAAAAACGCTTGGCAGGAACAACAGCTCCACCATGACGTATCCCTCGCCTTCGCACACCGGGCAGCGGCCTTGCGCGACGTTGAACGAGAACCTTCCCGGGCTATAGTGTCGCCGGCGGGCGAGCGGCGTATCAGCGAAGATCCTTCGCACATGGTCGAACATGCCGCTGTAGGTGGCTAGGTTCGAGCGCGGCGTGCGGCCGATCGGTTTCTGATCGACCCGCACCAGCCTGCGAACATGCTCCATGCCTGCGACAATGCGCCCTTCAGTGTCGTTCTGCGCAACATCGAGCAGCGGATCGCCATCCTCCTCCGCGGCCACGGGGGAGCCGCCGAGGTGTTCGGTGACAAGCTCGGGCAGCGCCTGACTGACAAGACTGGATTTGCCCGATCCCGAAACGCCGGTGACAGCGGTGAAGCAGCCGATGGGAAACTCGACGTCGAGACCTTGAAGATTGTTACGCCTGATCCCTTTCAGGCGTAGCCATGCCTTGGGATCGCGCGGTGTGCGCTCAATGCGGGGCTGCTCTGCGAACAGGTAGCGGCGGGTGATCGAAGTCTCGACGTCGGCAAGCCCCCCTATCGGCCCGCTGTAGAGGATTTCACCGCCCTTATCCCCGGCTCCTGGCCCGACATCGACGATCCATTCCGCGTGGCGGATCACGTCGAGATCATGTTCAATGACGAACAGGGAGTTGCCCGCCGCCTTGAGACGCTGGAGGATAGTCAGCAAGGCTTCGCCATCTGCGGGGTGCAACCCCGCCGAAGGCTCGTCAAGCACATAGACCACGCCGAAAAGCTGTGACGACAATTGGGTCGCAAGGCGCAAGCGCTGCAGCTCTCCAGAGGAGAGCGTCGGCGTGCTGCGGTCGAGCGAGATGTAGCCAAGGCCAAGATCGATCAGCGGCTCGAGCCGCTCGATCAATTCGCAGGCAAGGCGTTGGGCGGCGATCTGCTTCTCGTCGGAGAGATTTGGCGTGCGGCGTATGTCGGGCGCGCTCTTGTGCGCAGAGCCGCCCGCGGCGACCCGTTGTTCGACCGCTGCTTCGCGGGCCGCTTTTTCCAGAACATGGCCCTTTGAGGTGTCGGAGACTGCCCCATATTCGCCATGCGCGGCGGGCATCAGCAAGTCCTTCAGCTTGAGCACCGTCAGGTCGCCGAACTCGGCAATGTCGAGGCCGGCGAATTTGACCGACAGGGCTTCGCGCTTCAGGCGCTTGCCGTCGCAGGTCGGGCAATCGCGGCCGACGATGAATTGCGAGACGCGCTTCTTCATCAGCGCGCTTTTGGTGTTGGCGAAGGTTTCCAGCACATAGCGGCGCGCGCCGGTGAAGGTGCCCTGGTAGCTCGGCTCCATGCGGCGCTTGAGGGCCGTCCGGGTCTGTTCGGGCGTCAGGCCCGCATAGACCGGCACCGTCGGCGCCTCGTCAGTGAAGAGGATCCAGTCGCGATCCTTTTTCGGCAGGTCGCGCCATGGTGTATCGACGTCATAGCCGAGCGAAACGAGGATATCGCGAAGGTTCTGGCCATGCCAGGCGGTCGGCCAAGCGGCGATCGCCCGGTCGCGAATGGTGAGGCTGTCGTCAGGGACCATCGTCTCTTCGGTCGCGTCATATACGCGGCCGATGCCGTGGCAGGTCGGGCAAGCCCCCGCAACCGTGTTGGGGGAGAAATCCTCTGCATAGAGCATGGGCTGATGGCGCGGATATTTGCCGACGCGCGAATAGAGCATCCGCACCAGGCTGGAGAGCGTCGTCACGCTGCCGACCGAGGATCGCGCGTTCGCCGAGCCGCGCTGCTGCTGCAACGCGACCGCAGGCGGCAATCCGTCGATCGCGTCGACCTCCGGCACGCCGGCCTGGTCGATCAGGCGACGGGCATAGGGCGCAACCGATTCCAGATAACGCCGCTGCGCTTCGGCATAAAGGGTGCCGAACGCGAGCGATGACTTGCCCGAGCCCGATATGCCGGTGAACACCACGAAGGCGTCGCGCGGTACATCGACGTCAACATTTTTGAGGTTGTTCTGGCGCGCGCCGCGAACCTGCACGCAAGTGGGCGGACCCGCATGCCCATGATCGGTGGCCGGCGTCGTCGCGTGAATATCCTTGCTCTTTAATTCAGTCTTCCTGACATATCCGCCCATGCGGCCCCTGTTTCATCACGGTCGGGGTAACAGATGAATGTATTTCCGCGCTGATACATGCAATGGCCATAGCCCCCATGTTGCCCTGAGACAGGTCTGGCACGCGGTGAGAAGCGATCATGCTCTCAAGCCTGCCCCACATGCAACGAGGGCATGGGCGCTGAGGGTCCGCTCCTGTGTCCGGGAGGGGGGGAGCTATCGCTCGCTCCCCCAGGTTTGCCGGTCAGACCGTAACGACGACCTTGCCGATCTGGTCGTTCGATTCGAGGAAGCGGTGCGCGTCCTGGATGGCGTCGAGCGGGAAAGTGCGCGCGATCCGCGGCTTGAGCGCGCCCGATTCCAGTCCCGCCACGATGAACGCCTTGGCACGATCAAGGGCGGCATCGTCCGAGACGATCTCGCTGTAGAGATAACCCTTGAGCGTGAGGCTCTTGCCCAGCACGGAGAACAACGGGAACGGCGTGGGCTCGCCGCTGAGCGCGCCATATTCGAGCAGGATGCCGCCTCGCGCCATGCTCGCGGTCAGCGGCTCGAACGACGGGCCTCCGACCGGATCGAGCACCACGCGCGCACCTGCGCCATTGGTTATCTCCATCACCTTTGCGACCAGATCCTCTTCCTCGGTCGCGACGACATGATGTGCACCGGCATCAAGGAGGGCCTGGCGCTTGGCGCTGGTACGCGTCGTCGCGATCACCGTCGCGCCGACCATCCGCGCAATCTGGAAGGCAGCAAGGCCGACGCTGCTGGAAGCAGCGGTGACGATGACGAAATCGCCCTCGCCGAGCTTCGCCTGCTCCACCAGCGCGCCCCAAGCGGTGACATATTGCATCCACACGGCCGCCGCTTCCTCGAACGACAACGCCGCCGGATGCTTGACGACAAGGCGGGCGGGCACGTTGGCGACCTCGCCATAGGTGCCCCAGCGCGCGATATCGAGCGGGGGGATGACGCTGACGGCTTCGCCTTCCGCAAACCCGGTCACGTCCGCGCCAACCGTAACGACGGTGCCGGCGGCCTCGTAGCCGAGGCGGCTCGGGAACTCGGCTTCCTGAAGGTAGGCATGGTTGCGGAACATCACTTCGGCGCGGTTTATACCTATCGCCTTGACCGCGATCTGCACTTCGTCGGCCGCGGGCGCGGCCACTGCCACATCTTCAATCTTGAGGACGCTGGCGTCGCCATATTCATGGATACGAACGATGCGGCTCATGGGAACGCTCCTTGATTATTGAATGATCGTTCTGTATCGATATGAGCCACCAATTTCAAGATATTTATCGATCATTCCATATCGGGCAGCAGACATGACAGACACGAAAGCCCGTCGGGGCGCAGGTCGCCCTCGCGTGTTCAACACTGATGCTGCGCTCGACAAGGCGGTGCGGCTATTCTGGCAGCGCGGCTACGAGGCGACTTCGATGGCCGATCTGGTGGCAGAGACTGGTGTCGCCGCCGCCAGTCTCTATGCAGCGTTTGACAACAAGGCGGGGCTGTTCGCGGCGGTGATCGAGCGCTACGCCGCGACGTTCAGCGTACACCTCTATGCACCCATCAACGATCCGGCATTGTCCACCTTCGAGGCCGTCAAAGGCCTGCTGGAACGAGCCGCGTCATCGTTCTCGGAACCTGGAACGCCGGCCGGCTGCTTCATGTATTCGGCAGCGGCAGCCGTGTCGCCGGCGTCCGCCGCCATCGAATGCCTGCTGCGCGACAAACGTATCGCGGCGGAGGCCATCCTGATCGAGCGTCTGCAACGCGGCGCCGCGCAGGGCGAGCTTGCGGCCAATGCCGATCCGGCCGTGCTAGGCAAATTCATCAATACGGTCATGGAAGGCATGTCCGTTCAGGCGCGCGACGGCGCTACGATCAACGAACTGCTCGCCATCGCCAAAATGGCACTCGATCGATGGCCGGCTACGGTGTGATCGTTCAGACGAAATCGTCCTCGATGAGCCTGCAACAAACATCTGTCGACCTACAACCAGGCACAATCCGAGCCCAGTCCGTATGCCCAAAGTGACCTGACCCCCGCCTTTCATCCAGCTGCGACCAGAGATTGACCGGAATTGCACTGCCCCCCAACCTTGGACCGCCGGTTGCTGGAATTTTCCGGCTTGGTCATGGCGACGGGCTGGCTGCGCCGCCGGGATAATGCAGGGCGATCGGGACGTTATATCCGATGGCGCTGTGGGGTCGGTCCTCGTTGTAGTGCCTACGCCAAGTCTCCAGTTTTTCCTGTGCGTCCGCAAGCCTCATGAAGTTGCCATTGTCGCGCCATTGGTCCGAGCGGCAATGGCGACGCGCGTTCAGGCATTCAGACCTGAGTTTGCTGTTGAACGCCTCAATGAAGCCATTGTCGGTGGGCTTGCCAGGGCGTGAGAAGTCCAGGGTGATATCGTTGGCGTAGGCCCACAGGTCGAGGTCGCGCGAGATGAACTCGCTGCCATTGTCGACCCGGATTGTCCTGGGATAGCCGACTTGGGCACAGACCCGTTCCAGTGTCCGGACCAGATCCTCGCCGCGGTAGGTGAAGCGCGGGTCGGCTGCTGGACAGAAACGGGAATGCGTGTCGACGATCGTCAGGATCCGCAGCTTGTTGCCCAGGGCGAGTTGATTATGAACAAAATCCATGGCCCAGACATCGTTCGGCCCGACAGCCTCCTGGCGATCGTCTCGCAGCTTGGCCTTCACCCGCCGTTTCGGGTTCTTGTTCCTGAGCTGCAGACCCAACTCATTGTAAATCCAGCGTGTGTTCTTGATGTTCACCTGCCATCCCTCTCGTCGCAGCAAGACGTGGACACGCTGATATCCGTAGCGCACCCGCGTTTCGCAGATTTCCTTGATCCGTCGTGCGACGGCCGCCTGATCGGTGCGTCGGGACTTGTAGTGGAACGTGGAGGTGTCGAACTGCAGCGCACCACAAGCCCTGAGTATCTACGCGCCCCAATCGATGCACATCCCGCGAACCAGCTCGCGCATCCGACCAGGGTGAGCCAGCAGGCGCCACCGGTTCAAGCCTACTGGCGAACGAGCTTTCGCCGAATGACGTCCTGCAGCATTTCCCGATCCAAAGTCAGGTCGGCGACGATCTTTTTCAGGCGACGTTTCTCGTCCTCAAGCGCCTTCAGCCTACGCATTTCGTCGGGCAGCAGCCCGCCATACCGCTTCTTCCAGTTGAAATAGGTCGCCTGGCTGATCCCCGCCTTGCGGCAGACCTCGGCCACCGGCGTGCCTTCCTCGCCCTGCTTCAGGACAAACGCCTTTTGCGCCTCCGTGAACCTCGATGCTTTCATCGTTCTCCGCTCCTCTCCCAGCCAGGGAAGGTTAACCGAAAACTCCAGCTTCAAACGGTCCAGTTTTCAGGGGGCAGAGCACCCTAATCGCTGCATTGCCGGCTTTAGGCCTGTCAGTCGGCTCAACATCGTCAGCAGATCGCGAAAAAATATACTGGGTCTCCGACGCGACTGTTAATTGCTGGACAGTTCGTGATGTTACCGGCAGTCGGCAATCAGAAGAACGCCTATCAAATCGCTTTTTCGAGCAACCCACGAAAGCCTGGCTAAAGGCACGGTCACAACATTGACCGCGTCTTCAGCCGTAATCAGCTGTTGTGAACAGCGTATCGGAACTTTCGATCAGATCACGCCAAAGGCCCGCATTGCCTCCGCGACCTTGACGAAACCTGCGATATTGGCACCCAAGACGTAGTTTCCTGGGGCACCGTATTCGTCGGCCGTTTCAGCGCAGGTGTCATGGATACCGCGCATGATGGATGCGAGCCGCGCCTCGGTCTGTGCAAATGTCCAGCTATCGCGCGAGGCGTTCTGTTGCATCTCGAGTGCCGATGTGGCGACGCCGCCGGCATTGGCGGCCTTTCCCGGAGCAAACATGATATTGGCGTCCTGGAACATGCGGATGGCCTCGGGTGTGCAGGGCATGTTGGCGCCCTCCCCCACGGCCATGACCCCGTTTTCGATCAACGCTTTTGCATCCTTGCCTGAAAGTTCATTCTGGGTCGCCGACGGCATGGCGATATCACAAGGAACATCCCACACCGAACCGTGGGGCACAAAACACGCGCCGTTGCCCTTGAGTTTCGCGTATTCGGAGATCCGTTGCCGTCGAACTTCCTTGACTTCCTTCAGAAGAGCCCAATCAATCCCAGCATCGTCAACAACGTACCCACTGGAGTCAGAGCATGCGACGACTGTCGCACCGAACTCCATAACCTTCTGAATGCTGTAGAGAGCGACGTTTCCGGAGCCTGAGACGACGACCCTCTTGCCCTCAAAGTCCGTCCCTTTGGTGGCAAGCATCGACTGGATGAAGTAGGCGTTGCCATAGCCAGTGGCTTCAGTCCGGGCGCGAGATCCCCCATAGGACAGCCCTTTGCCCGTCAGGACGCCAGCCTCATAACGATTGGTCAGGCGTTTGTATTGGCCGAACATATAGCCGATTTCGCGGCCGCCTACGCCGATGTCGCCGGCTGGAACGTCCGTATATTCGCCGATATGTCGGTGCAGCTCTGTCATCAGGGATTGACAGAACCGCATGATCTCAGCGTCGGAGCGACCTTTGGGATCAAAGTCTGATCCCCCTTTGCCGCCGCCGATCGGCAGACCTGTGAGAGCATTCTTGAAGGTTTGCTCGAACCCGAGAAACTTGATGATCCCGACGTTTACGGAGGGATGAAACCGGATACCGCCCTTGTAAGGTCCAAGGGCAGAGTTGAACTGGACCCTGAACCCGCGGTTTATCCGCACCTGCCCCTGGTCATCCACCCACGGGATACGAAAAATGATCTGACGCTCCGGCTCGCAGATCCACTCGATGAGTGCATCGTCGAGGTAACGAGGGTGTTTGGCGACAACCCTGCCCAAGCTCTCGAGGACCTCACGAACCGCCTGATGGAACTCCGCCTCACCGACATTACGCGCCATTACCTGATCCAGAACCGACTGCAGCTTTTCATCCATGCTGTTCATGGCGGCGTTTTCCTTCGAAAGTGGCGCGCGGATGTGCAACTGCGCAATCTCTCAGCAAATTACGCGGTCCGATGCAACCCTCACAGCCGCAACTGATCGTGGCGCGCGTGGCAGATAAGGCACGGACGCGCGAGCAATGGGTAATGCGACTTGACCTCCCCAAGCGTCGCGGCCATCTCATAGGGCATGCTGGTATCTGATCATCATGTTCGGTTTCCTCTTCTGAACCGCCCGTTCCCCCGCGCGGAGTAGGCGCGTCGTCGCCTTCCGCTTGGGGTCGTCATCTGTATTGAAAGATTGACACCGCGATCCCTGGATCGCGTGAGAGGGCGAATGAGATATGCTTCATATACCAGTTGCGTTGCAGGGCAATCCGTCGAGGCTGGCCTCGGAGGATCACGTCGGCCGTACGTTGGTTTCTGCCGACATTCCAATCATCATCGCGGCCGTCGAGCGCGCGAGAACGACCCCTTGGCGGGGCGAGTATATTTCCAGATACCTAAGCCACAAGCTCGACAAGAGCGCTGTCGTTCCCGATGGAATGGCAGGTGGTATCGTAAGGGTCGGGACCAAGGTGACGTGGATGTCAAGCGGCGGAGGCGCACAGACAGCCGTGTTGCATCCCTGTGAAGCAAATTCTCAGACTGAAGGTGTCATTGACCTTGCTTCCGTGTTGGGAGCGACCCTCATCGGGCTGAAGGTTTTGGACAGAGCTGCGCTTCTGCACTCAGACGGCAAGTTTGACGTCACCGTCGTTTTGAACATCGAGAACTAAGCGACCTGCCGGTCGCCTTGATCCCATACCAGATCTACAAGTGAGCAAGCATATGACGAACTCTCGAAACCGACCCGGTCGGCAGCCCAAGATCATCCTCGATCAAGCAACCGTCCACAGGATCGAGTCCCTGGGGCAGCGGCTTTACCAGAGCAACCCCACACTTGCCGATAGGCTCTTCGGTGAACTTGGTCGTGCGCGTCTGGTCTCTCGGGACAAGCTGCCGGCGAACGTCGTCTCCCTGGGCAGGCGCGTCACCTATCGAGACGAGGCAACCGGCGAGGAAAAAGTCGTTGTTCTCACGTCTCCTGAAGATGCCGACATCTCGCAACAGCGTATCTCCGTCCTGACACCTATTGGTGTTGCCCTACTGGGTCTGAGTGAAGGCGCACAGTTTGGCTGGAACGATCGGACAGGCGCCACGCGAAGCTTGACGGTTCTTCGGGTTGAAGCCGCAGAAGCAGTCGTGATCTGACTGATTGACCGACCTGCGCGTGCAGAACATTCGGATGACCCAGTCTCGGCGCGCTCAAGAAGGGTACCGCTGCGTTTAAACGATGAAAACAATTCTTCGGACAATCTGCGGGTTATGATTGCATTCCAGGGTCAAGGGCTTGCAGAGCCTTTGCCCCTGGCGCATCGGCGTATTCAAAAGATTAAAGGGCGACGTGAACTTATCGTTGTGTGATTTTTTTCTGACACAATAAGCTTAAAGAAGCGGTAATATCTTCGCACCAGGTAAAAGGCGCCAAATGGGAATCGGCGTTAATTAAACTTAAAAGACGTTGGCTAAATTTGGATGACGATCTATTTCTCAGGCCATGATGGTTCATGCGGCATATTTCCGTTTCATACTGCTAAACCGCCTCTGACCCCGGAAGGTCAAGGCGCCGAAGCGCCTATGCCTCGTCCGGGGACTCCTTAATTTCCAGGAAGGAACAGGAGTGACGATTATGTCACCGGGGCTTTGTTGCACAAAGCCTCTGATGTCCGAGGTTCCCCTTTCCCCGGACGGATTTATCCCGCGGTTTCTGT
>NZ_VDDD01000130.1 GCF_006151785.1 Paracoccus marcusii
GCCAGCCGCCCCGCCGCCGCGTCGTCGGCCAGCCCCGCCGCGATCAGCTGCGCCTGGCCGGACGCGGCGGCGATGGGCGTGCGCAACTCGTGCGCGGCATTGGTGGCGAACTGGCGTTCCGCATCGATCCGGGCGCGGATCGTATCCAGATAGCCGTTCAACGCCCGCGGGATCGGGGCCAGTTCGATCGGCAGGTCCGGGGTCGCGACGGGGGACAGGTCCTGGGCCGACCGCCGACGCAATTCGCCCGCGAAGCGCGTCGCGGGCCGCAGCGCCGACCCGACCGCCCCGCGGATCGCCAAAGGCGCGGCCAGCAGGACCGGCAGCATCAGCCCCACCAGCCAGGTCAGGCTTTCGCGCAGCTCGTCGCGGCGCCAGGCGGTTGTGTGGCCGACCTCGACGACCAGATCGCCCGCCGGATCGGCCAGGCGGAACACCCGCCAGCCGGGCAGGTCCTGGCCGCCATCGGCGGTGACCGGCGCCCAGGGCGCGTCGGTCACCGACACGCCCCCGTCAATGATGCGGATCGCGCTGTCGCCCGGGGCCAGTGTCCCGACCTGACCCGCGCCACGGTACAGCGACAGCGACAGCCGGGCCGATGCCTCCAGGCTGTCATCCATCAGCTCGGACATCTCGTGAGAGATCACCGTCGCGGCCAGCGCCACCCCCGCCAGCCACGCGGCGCAGGCCCCCAGCACGACCCGGCGCACCAGCCTGCCGCGCAGGGACCAGGGCCGCGTCACGGGATCAGGTATCCCAGGCCGCGCCGCGTCTGGATCGCATCGGCCCCCAGCTTACCCCGCAGCCGCGAGACATAGACTTCGACCGCGTTCCCCTCGATGGCGTCGTCGAAGGCATAGAGGCGATCCTCCAGCGCCTGCTTGGACAGCACCCTGCCCCGCGCGGACAGCAGTGCGTCGAACAGCGCCCATTCGCGCGAGGTCAGGCGGATCTCGGTCTCGTCCTTGAACAGGCGGGCTCCGGCGCGGTCCACCCGCAGCCCGCCGAGCCGGCTTTCCGTCGCCGGATCGCCCGATGCACGGCGGGCATTGGCGCGCAGACGCGCCTCGATCTCGGCCAGGTCATAGGGTTTGACGACGTAATCGTCCGCGCCCGCATCCAGCCCGGCGATGCGTTCGGTGATCTGGTCGCGCGCGGTGGCGATGATCACCGGCACGCGGTTGCCGCGATGGCGCTGTTCGCGCAGAAGCACCAGCCCGGACCCGTCCGGCAGCGCCAGGTCCAGCAGGATCGCGTCAAAGCCCGCAACCTCCAAGGCCGCGCGCGCGGTGTCCAGGTCCGGCGCGTGATCGACCGCATGACCCTGCGCCCGCAGGTACCGGACCAGCGCATCGGCGATATCGGCCTCGTCTTCGATCAGCAGCACACGCATCCGATTTCCCTTCGTTCCGCCAAGACATGGCGGGACGGGGGAGCCGGATCAACGGAAAAGAACGCATCACGGCGTCGTGATGATGGCTTCCCTGTCTGTAAGCCTGCTGCAAGCTTTGCCCGTCAGATCAGGGGCACGAACCACGCAAAGGCCCCACCATGCATGCACTGCGCCACCTGTCCGACGACGCCATGCACATGCAGATCCTGCAGCCCCTGGACCCCGGCTGGCAGGCCGCGGCCCTGATGATCGAAGGCCATTTCCATGACGCCTTCGACGCCCGCATGACCCTGTCCGCGGTTCCCCTGGCGGTGGCGCGGTCGGCCTCGGGCGCGGTGCTGGGGGCGGCGGGCCTGCGCGATGCGGCGGCGGGGTTCTTTTCACAGGTCTATCTGGACCGGCCGGTGGCGCAGCTGCTGTCCGAACGCAGCGGCCGCGCGGTTCACGACGACGACATCCTGGAGGTCGTGTCGATGGCCTGCCCCCGCCCCATCGCCACCCTGCCCCTGATCGAGGCCATCGCCGCCGAGGGCCGCCTGCAGGGCAAAAGCTGGGGCCTGTTCACGGCCACGACCGCCCTGGTCGCGATGCTGCAGCGTACCGGCGTGCCGCTGCTGGCGCTGGCACCGGCGCGGGCGGAATGCCTGCCCGATGCGGCCTGCTGGGGCCGCTACTACGACACGAACCCCTGGGTCTGCGCGCTGGCCGAACGGTCCGAACCGCTGCGCTTCATGCCCCGCCCCTCCCGCAGCTTCAGCAAGGTCTCCCCCCGATGATCCCGATCTTCGACGCCCTCGCCCGCCATGCCCGCCAGCGGCCCGACGCCATCGCGTTCCGTGACGGTGACCGCACGATCAGCTGGGCGGGCCTTGCCCGTGCCGTCGGTCATGCGGCCGCCGGTTTCGCGGGCGGGCCCCGGACGGTCGGTCTGCGCCTTGTCGGGCTGGACTATGTCATCGCCGATCTGGCCGCGACTTTGGCCGGGTGCCGCGTGGTGCCGGTGCCGGGCTTCTTTTCCGCCGGGCAGGTCAATCACCTGCTGGCCGATTCCGGCGCCACGCTGATCGACCGCCTGCCGCGACCCGACGCAGCGCTGCCGCTGGCCAGCGCAGATCGGGAACGTTCAGGCCGCAGGTCCGGCAGGCGGCATTCATCGCCTGCTTGTCAAAATTGCTGTGCTGCACAAGCTGATGGCGCGTCAGCAGAGGCAGCAGCATCTCCAGCGCCTCGGCAAAGCCGGGGGCCTGCGCCACATGGTCCGGACCGATGCCGTGCAGACGAATGTTGAACGAGTCGAATCGCGACCTGGGGTTGACCAGCATCGAAAACGTCTGGATTTCGCCATCCGGCTGCACGCAGGCCAAGCCGATCTGACAGATGCTTGCCGCGTCGCTGCACGCCGTCTCGACGTCCAGCGCGACGAAGCGAAAGCTGCCCACGGGAACCTGATCGGCATGGCCGAAGGCTGGCCTGGCAGCCTGCAGATCGATCCCGGACGTCGGCAGACCGCGACCCGCCCCGCGTCGATCATGAAGATGTACGTCGGGCATGGTCCCGAAAGGCCGATCGAACCGGGTCATGCAAATCCTCGCCACCAAAGCCGCCGCGTCACGTCAGACGACGCCGCTATCGTCGGACATCTGCCGGCACGATGCAACCGCTTCGCAGCGTCAGTTCGGCCGCGATGCATTGACGATCGGATGCCCTCCGGTTCGCCTGACCAGATACCACGATTACAGTGCAGCCACGTCCCTGGTCAGACAACCCTGCCCCGCGGGCCGACGCCACGCCCGGCGGCGACTATGCAAACCTACCCCTCAAGTTGGGCAAAAGGCGGGCCAAGAATCGGCACGGCTTTCCGATCTTCAGGCGACCAGCGCCTTTCTGTTGCGGGCATGGCGTTCCGCTAGCTTTCGTCCCAGCCGCCCGGTCAGCATGGGGCGCACGGCCGCACGCGACGTTCCATCGGCCAGATCCGGGAACAGGGCCAGGATTTCGGCACGCGCCTCGACGGGGACCGCCTTCAGCGCCTCCTGTCCGGTGTGAAGCGACTCGGTCTCCGCCCCGTTGGACAGGACGATCTGGTGGTCGTCGAACAGGAAGTGGACATAGGTCACCTCGGCCAGATCGTCCGCCACGTCGATGCCGTCGGCGGCCATCAACTGCTTGGCGGCGACCAGGACCTCGGGCGCGCCAACCATGCGCGTGGCGATCTTCGATCGCACCAGGATGCGGTGCTGTGGCGAGACGATCAGGTCGCTGCTGGGCAATGCCTGGCCCAGGGCGCCGGCGCGGATGCGGATGGGCGCAAGTGCGGGCCGGTCCGCCAAGGCGGCCGCATCGATGACGCGCTGACCGACCCAGCGGATGGGCTGCGCGCCGTTGTCGCGGGTCATGACCATGTCGCCCACCTTCAGCGCACCGGCCGGCACGGGACCGTCCACCGTCTGGATCAGCGCGTCCGACCCGAAGCACAGCACAGAGGTCGAGCCTTCGGTCAGCTGCGCCGCCGTCACCGCCGTTCCGCCGTTCTGGATCCTCAGCGTGACGTTTTCGGCAAAGCCCGCATCGGTCCGGATGCTGTTCAGCACCCCGTCATCGGCCTGGTCCGCCCTGAGCCAGCCCAAGGCGGAGTTGTAGGGTGTCAGCCCCGCCGACACCCGCTGCGCATTGATGATCGCCAGGTTGTCATCGTTGTAGAAGGCCGTCAGATCCACGCTGTCGTTGTTGGCCGGGTCGCCGGTCGTGAAGTCGGTGATGAGATCGCCGTTCGACACGACGAAGACGTCGTTGCCCGCGCCACCGGTCAAGGTGTCGGCGCCAGGGCCGCCGTCCAGATAGTCATTTCCGTCGCCACCCAGAAGAACGTCGTTGCCGGCGCCCCCCAGCAGGCTATCGTCGCCGCTGCCGCCGCTCAGCTGGTCGTCGCCCGTGCCACCCAGCAGGGTGTCGTTGCCCGCACCGCCGGCGACGGTGTCGTTTCCGGCCCCTGCATCGACATAGTCGTTGCCCTCACCTGCATCGACAAGGTCCTGCCCGTCCCCCGCGTTGACGACATCCGCACCGCCACCCGAGACGATCGTGTCGTCGCCCGCCCCGCCATCGATCGTCTCGGCACCAAGGCCGCCGATAAAGCTGTCATTTCCCGCACCCAGGGCGAAGCTGGCGGCCGAGGTGTTGGTGGCCGCGTTAACCGTATCGGCCCCCACGCCGGTGGTGATCGCCTCGATGGTATTGAAGCTGGCCGTGCTGCCACCATTGGCAAAGGTGCCGGTGCCGTTGGTGAACGTGACCGTGGACGCGCCAGTCAGCGTGGCCCCTGACAGCGTGTCGCTGCCGGCGCCACCGGTGATGTTGTCGCTGCCGAACGTCCCGGTCAAGTTGATCAGGTCGTCGCCGTCGCCCGCATTGATGGTATCCGCGCCGGAACCGCCCGCGGTGATCGTGTCCGCCCCGGCGCCCGTGGCAAAGCTTCCCGCGGCGGTCCCGCTGATGGTGACCGTATCGGTGCCGGCGCCGGTGGTGACGGCCTCGATGGTGTTGAAGCTGGCCGTGCTGCCTCCGCTGGCAAAGGTGCCGGAGCCGCCGTTGAATGTGACGGTGGACGCGGCCGTCAGCGTCGCCCCGGACAGCGTGTCGCTGCCCGCGCCGCCGGTGATGGTGTCGTTGCCGAACACCCCCGTCAGGTTGACCAGGTCGTTGCCCTCGCCCGCGTCGATCAGATCGTTTCCAAGACCGCCGTCGATGGTGTCGTTGCCCGCGCCCGCGCGGATACGGTCATCGTTGAAATTGGTGCCCGCGCTGGTCAGCCCGTCATTGCCGTCGATCCGGTCGGAGCCGCCGGCGGCAGGCTCTACATAACTGGGACCGATCACGTCGGCGCCGGCCGTGCCATCGACAAATCCATCGTCGAATATCCCAAGCTGGCGGTCGATCAACAAGTTGACGTCATTATTCGCCACCGAATCCAGCCGGATCGACTGGATCGGCTTGAGCGTCAACGCCGCGTTCGAACCCGTGGCCGGCGGCGGCGCAAGAAACAGTTCGCCCGTTTCCGCCTGCACCACCAGCAGCGTCACGTTCGACGCGGTCGATCCATCCGCATAGGTCACGGTGCCGTTGTAATTGACCAAGGCGTCAAAGTTGAAGGTCTGGACTCCGGCGCCAATGTTGGTCGTAAAGCGATCCGCCAATGTGCCGACGGCCGTATCCGTGTCCAGCGCATTGTCGCTGCCGCTGCGATTGATCATTGTTGCAGAGGTGATGCTGTTGTAGAGCGGCGCGCCTTGCGAACCGAACACCCGGGGCCCCGAACCGGACGCGGCGGTCAGGAGGCTGGATGCGTTTTCTGCGCCGGCAATTATCTCTGACGGGTCGACCGTGACGATGCCGCCGGTGGCGTTGCGGGGCGTTCCAAGAGAGATCCAGTTGAAGGTCGTCGGCATGATGTGTCCTGTGTCCAGCCCATGGTCCGGGCATGATGAAGAGACACCGCGGATCGCGGTGTCGGCTCAGACATGAATGTGCACTAGGTACGAAGGGGCAGACGGGTCCGCGAATGCGGCCTTTCCCGGAACTGCCCGGCAGTCTGCGTCATGGAGGGCTGTCGCCGTGGCGCATGTCTGCGGATTGCAGGGGGGTGCGGAGTTTGGACAGGCAAGCGTGCAACCTTTGCAATCGGGTTGTTGTCAGTCGGTGGTCGGCTTTGCTCGACCAGCGCCACGAAGGTTCGGCGTAGCAAGACACCGTTAACCAATCAACTCACGATTGTATTTTTCGGCACATTTGCGCCGGTGATGGCGAAATCGTTACCATGCATCAGACGACGAAGCGACGGCGCCCATGGGCTTTATGGTCACCGCAGGACGCTTGGTACGGTGTGCTTGCCATCCCACTCAGCCAACCGCACCCCAAGATGGATGACATAGCGGGCAACGGCGCTGTGCGCATCGTCAGGCGCCAGATGTCCATCCAGCGTCAGATAAATGGCAGCCGCATTCCGATATTCTTCCTCTGAGGTGATTTCGGCAGCCCCACCATAAAGGTCGAAATAGGAGAGGATGGGATCAACCTGGGTTTCGGGCACGCCCGCGGCCACGAACCGGTCGCGCAATTCACGATCGATCATCAATCACCCAGGTAGCGCGCGGCCCTATAACCCGCACCTCACTCAACCGTTCATTCATTTCGCGGTATTCTCCATCACCGCGTTGCTAGGTAGCGCTTCCCACCGTTGTAAGGTCAAGACACCCACGACACTGCGATCAATTGTGATCGCTTTGTCTATCCTAAAGCGACGTGTCGGACGTCATTGGAAGGACGTTGCTCCAAAAATCGAAACTGTCGTACGTTTTGCAAATTATTTGTCGCTCTATTGTAAGCAGTCTCAGCGTGCCGCGCTCTGGCCTAAGATATTGCAAACTATTCGGGCAGCGGCCGCATCAATTGCAGATTAATTTACGGAGAACTGATTTTAGCTATCCAAACTTCGGTCGACAGTCAGTCTGTGGCTGAACTTAATTAGCATTGGCACCATCCGGCCGATTGCATCAAATATTCACTGTTGATTCAGGCCGAAACTATCAAATCGTGATGACTGCGAGGAGCATACCATTTTCGGGTACAGGTACCTTGGCAATGGGCAATCAGCTGTTGCGATGCGCCGAAGCGTTGGGACCGGTGTAACACCCCGGTCGTGACGCTCTCAACGCGTTCCGAAACATGCCGACAAGCGCCAACTTCAGATTGCAGGCCATAATCAATCTCGTGGAACGCATCAGGTGTTCATCTTGTGGAGGTACGTACAGGCCAATGAAAAGCATTCGATAACAGGTACGCTTTCACGGGAAAAATATGCGATGGCGGATCAAGCCACGCTTGGAAGTGCACCCGATCTGAGGTTCCTAATAGAACGGCCTACCTACAGGCCGTGGTGGGTAACAGGAGAGAAAGCAACGTCGCGACAAGATGCAAGTCAGGGCGGCGGTGCGGAACGCAATAACCGTCAGCTCGACGTTCCTCCCGCTCCGGTTCAGATTAAAATCCTTCTCCTGGAACATCAGGCGGGGGTTCCGGTTCAGACGCTGCACAGACCAAGGCTTGATCAATGGCGACGATCCGAAAGAACACCACGCGCGCGCGACCCAAATCAGACACAAAATCGAAGGCCGCAAAGCACGTGCCTCCGATGAAAAGCAGGTCCGCCATGTCGGCGCCCGCCTTTCTGGACAAGCTGATAGAGTCCAAGGTCGATCAGGCGATACGGCTGCTGAAGGATTACAGGAAGAGCTAAACGCATTCAGGAAGCACGGCTTGCAGCCTTGTGCGTGGCTTCGATCGGGATGCATTTCCATCGTCGACCGTATGAATTGATATTGCTAAGTTCATCTTCCACTGATCGTTAAATGCTGCCGCAACTTCCTTACCGCCGAGATAATACGTTCAACACGTTAAATATGGCGGGCCAGGGTTGCTGATCTGCTACGGAATTTTTCCTTCACTGATGTGCTCTCCATTCTTTTGACAGGATCTGGCGCTTTTTAAGCTCTGATCTGCTCCTGCTGATCGGGTTGCGTTGCTTCTCCTGTCAGTGAGCAGACCACTGGCCGCTTGGACCGATGGCGCGACCATGCTCCATGGTCATGATGTCCGGCGGTCCGAACCGATAGATGGCCTCGTTCAGCGCCTCGACGCAGAAGTCGGCGTCCCCTCGCCATGGTCCTCGGACCAGTGGCGGACCATGGCTCGATGTTCGAGATCCGCCACGCCAAGACCATGCGGGTGTGACAGTCCATGATCGCCACCAGGGAGAGCGAGGCATGAGCCGCCACCGGTCCGAGGCCATGCCGAGCGCCGCGACGCATCGGCAGATAGGTGATGTCCACACACCAGACCTGATTTGGCCGGGCCACACGCAGGCCGCGCGAGCCAGATAGGGGGTAGGTCTTGCGTCCCTTCGTTGGCCGGCTGGTGTTGGGCTTCTGGTGGATCGGCATCAGACCCATAAGGCGCATAAGCCGACGTATGCGCTTTTCGTTCACCTTGTGGCCGTTTTCGGGCTTGCGCGGCCCCACTGGGGCCCCGGTCCCTGCAACTGCGCAGGTGCCAGGTCATCTGACGGACGCCAAGGAAAGGCGTGTCGAGGAACCGCACGTCGATCAACCGCAGTGCGCCATGTGGCCGCCCCTGGTTCGAGGTCCATGGCGAACGCGAGGTTCTGGTCCGTCTCACCCTGCGGCATATGGTAAAACGACGAACGAGGGACCTGTAGCAGAGCGCACTGCCGGCCGATCGACAGGTCCGGATGGTCGCGTTCGACCATGCCGTTCGGTATCGTCTCTCGGACCAATGGCGTTCCAATGCCTCATCACTTCCCGCCCCAGGGCTTCAGCTTTCGTTCCAAAAAAGAGTCGGCCACCGCCAGTTCTCCGCGCTTGGCATGCAGATCCCGGACCTGATCCTCATCGATCACCGGCGCCTTGCGGCCACCGCGTTCAAAGACACCG
>NZ_VDDD01000012.1 GCF_006151785.1 Paracoccus marcusii
CGGGCCTCGGCGTCCTTGCGGTCCTGCTCGGCGCGCTCGGCTGCCAGGCGCGCTGCCTCGGCTTGCTCACGCTCGATCCGGGCGGCTTCGTCGGCGGCAGCACGCTCGGCGGCTTCCCGGCGCAGCGTCTCCAGCTCCGCCGCCTCGGCCTCACGCTTCTGGGCCGCGACGAACATGTTGCGCAGCGCGTCCATGGTGGCGGCCCGGGCGCCCTCGGCCGCATCCCGGTCGTCGCCGAAGTCGTCGGGCAGGACGATGCCCTTGATCTGCGCCGCCTTGGCGATGATGTCGGCCGATGCCTCCAGCCCGGTCATGCCGTGGTTGGCCAGCTGCGTCAGGAGCCGCTTGTTCCGCTCCTGGCGGACGGCCTCGGCCTCCTCCCATGCCACCAGCGGGGCGCGGGCCTCATCGCGCAGCGCGTCGAGACGATCACGGATGTTCTTGCGAGATGCGTCGACCAGGTTGATCTGCCTGCGGGCATCCTCGTTCAGCGCCTTGCCGGCATCGTCCAGCATCGTCTTCGAGCGGCTCACCTTGTAGGCCAGCGACTTGATCGCCTCGCGGCCCTTGTTGGTGCTGGTGTCGGGGACGTGGGCGCGGACCTCCGCCTCGATGCGGGCGATCAGTGGGTCGATCCCGGTACCGTCCTTGAACAGCGCAGCGAGATCCGTTCCGGCAGGGAGCATCAGCCCCGTGCCGGGGGTGTTGTTCATGTCATTCATGGTAGGGTTTTCCTTACTCGGCGGCGAGTTTCAGGGCGGGGTTGTCTTCGAGACGGCGAACCGTCGGCCAATCCAGATCGCGGGCGATGCAGACGTCCTGCAACTCGCGTTCGAAGGCGTCGGTGACATCGGTGATGCCAGCGGGCAGGCCGTCGGCGGTGGTGATCTGCCAGACACCGACCGGCTCACCCGCATCGGTCGCGCAGGTGAACTGGTCGTACGCCTCGTCGCGGTTCGGGGTGATGTCCGGGCTCCCGATCCCGAGCGGGCCATAGTCGCGGGCCACCAGGTAGAGGACCGGGGGCAGGGGGGTGCGGTTCATTTCTTCACCTCGCCACGCTCTTTCAGCAGCTGCTGCAGCACGAGGTTCTGGGTCATCAGCTTGCCCAGCAGCTCGTTGGCGCACTTGTCCTTGCCGAGGAGGGTCATGCTGGACCGCCTTTCCGAGTGGCGATCATGGCATCGGCAAAGTCGTATGCCTGCCGAGCGGCCTCCTTTTCTGTAAGGTTGCTGTGATGGCCAGCGGCAACCCATTGCCCCGCGAACCAGTCGCGCAGGGTCATGCCCATGTCGCCAGGTTCCGCTCGATAGCTGTCATCGGCCAGCGAAGGGTTCGGAAAAGCCGATCCGCCATTGTCTCTTGCTCGGTCGGTCACTGTCCCATCTCCGCGATGCAGGCCGCGACCTCGCCGCCGTAGTACTGGGCGCATAGGGCAGGGCGATCGGCGGACGCGGCGAAGGCATCACTGGTCAGGAGCCAGATCATCCCGAAGATCGCCATGCAGACGGCCCAGATAGCAAAGGCGCTGGCCACGCCGCAGAAGAAGCAGCCGTCTCGATCATCCTCTTGGTAATTCGTCTGGTGCATGGGGGTTCTCCATCTCGGCGGACGGCTCGTGTGTCGCGTCCTGTGAAGATGAAGTTAAAGGGGACAAATATCCCTGTCAACGTTAAAGGGGATAAATATCCCGTAAATGTTGTGCCGCTGATTCGGGGGCGCTATCCTGCCTCTGTCAGCGCCAGGCCGTGGCGCATGAATAAGCCCGCCGAAGCGGGTGGGGGAAGGCAAGTGCAGGATCAGATATACGAGCCAGGGTGGCCAGGGAGAGAAGCAGAGCTCGCGGAGGCGCAATTGCGCTATCAGCGATCACTTCAGGCGTATCGAGTGAGCCTGGCTGCAGTTGCGTTCAGCCTCTTTTCTTTGGCCTTTGCATTATACGCAGATGGGTGGTTCGAGTGGCTTTTGTAGGACAAACAGTAGCCAGCCTTGGCCAGTGCGAGATCACTAGGACTGCAGAACCAGAAGTCCCGATCACAAGGGCCATGATCAATGGTGCCGCCGAGGCCGCTGATTTACATATCGACTTCATACGCACCTATGGCATGCCTGAAGAGGCGCTCGTCGATATTATACAAGCTGCGCTCGAAGCTGCTCCACGATGTCTCGATGAAGGTCCCGAGCAGCCTCATATGCAACTTCGGTGATAGCACACACTCGTGCCGTCTATTCTACCGTAACAGCATAGGCTGCCGGTACCTTTGCATGCTTGACGGGCTTGTTGCTGCTTGGCGGGACCCATTTTCCACGAACCTTGCGGCAGTACACGTTCCCAGATGCGTCCCGATAGAACACACCGTGAGCTAGGTAATCCCGAAAATCCGAAATCCGGGCTAGATCATGTATGAAGTTTTCAGCTGTCAGAGCATCAATTGTGCATCCCCGCTGCTCCGCCAGGTCCTCGATCATCGTCCAACGGTCTGACAATCGAGGCGCCCGTATCGCGGTGCGCCCCATGGCACTGTCAACGCCAGCGAGAGCATAGATGATGTGCCGCAGCGCCTCTTCTAGATGGCTATGCAGAACAATCATCTGACCAATGATAGCATAGATCTCTACCGGCAAATTACTGTTAGGCCGAATGTTGGCCCACTGCACATCATCAGGCATGACTAACCCCACATCTTGATAAGCAGACGCTTTCGCACAACATATTGCGCCGTTATGCTCGTTATGCGGTCCCTGACCTGCGAAATGCTAAACCTAGCGGGTAGACAGAACGGTGCGTGCTGCTCTATGTTCTCGTTATGTTCTTCTTGGTGGGTGATGACGGTAGAAGCTGAATTGAGTGTGAAAGAGGTGCTCCTAGAGTTGCAGGCAATCATCAAGATGCCCCACGGCTCCGACCGGCACGCCCGTTTGCAGCGTCTCGGAGGAGCTGGCGCTCTTCCGGTGATAGAGAGTTGTATGTCTCGACAACAGCAGCTCGGTCTTCTGCCATCTGATCATCTAGAAATTCGTTGAGGGTCATCCCAAAGAAGGAAGCAATCTTAAGGGCATCCTCAGCATTTGTGCTTTGAGACTTACCCTGGCGAACCTTCTTCAGCTGCTCGTAAGACACGCCGGTTTCATCGGCGACAGCCCTCAGGGAAGGCTTTCCCGCCCCTCCAGCACGCTCAAGCAAGGCGTCTCTGAACGTTTTCATCATCCCTAAGGGATAATCGTCACTCCAAGGTCGCGATAGGCGATAATTGTCCCTTGACATCATGGGGACAAATATCCCCTTATAAGCGCATGAGCACCAGTCAACTTATCAGCGAAGTCGAGGCGCACGCAGAGCGTTGCGGGCTGTCTCCGGCAACTATTATCAGCCGGGCCGTTTCGAACGGACGCCTCTACGGGCGCCTGAAGAATGGCAATGGTTGCACCTTGGATACCGCAGAGCGCATCCGGGCCTACATGGCCCGGAATCCGCCTGCGCGTCCCTCGGAGAGCGCGGCCTAACCCCTGCTGCGCCTCCGCACTCCCCACCATCCGCAACCCGCCCGACCAAGGCGCAGGTGAAACCGATGCCACGTCACACACTCCACTCAGAACCCCACCGGCTCCACCCATCATCTGATGCCACGGGCCCGACGGTCAAAAAAGGAAACGCGGTTTCCGGAGGAATTCATGTCTGAACGAGGGATAATCCGCGCCTTCATGGCCAACCTGATCGAGAAGGCCGGGGGCTTCGATGCCGCTGCCGCCATGATCGGCGCCCGCCTCGGGCACGACATCTCCAAGGGTTCGATCTCCAAGCGTCAGTCCGGCCAGCTGGATTGGCCGCTGATCGAGATCATGGCTTTGGAGGACGCCGTGGGCGAGCAGCCCGTGCGCCGCTGGCTCATGCAGTCGCTGCCCGAGGTGCAGGACGCAGCCTGCCTGATGCAGTCCGCCGGCGAGCTTGCGGCCGAAGGCGGCGAGGCCGTCATGGCCCTTACGCAGCTGGCCATGGGCAAGGGCTGCCGCGCCACCGCGCGCAAGCAGATCGCCGACGTCATCGACAGCGCCAAGCGCACCGCCGCGGTTCTCGTGCGCGAGGACCGGTGATGTCGGTTCCAGAGGCGCTTGGATCTGTAAAGGTTGAGGAGGGGATGGCAGTCATCCGTATCCCACTGTCCGAGGTGCATGGGCTCCGCGTTGCCCTGCAGCCCTGCCCTTGCGTGGGTCCGAAGTCGATTGCGACCGCTGATGTGCGACAGCGCCTGGCTGTGGCGCTTGGCCGGATCAGGGCATGAAGGTGGTCATCACCATCCCGGGCAAGCCATTTGCCAAGAAGCGGGCGAGGGGGTTCTACAACGCCCGCCTCGGCCGTGCCGTCACAGTCAACGACCCGGCCAATGCCCGGTTCGAGGACGTGGTGCGCCAGCATGGAATGGCGGCCTTTCCCCAGCCCCTGACAGGGCCGGTGCGCCTGACAATCACCGCGATCTTCGAGCCTGCGTCCAGCTGGTCGAAGAAGCGCCGCGCCGCGGCCATGGGCAACTGGCACGTCCAGAAGCCGGACGGGGACAACCTGCTGAAAGCGGTGAAGGACGGCCTGAACCGCGTCGCATGGACGGACGACTGTCAAGTGGCCGACGCCCGGGCCGTGAAGATGTGGGGCGAAGCCGCAGCGACCGTGGTCGAGATCGAATCCTTGCCGCTGACGGACAGCCAGCTGCGCGCCCTGATCGTGGGTGGGGGTGCCGAATGAGCCGCCCGGGCCCCACCAAGGAACAAACCCTTGCCGCCCTGGCGCGCGTGAGCCGCGGCGAGGTCTGGAACCATACCCCCCAGCCTGACCACTGGCGCAGCGTGGGCGACCTCGACGCCGAGCAGGTCTGGAAGAAATGTGAGGCAGCAGAATGAACGTCGTCACCGCCATCCGGCCGGACACCGGGCACCACTCTCTCGAAGCGGAACAGCAGCTCCTCGGGGCTCTGCTGATGAATGACCGCCTGACGCCGATCGTCATGAGGGCAGGGGGCGCGGAGCTGTTCTACCATCCGCTGCACGCCGAGATCTACGATCTGATCGAGACCCGCGCGAACCGAGGTGATCTGGTCAGCCCGCTGACCCTTAAGGCTGACCTGCAGGGCTCGCGCGACCTCGAGGAAGTAGGTGGCCCGGCATACCTGACGCGGATGCTCTCGAACGCCCTTTCCGGCCGCCGGGATGTGGTACAGGGCATCGCCGAGATGCTGGCAGAGCATGCCCGCAAGCGCGCCCTGACTGCAGCCATATCGGAAGCCCAGGTTGGACTGCTGCGCGGCGACACGCCGGCGCGCGATATAGCCCTGCAGCTAGAGCGGCAGATCGTGGCTGCAGAGTTCGCAAGCCAGGCAGATCGGCCCACCTCCATGCTGGCGGCGGTGACCGAGGCAATCGCTCAGTCTGTAGAAGCCTATCAGGGCAACAACGATGACCTCGTGCGCTTCGGCATCCCCGCGCTCGATGACATCATCCCGGGCCTTTATCCTGGCGAGCTGACCCTCCTCGGCGGGCGCCCGGCCATGGGCAAGTCCGCGGTGGCGCTGACGATGGCGCTGAACGCCGCACGGGCGGGGCATGGGGTCGCCATCGCCTCGCTGGAGATGACCCCTGCTGCCATGGCGCAGCGGGCGCTGTCGGAGGCTACGGCGCGCGACGGACGGGCGGTGCCCTATGTGAACATGCGCAGCGGCGACATGACCGAGGACGAAATGCGGGCCGTGGTCGAGCTCGGCCGATCAGTCGGCAATCTGCCCATCACCTTCCTGTCGCGGTCCTATTCGAACGTCGACGCCTTGGTCGGCGGCGTCCGCCAGATCGCCCGCGCCACCCCCAACCTGCGGCTGCTGATCGTGGACTATGCTCAGCTGCTTAAGGCCCAGGGCAAGGACCGCTACCAGCAGGTCACGAACATCAGCCTCGCACTCAAAGGCATGGCCATGTCGCTCAACATCCCGGTGCTGGCCCTGTCGCAGCTGTCCCGCTCGATCGAGAGCCGGGAGGACAAGCGCCCGGTCCTGTCCGACCTGCGCGAGAGCGGCCAGCTGGAGCAGGACGCCGACAGCGTGCTGTTCTGCTACCGGCCGGAATACTACCTCGCGCAGGAGGAGCCGGACCAGGACGACCAAGACGAGTATGCCGACTGGCTCCTCGATATGGAGGCCGCCCGCGGCAAGCTGGAAATAGGCGTCGCCAAGCAGCGCATGGGACAGACCGGCACTGCCCGTTGTCGTTGCGCCCTCTCCACCAACACCGTTTGGTCGGAGTAGGATCATGAGCATCAAGGTCATGTCATGGGTTTGGGATAACGGGCCGAAGGACCCCACCGAGCGTCTGACACTGCTGGCCCTCGCTGATTGGGCCGACGACGCAGGCAGCTGCTATCCGAGCATGGTTGGTATTGCGGAAAAGACGGGCGTCACCGAGCGCGGGGCGAGAGGCATCGTCCGCCGTCTGGAAGCATCGGGATGGATCACGATCAAGACCGGCGGCGGCCGAGGCGGCAAGAATGTTTACCGGATTATGATGCTGAAACCCGGAACATCAAACCCGGAACCAGAAACCGGGAATGAGACGAAAACCCGGAACGTCACGACACAAAACCCGGAACGTGACTGCACTAAACCCGGAACCGCCGTTCCGCCGAACCGTCAGGAACCGTCAGGGAACCGTCAACGACTGCGCGCGAGCGATGCCAACGTCGTCGATCAGGGGCAGGACAGCAGAAGGGAGGAGGTCCTCACCCTCATGGGATGCAGCGCCGCGGGCGTGACCCCTGAGGGCCGATGGACCGGCACGACCAACGACCTGCAGGAACTGCCGAAATGGGATGCTCTTGGCCTGAGCAGATCAGAGCAGGATGCGAAAATCCGGGAGATGCTCGCTAAGCAACGCAGCAAGTCTCCGGGCTTCATGCCGAACCGCTGGTCCTGGTTCACCGCAGGCATGAGCGATCTTGCCAATGCCAAGTCTGCGCGACCGGCAGCAGGCACGCCTAGTGCACCAGCCGAAACCCCAGAGCAGCGTCGTGCCAGGCGCCGCAAAATGATCGGAGGCTGACCTATGGCCACCCACCACCCCAACCCCACCAAGAGGAACCCGACAGTGAGCATCCATTTCTCAAGCATGACCGTCACCGAGATCACCGACCGCGCCCACAAGCTGATGCAGGAGGGGACCGCCCTCGCTCTGCTGGCAAACGCGCTGACCGAGTTTGAGGAGGCCACGGGCCGCAAGCTGTTCGTCAGTGAGGCCGACCAGGGAACGCAGTATGTGGGATCGCCGGCGCCGGTCGAGATCCGCTTGCAGCCTGACCACGGCCTGACGCTTCCAGAAGTTGTAGCCAAGGTCGATACTCCCGCCGAGACCGCACCGGTGCAGGAGCCGATAAAGAACGCAGCGCCAGCGATTGCTAAGCCTGTACCCCCGAAACCGACCCGCGCTCAAAACCCGATCAAGAAGCCCGCGGCACGGCCCTTCGCAGCTCCAGCCGCCGCCAAGCCGCAGACTGCCGATCGCCCCTGGGGTGCACTGAGCCTGCCCGAGCGGGCCATCGTGAAGCACCTGGAAAAGATGGCCCCGGCATTCACGCCGGCGGAGGACCTGACCATCGCGGAACTGCTGATCAGCGGCAACAAGATCGAGGCCGTCGCGCTGCAGCTGGAGGTCCAAGCCTCGATGGCGCTGGCTCGCTGGAAGGCGTTCCTGTGCGGCGAAGTGCTGGGCGAGAACGGCAAGCCCTCGATGGACGGCCAGCAGCGGCTTCTGGCGGCGCTGCGGTACCGGAAGGACCATGCCAATGCGTGAGGGATTTTCGGACGCTATAAAACGGGGGGCGGCGGCATGAGCGACGTAACTGGACCTATCTCCACGCTGCCTGGCAGCTTTCACAGCCTGCCTACTGGTGCAGTGTGTGACCTCCACCCCGACCGCCCGGCGGTCGCCCGCATTCAGGGTGAGACGGATTCGTTTGGGTCGGAAATGATCGACTGCTGTGCGGAGTGCATTCGCCAGCTGCGCGAAGAAGCGAAGCTGGCACGCGTTGGCCGCTGCGATTGGTGCTGCACCGATGCCGATGATCTTAGGGATCGTAGGGATTATGACGAGGGCATGCGCGGGCCAGTCTATCGGGTCTGCGGCGGCTGCGCTGGTCGCTCTGACGAACGTCTGGCAGCTGAACTTGATCAGTCGGGGTGGGCATGAGCCTGCACGACCCGATCAAGACCGGATCCCGCATCACCCGCGCCATGTCGATCACCGACGCTCTGGCGTGGGCTTTCCTCACCGAGAAGGCTGTGCTCGACTTCGACCAATACGGCGCCCACGAGTTCGACCGGCCGGGCGTCGACACGCTCTGGATCATGGCCGAGCGGCACAAGGTCGGTGTCACCGTCGACGGGGGAGGGACCAGCGATCCGCACCGGGACGCCCAAGTCATCGCTGCCGCAGTCGAGGCGCTGCCGGATCACGTCGGCGGCCGACGCATGGCCACGCAGATCGCCGAGCTGGCCCGCGCCCGCAGCGCGCCGGACTGGGGGCAGGGGGATCGCATCAGCATCACGCCCTGCGGTTGGGACTGGAGCGACGAGGAGGGGTGCTTCGTGGCCGGTGTGTCGCGCAATGGCAGCACCTGGGTGTGGCGCGACCGGCACCGGAACCGGCATGAGCGCAAGGGCGACGTCTGCGCCATCAGCTACTCCGGCACTGCCAGCATGGTCGCGGCCAAGCGACGGAACTACCTGGCATGGTGTGGGGCGTTGCTGGACCTCTGGGCCGTCCTGAGCAGGCCGGGGATGCTGGACACGGTCGAAATCACGGGAGCGCTGCCAGCGCTGGCGCCATGGCATGGTTCGTGATCTGTGCGAGCTCGCGGCAGTGTTCGCCGTACTGGTCATAATGCTGTCGTGGGCGGGGTTGTGAGCGATGGTGTCCAATAGCTCGGCGGATAAGCGGCGTTCTGCCTTCAGTGCGAAACCAATGGAACAGATCGGTTCACCTATTATTGTCTGCATACCGTGCAGGTACCATAGGAGTGGCAAGTTATGCCCCAGATGACGCTGACCAGAATGCCGTCAGGCGAACCCGTGGTGCTGACCTTCACAGAAGCAACCGAATTTAACATCGACAATGGCGCTGAAGGTGCGACGATCTTGGCGCTCTATCAGAACGGCTCCCAGCATATCGTCCATGTACGAGAGACTCGGCAGGAAATCCTCGATGCGCGCAGGGCAGCACTGGAAGACTAAACAGCAGCGATCAGGTACACTTGCATAACATTCATTCTGACTTACTTCGTTTGATCATAGCGCCGTTTCGCATCTGAGAGCTGAGCTAAGGCCGCTATCAGCTCACGCCGCAGTGAAAGCAACTGGAGTTGATTCTGCGCAATCGCCTTTTCGCACATCTCCACCTTCGCATGCGCTTCTGACAGCGCTGAAGCGAGCCTCTTACGGCGGGCATGGTCTAGGTTCACTGTCAAGTTGGCCAAACTTGGCAGCCTGAACTGGCATGTTCATACCATCCCTCCTGGCTAAACCGCAAACACTCCTGCCGCGTTCGTATTTGCGCGGCTACCGCGGATCATGACGCTGCCAAAATTCGCGGCGAACCTTGACGACGTGTCCCTGCTATGTTCTCCCGATAGAACTCTGAAAAGAACAGGACGAGTAAATGACGAGCAACCTATCGCTGGCGAACATCGATTCTAAAATCAGGTTTGCTCGAAAAATATCAGAAATTGACAGTTTTCGGCCCTATGGATCGAATGAAGACATAGTAAGCAACTATGCTTATCTTGGGCATTTCCTTGTTCTCTGTAATCAGCTTGGCGCAGTGAACTATGCTTTATTCAGACGATGCTTTCATGCTGATAAGCTGGAAGCTGAAAGAGAGTATTTCTCCAGCTTTTCTGAAGCAGAGCAGAGGCAAAAAGCAAGAAGCGCAATCCTGCTAAAAATTAGCGAGAACCCTGAATTGACGTCGGGAATTACTGAGGAAGTTAATTCCGTGTACGATTCAATAGATGATTTCTTTGTGGGCTTGGCTGCCAAAAAGTTTAAAAACGCAGAGCACATTCGGAGTATACAGTTCTGCGAAAGCGTATTTGGAATGCCTTGCTCTGAAAACTATGAGAAAAACATTGCGGAACTGCCGATAAAAACGGCTTCAATGTATGTCCTTCTGCAGCGGATTTCGAACATCCATGACACGATCTCCTCCCATTATGGTTGGGAAGAAAAGGTCGAGAGCGGCTTCACTTAGTGTAAGGCCTTGGGGGCTTCTCTAGCGCCCCCTTGAGGCAAACGCATCAGCGCCGTCGGATTATTCGACCCAACACGCGGACCGGTGCACTCACGCGCCATGACGTGCTTGACAGAAACTCCTGGCGCTGCGCGGCTATCTGGCCGCGCAATGCCTCAATCTCGTTCCTGGACTGCTCCTGCTGCAGGCGCGCGGCCTCGGTTGCCGCGTTGCGCTCCTGTTCCAGCTGCTCGGCACGTTTCGACATTGCCAAAGTGTCGCGACGGATCGCAGCCAAGGTGGCGTCACGGTCGATCAGGCGGTCGGTGAGCATGTCCAACTCTTGCAGCTGTCGGGCCTGCTGGGCCTCGGCCTCCGCTTGGGCTTTGCGAACAGCATCGCGGTCACGTAAGGCCTCGTCGCGAGCCTGGCTGGCAGCGTCGCGATCTTGCAAGGCTTTATCTCGGGTTTGGCTGGCGGCGTCGCGTTCGCGTAAAGCCTCATCGCGTGCCTTGGTGATCTGAGTAAGGTTTTCGTCCAGCATGGCCTTATCCTTGCTTGCTTGGGTCAAGCGCGCCTCGAGCGCAGCCTTTTCCGTTTTAAGCGCCTCTTCCCGCGCACGCGTTGGCGCCAGCTGTGCAGAGCGGCTTCTCAGAGCTTCCATTGCCCCTGCAAACAGCTCCTCGGCCTGATCGAAGGCTGTAGTGATACCATCTAGCCGAGGGTAATCCTCAACCTGCTCACCTTGAGCGACCCACCGCTCCAGGATCTCCAACGTCTGGCGGACTAGCTCTGGCACACGAGCATCCTCCAGTGCAGCCCGTGCACCGCTATCATGATGGCGAAGAGTACGGTTAACTCGTCCTGCCCCAGCTTCGACCGGCCGTGGCCAAGGAAAACCGAAAGCCGTCTCAGCAGCTTCGGCGACTGCAGCGGGATCGTGCAGTAGCGTTTCGTAGGAGGTGAAGTGCCGCGTGTGCCCGCGGCTATGACGCTCAGCCTGTAATACCTGCGATGCCCAAGCCAGCAGCGACAAACCGGGATCAATTCCATCGCGTCGTTGCAGTGATGCTGCGATCTCAGAGGGACTGCGATGGGTGTGTAGATAGACGCTATGGTAACCTACTGCTTGGAGAACTTGCTGCCAGAATGGCAGCAGCATGCTGATGCGAGGGTCTTTTAGATAGATCAGCGAGCTGTCACCATATTCGGCCTTGATCACGTTGCATGCCTTGTCATGGAACTCGGCGAGGCGAGGCGAAAGGTGAACGTCGGAGCGCAGCGGGCGCCAATCATCCCACCGTGAGCCTAAGGCAGTAAGGATCGAATCATTCAGTCTAAAGACCGGCAGTGACTCGAAATAGCCTGCGGCATTCGCGTCCGTCCCCGGCATCGGCGTCGCCGGCCCGCGGCAGCCCAGCCCGTCCAGCATCCCTGCAAGCGAGGAGGTCCCCGAACGGTGCATTCCTAGGACGATGACCGCCACCCGTCCGGGGCGGTCCATGATCGGTGCGTCGTTCATCATCTTACCTGCCGGATGAGAGTCTGCGGGTTCTGAGCCTGCAAGACCTGTAGCTGCTGCTGTTTCTCCAGCATACGCTGACGTATGATTGCATGATGAATGGGACGTGCAACAGCAAGAGCACCTGCGCGGGTAGCAATCGCCTGCTCTAATTGCCCCACTTGATCAGCTCCTGTCCAAACGCTGGATGGATTAAGGCGATACACCCCCATCACCTTGTCGATAAATCCGATCTTTCCAATTCTGTCGAGATAGAAGGCTAAGGCAATCTCGCTTAAGCGCGGATGATAAATTGATGATGGTAGGCCCAGCAGCATGCTACGCTGGAACATCATAGATGAGAAATTAACGATAAGGTTAAGATGCTGGTTTAGCGTGAAATGTTCGCCGGTCAGTAGTGACGGCAGGTCGTCCTGACGTTTGAGTACACGGCGACTGTTTTTGGCCATGTCAAACAGCTCGATTCGAGAAAAAACCGCACCCGCATCGGGCTGGTTGGCTAGGAAATCAGCCTGGCGCGCGTTCTTCTCCGGGTCGGTCCAATAGTCATCACCTTCTAGGATGGCGATGTAGTTACCCGCTGCCTCTTTGAAGCAATGTTGATAGTTGGCCGAAACGCCTAGGTTGCCGCCAGTGCTGATGTTGCGAATAAGTGTTGGATATCGCGCAGCATAGCGCGCCATGATCCGCGCCGTCCCGTCCGAGGATCCATCATCAGCCAACAGGATCTCATGAGTGAAGTCGCCGCGCTGTTCTAGCGCGCTCTCGATGGCCTCAACGATAAATTCCTGATGATTGTAGCTAAGAATTGCTGTGGACACTGTAGGGCGCGGTGAGTGCTTGCTATGTACTGCGACCTTAGCCCGCAGAAAGGATTCACGGACCGAAATGCGGTCAGTACTTTGTCCCATTTCGTCGTCGCTGTAGTCCAAAAATACGCGTGGTAAGAATACCGGATCCTGATGTGCGGTTAGTCGGATTATCAAATCCCAGTCCACCAGACGACGTAGATCTGGATCAAAACCACCAAACCGCTGGATCAGCGATTTCCGATGTGCAAAGACGCCAAGGTCAATGTAATTGCCTCTAAGTATATCACTTCGGACGAAGCTATTTCCTACTACAAGACCAGTGCTGCGATTGATGATCTGACCAAAGAAGCAATCCTTCGCAGGGTGCTCGACAATTGCATTTGCGATTACAGTTAAAAAGTTGGGCCGCAGCTGATTGTCGCTGTCTAAATAGGTGATCCAGTCGTGACGCGCATGGGCAATACCAACGTTGCGCGCCCCGCATACGCCAGTTGCCTCTGCCAAACGTACATATCGGATCGTGCCGTCCTCTATCTGATTGCCAAAATCGCGATCGATAATTTCGGCCGTGTCATCATCCGACCCGTCATCAACAATGATTAGCTCAAAGTTTCGATGGGTCTGGCGCAGTGCCGAGCCAATGGCCTCCGAGATGCACCAGCCACGGTTACGCGTCGGCATAATCATTGAAAAGCCGATGCGTCCAGTATCCTGGAACCGAGCAATAGTGAAATCGGCTAGAGCGGTCTTATGAACTTTAGGGGCGTTCTGGAACAGCCACTCTAGTGTGAGATCTGAACCTTCTGCATTACTTTCAGAATGGCGCAGCGCTTTGGCCTTAATTAAAGGCAGCCCCAACTGCATCGCAGTGATCGGATGTTCGGCAATGTTACGATAGGTTGGGTCGAGGGGATGTACGCCCTCTAACCGATTTTCGACCATCGCACCCCAACTGTATCCTGCCCCGGCCAGTATCTTCGTCAGCCCAATCTCGTATTTTTTTATAACCTCGTGAACATTAGGCTGCTTTGTGATGCTGCCTATAAACTCGCGGAAAGTTGGCGACTGGAAGACATGCCAACTAAGCACCACGAAGTAGCTTTGCAGATGCGGATGGATTTCTTGGCTGTCCGTAGCACCCCAAAAATCCAGATGTCGCCCATCCATGTGTGTGAACATGGGTGCGAAACTACCTACTGGTCCGAAGCAGCTATCGTTGCATAGGATCAAGTCGTCTGCATCATCCAACCAGCCTGCATCACGGGCCCAAGCCTCGCCGCGTTTGTAGGAGCCGAAGTCGTATTCGCCATGTCTTCCGGTGATCACATGGTCGGCCAGTCCCAACAGACAGGCGCGCTGATCGGGGGCGAGGTCGTTATCGCAGACCACTACGATACGCTCGACCAGTGGACGTAGGCCTTCAAGATACGGCTGTACCTGAGGGGGCAGCACCCCGTCTGCGCTGTAGCTTGCGAAAACCGCGACCCGACGGCGCATTGTCACTTTGCTACTGCGTTGGCGACGGCGGCGTGCAGCCTCCAGATCGGTTAGGGTATCTGTAATAGGAATGCGCTCGCGTGACAGACTAGCCGGAAAGCCGGGTACAGGCTGTGGCAGGGACGCGCTGTCGCGCTGATCGGTAAGCAGCACGATACCTCCGTCGATAGCAACCAACATACCGAACATACGTTCAAGTACATGGGCGGGCGTTCCGTCATCGGCATAGGAGCCAGGCTGCCAGTCGATCTGCAGCGCTTTGAGCCGCAGCAGAATGCTAGTGCGGATCCAGAAGCAAGTGCCTGCGACAAAGCCCCAGTCTTGGCTTCGAAAGTCAAATCCCTGCAGCAACGATCCCGCCAGTTCATCAATTCCGCCAGCATTCCGCCATAGATAAGCTGGGCCATAGAGGAACAGCTGCCGCGCGCCTGCCAACATTACCTGCGGATCGTCGCGAAAGCCCGCGATTATCATGTCCACTTGCCGGCGCGATCCAAGCACGCCACCTAGCAGCGTGCGCCGCCAGGCCTCTGGCATTTTGAGGCCTTTCTTGGAATGGATCTTACAAACAAAGTCGTAGTGGTCCAAGTCTACTTGGTCCATCAACTGCATCAGCGCGCCGACATCTTGGCCCACATTACGCACCGCGACCAGATGCGCTCCGACAAAGCAATCGGCGATACGCTTACGATCCTCGAACGGGAGACTATCAGCAAAAGTCACGAACCGGTCAGCCCCTGCCGGAAAATTCTCGCAGGCCGCGGATAGATCTTCCATCGTGTCCAGATGCCAAACATGGACAATCAACGCGAACGCACCGGAAGCGCTGTCGGTGGGTGTAGGCAAAGTCAGGTCTGGAGTATCTTCAGGCACCGGTCAGGGCTCCTCTAGGCGGCGGTCAAAAAAGGGCGACCGCGTGTCGTCCATTGTGCAGAGCGGTAAGAAAGCCCAATCTGGCCTTACTGAACGTCATGCATACTGCCCCATATCACCGCCGTACATGATACCACCAGTAGTTGCGAAAGGATCGAGGTTAACTATGCTTGCCCAGTGTCCTTCGTGAGCAAAAAAGTGAGAGGATGCGCAGCAATCAGCGCAATCACGTCGTAAGCGCAAGGTGGCTCCGATAAACGACATTGCCTTAAATTTACAAAGGCATTCACGTTTGTGTACTGGCATGCGCAAAGTAGATGTTGCCCGCGTAGCTCAGACTTGCTAAGACACACGGGCAGAAGTACGCGCCGAGGGTAAAGCCCTGCGGCGCTTTTTCATTTTCCATACCTAAGCCAATCATCCCATCCGCCTTGATCCTCCCGGGCGGGGAGGGCGTGGTCCCGGCCCCTCGCCATGCGGCCCCCCTCCGAAACCAACGAGGCCAGCATGACCGTCTGCAAGAAATGCCAGGGCAAGGGCGCGGTGAAGGCTGCGTCCTATCCGTCCCGACGCGACCTGCCGTGCTTCTGGTTCGCCGAGGGCGCGCAAACCTGTCCTAGCTGCGACGGTACGGGCGAGACGGAGGATGGAGGCCGGGATGGACGCACCTAAGCGGCCCATGCCTCCCGTGGAGCAGGTCGAAGGTTTCGAGGCATGGTTCGGCCCTGCGCCCGACCTGGCCGAGTGGGCCTCGGCTTCGTTCATCGACGACGCCGCGCCGCTGCGGAACTCGGATCACGAGCATCTGCGCTCGGCCTCGATCGGCTTCCTTTGGACCAACGTGTCCAACGCCAAGAAGGGCCAAATGGTGATCGGCACTGCCGAGCCGGGCGCACCGCATGGCGCAATGGGAAAATGGGGCCGCGCCAAGGCCAGATTGCAGGTGACGGACTGGTTCGGGATGGTCCCGGACTTCATCATCACCATCGACGCCACCTGGTGGGTGCAGGCATCCGACGCCGAGGCCTGCGCGCTGATCGAGCACGAGCTCTACCATTGTGCCCAGGACCGCGACGAGTACGGCGCGCCGAAGTTCAACCGGCAGACCGGGCGGCCTGTCTTCGCAATGCGCGGACACGACGTCGAGGAGTTCATCGGCGTGGTGCGTCGGTATGGCGCGGACGCCGCGGGGATTCGGGAACTGATCGAAGCCGCAGAGGCCGGGCCGGAAATTGCGGCGGCCGGCATCGCACAGTGCTGCGGGACATGCCTGCGGACTAATTAGGCGTTATCTCCACAGTGTAGTGCCCTAACTTCGGAGATGAGCCAGAAATTAATAGCGTTTTTCCCCGTAATTTGAAATTTTGAAAATTAATCAGAAACTCAGTGTGGATACGCTCGGAAGTTATACCGCTGGTTTCTGAAAGGACGACCGGGGTATCGCCGGTCCTTCGGCTTATTCGAACGTCCGTTGTCTCGTGAGCGACTTCAGAGCTGCTCTTAAAGTCGACTAAAGCGCGGAATATCCAGCGGCCGTCTGGCGCCTGCTCAATCCCATTACTGGCTATAAAATCAGTTAATGCCTGCCAATTACTTAACATTTGCTGAATTCTCCAACTTAGGCTTTTGCATCATGGCACAAGGAAAGCTGACTGAGGAGGTCAAAACCTTCATTGTACAAGCTGTGGCGTGTTTCGACAGTCCTTCCACCGTGGTCGCATCTGTCAAACAAGAGTTCGGCGAGACGATCACACGCCAGACCGTAGAAAGCTATGATCCAACGAAGCGGGCGGGACGGCGGTTGGCAGAGAAACGGCGGCAGATCTTCGAAGAGACGCGGGCGGCATTTTTAGAAGACACTGCCAAGATTGGCATCAGCCACCGCGCCGTGCGCCTCCGGGGGCTGCAGCGCATGGCCGAGAAGGCCGAAACGCAGGGTAACATGGTCCTGGCGTCTTCGCTGCTGGAGCAGGCCGCCAAAGAGATGGGCGGGGCATTCACCAATCGGCGCGAGGTGACCGGCAAGGACGGCAAGGACCTTGCCCCGCCTGTCACCATCGATGCGGGGAAGCTGAGTACGGGGGCCTTGCGGGAGTTGCTGGGGGCGTTTGATGACGACACGCCTTCACCTGACACCGGCTGACCGGATCGCGATCGAGCGCGAACTGTGCCGCCGGTCACTGGCGGACTTCGCCAAACGCGCCTGGCACGTTCTGGAGCCTGCCACCCCGCTCAAATGGGGTTGGGCACTGGACACCATCTGCGCGCATCTGGAGGCCGTCACCCGCGGCGAGATCACCCGGCTGCTGATGAACGTGCCGCCGGGCACCATGAAGTCGCTGCTGACCGGGGTGATCTGGCCCGCGTGGGAATGGGGGCCTGCAGGGCTGCCGCAGCATCGCTTCCTCGGCACCAGTCACCTGCAGAACCTCGCGGTGCGCGACAACCTCAAGTGCCGCCGCCTGATCGAGAGCCAGTGGTTCCAGAACCGCTGGTCCGTCGCCATGACGGCGGACGAGAACCGCAAAACCAAGTTCGAGAACACCGCAACCGGCTTCCGCGAGGCGATGGCCTTCACCAGCATGACGGGCGCGCGCGGCGACCGGGTGATCCTGGACGATCCGCTGAGCGCACATGCCGCGAACAGCGAGGCCGAGCTTCTGGACGCCGAACTGGCGTTCCTCGAAACCCTGCCGACCCGGATCAACAACGACCGATCCGCCATCGTGGTCATCATGCAGCGCCTGCACGAGCGCGACACCTCGGGGCTGATCCTGTCGAAGGGCCTACCTTATACGCACCTCTGCCTGCCGATGCGCTTCGAGGCCGAACGGCGGTGTCGGACCTCGATCGGGTTCACCGATCCGCGCACGACCGAGGGCGAGCTGCTGTTCCCGGACCGGTTTCCGGAGCCGCAGGTCGCGGAACTGGAACGGACCTTAGGCAGCTATGCCACGGCTGGACAGCTGCAGCAGCGGCCCGTCCCGCGGGGCGGGGGTCTGTTCAAGAGGAGCTGGTTCACGCCCGTCAAGGCACTGCCAGTGGGCTGCCGGTTCGTACGGGGATGGGACCTGGCGGCAACCGAGGACAAGGAAGCGGCGGCCACCGCTGGCGTGCTGATCGCACGGGCGCCGGACGGACGGTTCATCATCGTGGATTCGACACGAGAACAGCTGGGGCCCATGGGCGTAGAGCGGCTGATGAAGGCGACGGCCGAGCAGGATCGGGCCGCGTATGGGGCCGTCCGCGGCTCCTACCCGCAGGACCCCGGACAGGCGGGCAAGGCGCAGGCGCAGCACATCATGCGCCACGTCCTGACCGGCTTCGACTATCACTTCAGCCCCGAGAGCGGGGACAAGGAGACGCGCGCCCTGCCTCTCGCCGCACAGGCCGAGGCAGGCAACGTGTTCCTGCTGGAGGGGCCCTGGAATGATGCCTTCCTCGATGAGGTCGCGGTGTTCCCGATGGGCAAGTGGAAAGACCAGGTCGACGCGGCCAGCCGCGCCTTCACCGAACTGACGACGGCACCGAAGCCGACCGAGACCAGAACGACGACGATGGTAGGGATGTACTGAGCGATGACAGGCACCGTCAGCACCAAGCACCCGGACTATCTCGACCGGGTCGATGAATGGGCCCTCATGCGCGACTGCGCGCGCGGGGAGACTGCGGTGAAGGCCGCGGGCGAGCGGTACCTGCCGATGCCCTCCGGCTTCCGCGTCCAGGAAGACGGTGGCGCCAAGATGTTCGAGGCCTACCAGACGCGGGCCCAGTTCTCGGAGATCCTGGCCCCGACGATCCGCGGCATGATCGGCGTCATCCACCGCACCGAGGCGCAGATCGACATGCCACCTGCCATGCAGGGGCTGTGGGAGCGCGCCACTGCCGATGGCCTGCCGTTGGAGGCCCTGCACCGCCGGATCACGGGCGAGCTGCTGCTGACCGGGCGGTACGGGCTGCTGGCCGATGCCGCGTCGGAAGGCTCGGACCTGCCCTGGTTGGCGGGCTATACCACCGAGGCACTGATCAATTGGTCGCCGTCCCGCGACTTCTTCGTGCTGGACGAGAGTGGCCTGTCCCGAGATGGCTTCTCGTGGAAACAGCACAAGGCATACCGGGTGCTGCGGATCGATGAAGGCCGCTACTCGGTGGAGAAGTACGACGGTGAGGAGCAGAATGGCGGGCCTGTGCAGCCGACCGCGCGCGGCGGGGCGGCCCTGACGGCCATTCCGCTGGTGGTCATGGGCCCGCAGGATCTGTCCGTATCCCCTCAGGAGCCGCCTCTGATCGGTGTCGCCCGCGCCGCGCTGGCCATGTACCGGCTGGACGCGGACTATCGGCACCAGCTGTACATGACAGGCCAGGAGACGCTGGTCATCATCAACGGCGACGCGCCTGCGGCCGTCGGTGCCGGGGTCGTCATCAGCCTCACGGCGAGCCGAGAAGATCACGCACCCGATGCCAAGTATGTCGGGCCATCCGGCACGGGCATCGAAGCGCATCGCACTGCGATCCTTGACGAGCGCGAGAACGCCGCCTCGGCTGGCGCGCGCCTCTTCGACAGCGAGAAGCGGTCAGCGGAGAGCGGCGACGCGCTGCGCATCCGCTACGCGGCGCAGACCGCCACGCTGACCTCTGTCGCCCTGACCAGCGCCCAGGGGCTGGAGAAGGGTCTGCGGCACATCGCGGTGATGATCGGCGCGGACCCCAACCGGGTCGTGGTCAAGCCGAACCTGTCCTTCGTGGACGCGGGCATGACGCCCGAGCAGGCCGAGGCACTCGTCCGGATCTGGCAGGCTGGCGCGATCAGCTACCAGACCCTTTATGAGAATTTACAGCGCGGAGAGTTGGCCAGCGCGGAGCGGAGTTTCGAAGATGAGATGACGCGCATGGATCCTCCTGACCTGTCAGCGTGATGGTTTTGGGCTTCGCCTCCAACAGGCATCGAACGTCGTTTACGCTGGAGGAACATGCTGTCTGATTTTGTCCTCGACAGACGGTTCGTCGACACCACACCGGAATCCCGCGGCTTGGTCTGACACCACCCTGGCACGCTCATTCGCGCTTCCGCCTTCATTTGCGGACACGTAGCCGACGATGCAACCCACGCTGTCTGGTTGAGCAACTTTCGACACGACGAGGATCTGGGTGGTCCATTCGCCGTCGCCATCGGAGAGCGAGAACCGTTGGATAGCTGCAACTGGCACAACTTCGCCGTTCAACGTACCCATCCGCCATTCGACAGTCGGGTGCGCATAGTTGAATGCGCCGAAGGTGGGCATGCTTGAGTGCTCGGAAGATCCGTATGTGACCGACTGACGACCATCGCTGTCGCGGATCATGTAAGTATAGCCTGCAACGCCGGGGCAGCGAATATCGACCCAGAAACCCTCATTATCTGGAGAGCTCGCTACTATCTCGCAGTCACGGTCGACATGGTTCCGGGTGTATTCGCTGGTGAGTTCCGCCGCAGCCGCAGGCATGGCTGCGAAGGCAGCAGCAACGATCAAAAGTCTCATGGGGTCACTCCATTTGCGAGCAGCCTGCATCGCAGATGCAACTTAGACAACACTTGTATTTAGCTCGCCCGGTTTACCGCGGCGGGCTTTTTCATGCCGGCAGTGACCGGCACAACCAATGGAGACGGCCAGTGGCCCTGAAAGCAATCATCGACAGCCTCGACAGTGTCGAGGAGCAGTACCGTGACCTCTACGAGGAGAAGGACGGAAAGTACGTCCTCGCCGTTGAGGGAATCGAAGCCCACCCCGGAGCCGCCGCTCTGAAGTCGGCGCTGGACCGGGTGCGCGGCGAAAAGCGCACGCTCAGCGAAAAGCTGACGGCGGTGGAGGGGCGGCTCGACGGCCTCCCCGACGACTTTGATGTCGACGAGTACGAGCGCTTGAAGGGCACGGCCGAGGGCAAGGAGCCGCCGAAGATCGACGAGCGGCTGGACCGGCAGAAGGCCGAGTTGGAGAAGAAGCACAAGGCCGAGCTGGAGAAGCGCGACGCCCGGATCAGCAAGCTGGACAGCACCCTTCGCAAGTCCCTCGTCGATGACGGCCTGACCAAGGCCCTGATCGATTCCGGCGTGTCGAAGGAGTTCCTGTCGGCGGCCAAGGCGCTGCTGAAGGAGCGCGGTGCAGTCAAGCTGATCGAGGAGGATGATGAATTCCAGGTCCTCGCAGACGACGGCATCGATGATCGCATGCCGCTGACCAAATTCGTTGCCAACTGGGTTGGCGACGAGGGCAAGCACTTCGTCGCCAAGGCCACCGGCGGCGATGCCAAGGGCGGAGAGGCGAAGCGGTTCACCGAGAACCCCTTCGACCCCAAGAACCCGAACCGAACGAGACAGCAGGAGCTGATCGTCCAGAACGACACCAGGGCCCGCCAAATGGCCGAGGCCGTGGGCGTGACGCCCTACTGGTAAAACCCCGCGCCAGTGGCGCTGATCTCGAGGCCTGCGCCCAGTGGGGCAGCCTACCCGACCCCACTCTTTGCAACCCGAAATAGGAGCCTCACATGGCTACGACCCGCCTGAGCGACGTCATCTATGGCCCGCTCTTCCTCCCCACCACCATCCAGCGCATCGCCCAGCTGTCGCGCATCCGCAACTCGCCCATCGTCTCGACCGATGCCGAGCTGCAGCGCTTCGCCAACGGTCCCGGCGACCTGGTGCAGATGCCGTTCTGGAACGATCTGACCGGCAACTCGAACGTCTCGACGGACGATCCGGCCCAGAACGCCATCCCGAACAAGCTGACCCAGGGCCAAGACATGGCCCGCAAGATCCGCCGCAACAACGGCTGGCAGTCGGCCAACCTGGTCGCCTCGATGCTGGCGGAGGATCCGCTGGACGCCGTGGCGCAGCTGATCGCCGAGTATTGGGTGCGCGAGGAGCAGCGCATCATGGGCCTGCAGATGCGCGGCGTGTTCGCCTCGCCCGGCATGGCCGGCAACGTGCTGGACGTGGCCTCCGAGGACGGCGCCGTCACCCCGGTCCGCTTCGATGCCGAGATTGCGTCGAACGCCTATGCGCTGCTGGGTGAATACGGCACCACCCTCTCGGCCGCCCTGATGCATTCGCGAGTGTTTTTCAACCTGCGCGCCGCCCGGGCGATCGAGCGGTTCAAGGACCCGGCCACCGGCCTGGAGTTCGACACCTGGGACGGCAAGATCGTCTACGTCTCGGACCAGTGCCCCCGCGAGCCCGGCGACACCAGCGGCTTCAAGTACACCACCTACCTCTTTGGCAACGGTGCCATCGGCTACGCCGAAGCCACCGGCGAGGGTGGTCCGAAGAAGCCCGTCGAGATCGAGAGCAACGCCTCGGCCGGCAACGGTGAAGGCGTCGAGACGGTCTGGTACCGCCGGCACTGGGTCATGCACCCCCGCGGCGTGTCGTTCAGTGGCACCCCGGCCTCGGCATCGGGCGTCAACGACACCGAGCTGGGCGGCGGCGCGAACTGGACGCGGGTCTACGATCCGAAGCTGGTCCGCATGGTCGCCGTCGTGACCAACGGTTGAGGGCAGGGGCCTCGGCCCCTGCGTCTTCCCCTTTCAGAGACACGGAGAAGCATCATGGACACCCATGACAACGACCCGCTGCTTGCCGAGGCCATCGCGCGCCGCAACGAGAGCCGGGCGATGATCCTGCAGTCGCGCGCCCAAGCCGGCGGCACGGCAATGGACCGAATGGCCGACGCGTTCAGCAAGATGGCCGATCAGGCGACCGCCGAGGCCCGCAAGTCGGCCGAGGCCGCGGACAAGGTCGAGCCGGTGCGCCCCGACCCCGAGGGCACCGCCCGCCTGCTGGCGGACAGCGAGGGCAACTTCGCGCCCAACGCCGAGGTCGCGGCCACCGGCGGCACCGGCATCAAGGCCAGCAACACCAATGTCGAGACCGGCAAGCCCGCGACCAGCGCGGACGAGGCAGGCGAGGCCATCACCGAGGGCGCGCAGGCCATCATCGGCGACCAGCTGGTTGGCGACGACCTCGACACCCTGTCCGACGAGGATCTTCGCGCGCGCTACCAGGACGTGCTGGGCGAGAAGCCCCACCACGCCGCGGGCCGCGCGACGATGATCGCGCGCATCGCCGACAAGCAGGGCTGATCTTCGGTGCGGGGCTGGCCGGTCTAGCCCCCATCCAAAGCACAGCGGAGGCAGGCACATGCTCAGCTACACCGTCCCGGCCGTCACCCAAGCCGAGGCCACCGACTACACCAGCGCGGCAGGCGTCACCCCGCAGCCGGGCGCGACCGACCTGATCCGTGGCCAGCGCTACATCGCCGCGCGCTTCAACAGCCGGTGGCTGTCTGAGTGGGAGGACGACGTGGTCCCGGAGGCGGTCAAGCACGCCATCATCGAGGCGGCGGTCATCGAGACCCGCACGCCCGGTGTCCTGTCGCCCGTCTCGACCCCGGCCACCGACAAGGTGCTGGTCGGCGCGGGCAAGCTGACCTGGGAGCGTGTCAGGGGTGCGTCCGGGCCCGATGCCTACATGCCCCGCTCGGCGATCATCGACGGGCTTCTGGCAGGGCTGGTGCGGTCCGCCATGGGTGGTGTGTCGTTTCTCATGAGGGCCTGACCGGCTCGGTTTTTCTCACAGTTCGGGGGGCACATGGCTGATATCGTTCAATTGCAGCAGCCGCAGCCGATGACATGGGTCTGCGAGTGCGGCTGCTCGACCTTCACCCTGCTGTCGGATGGAACAGCGCAATGCGCGGGCTGCGATGCAGACCATGAGGCGCTCGGCTCCGGTTGGCTGGACAGATCGAAGGATCGCCGCACTCTCTATGAGGAGGCCGACACGTTCACGGATGTCCAAGGCAATGGGTCCACCATCTTTGCCCGCCGCCGCATCGCGCGGATCGCTGCAGATGAGGACGCTGCTATGATCGTTGTCGCGAAAGAGGATGGCAGGATTTCGGCATGGTCAATTGCTGAGACCGAGGACCAGGTCGCGTGGGCGCACAAAAAGCTGACCCAAGCTGCAGATCTTATCGGTCGAAAGGATGTGTCCAATGGCTGAGGACTGGCAGGCCATTGCAGCCGAGGTGGCGGAGGTGCTCGGCGATGTCGGACACACCGCTACCCTCCTGCGACCGACCTTCACGGGCCCCGATCATGACCGGCAGCCCGGGCCCGATCTACCGATCCCGGTCAGGCTGCTGGGCGACACGCTGGCACTGGGTCTGGTGAACGGAACTGCCATCCAGGCCGGCGACCGGCGCGAGATGATGGCGGCCGAGGGCACCACGCCCACGCCCGCCGACCGCCTGCGCATCGGCACAACCAGCTATGCCATCATCCGTGCCGAGCCGTTCGCACCTGGTGGGGAGGCAGTGTACTTCGACCTGATCCTGAGGGCCTGACATGGTACGACTGCCCAAGCCCATTCAGGCGGCGCTCGATCGACTGGAGCCCGCGATCCGGAATGCCTTCATCGAGGCCATCGAGCAGGTCACCAGCGCCATCCGTCTCCAGCAGCTGGAGGACATGATCGCCGCGGGCGACATCCTCGGAGCGATCCAAGCATTGCGGCTGGAGCAGGGCTTCTTTGGGCCGCTCTATGAAGCACAGCGCCTGACGCTTCTGGAAGGCGGCGCGCTGATCATGGCCGAGGTGCCGCTGCGCAATCCCTATGACGGCAGCAAGTTCGTGTTCAGCTTCAACGGACGCCATGACCGGGCGGAGCGATGGATCAGGGAGCAGTCGTCTCAGCTCATCACCAAGGTGATCGAGGAGCAGAAGGAGCAGGCCCGCATCGTCATCCACGAGGCAGCCGAAGCGGGGCAGCACCCGCGCGACACCGCCCGTGCCATCGTGGGGCGCGTCAACCGGGCCACCGGAAAGCGCGAGGGTGGTTTCATCGGTCTCGACGGTCGCCGCCGAGGCGTATACGACAAGGTCCTGGGCGGGATGACGACGCCGGAGGGTGTCCGCGACCTGGTCACTGTTCCGCGCGACGGCAAGCCGCCCTTCGTGACGCTGGAGAGCGTCAACGAGGCCACCAAGCAGCGCATCCTGCGCGCCTACCGCGCCGGGGAGGCTGTGAGCGACGCGGACATCGCCATCAGCCGCAAACAGCTCAAGAACAAGCTCCTCAAGGACCGCGGGGACACCATCGGGCGAACCGAGGCGCTGAACGGCCTGCGCGCCGGCCGGCATGAGGGCTTCGAGCAGCTGGTCGAGAGCGGCACCGTCCGACAGGATCAGGTGCGCATCCGCTGGCAAGCGACCCTGGACGGGCGGGTGCGGGACAGTCACCGCCACCTGCACGACCAAACGATCAGGATCGGCGAGTTCTTCAGTCCTGCCCCGGGCGTCTTCATGCAGTATCCCGGCGACCTGCAGCACAGCCCCGGCAACCCGAAAGGGCTGGCAGCGAACGTTATCCAGTGCCGCTGCCTTGCTGTGTACCGGATCAAGTCGGACCTATTAAAAGACTAGATGGATGATTTGATTTCTTCTTAAAGTTGCGAACATCAGCAGCCAGAGGAAGGTCGTCATGGAAGTACGCACTACCCGCCGGGGCATGGACGTGAACACCGCCAAGCTCGATGCTCAGATCGTTCGCAATATTCGAGAGCGCTTGGCGGCTGGTGAGTGCGGGAAGGCGATCGCTTCCGAGTTCGAGATTTCACAGCAACAGGTCTCCGCCATCAAGAACCGACGAAGTTGGGCTTGGGTCAAATGACGCTGGCCGCCTCAGGGCGGCCTTTTTTTATTGGGGTACCACATGGCAGACCGATCCTTCGCCGCCTCGATTGCGGCCTTTGCCGACAAGACCAGGGCCCAGATGCAGGCGGTCCTGTCCGAGAGCATCCAGGACGTCATGGACATCGCGCAGACCCCGGTTGCCAATGGGGGCCGAATGCCGGTCGATGACGGCCACCTGATCAACAGCGTGGTGACTGAGCTCAACGGCTCGCAGATCGGACAGGCCAGCGATGTGGCCGATACGAGCGGGGCCAGTTCATCGGCCAACATCGCCCTGCTGGTCACCCAGATGCAGCCCGGCGACATCGCCATCATCGGATGGACCGCGGCGCACGCCATGCGCCAGCACGAGGGCTTCGTGGGCGAGGACAGCCTCGGCCGCACCTTCAACCAGGAAGGCAAGCACTGGGTCGACGCCGCCGCCGCCCAGTGGGAGCAGATCGTTGCCCGCAACGTCGAGAGGCTGAAATGAGCGTCGAAGCGATCGAGGCCGCGCTGCGGGAGCGCCTGGCAGGGTTCACCGCCTTGCCCAAGGCATGGCCCAATGAGGACTTCGACCCCAAAGCGCCGGGCAACATGCCCTATGTTTCCTGCGATCTGGTGAAGGCTGCGACCACCGACCAGACGCTGGCCGCCACGGCACCGGAGATGGTCGGCCGCCTGATCGTGACAGTGGTGGTCGCCAAGGGCTCCACGTCCCGCCCGGCCAACCGTCATGCCGATACCATCGCGGCGCTGTTCCCCGCGGGCGCGCGCTTCGCGGCAGGCAGCCAGATGATCACCATCACCCAGCCCCCGCACACGCGCGAGGGCATCAGCGACGGGGCTTATTGGCGCGTCCCTGTCGTGATTCCGTTTCTCGCCGCCTGACAGCCCGTCACGGGCCGCCTGCGGCACAACTGTCCAGCTTCACCAACAGCCCTGACAAGGGCCCAACCAGCGAAAGGGGCCGCTCATGGCCACTATTGTCAAAACGTCCATGGGCGGCCCCGGTCAGCGGCCCGTGACGGAGGTCACCCTGACCGCAACGAACGTGCTGACCTACGAGCCCGGCACCGGCCAGGTGCTGATCCTGCGCAACCCCACGGCAGGTGCGGTGTCTCCCGTCATCGACGGAGCGGACGGGACCACCGTCAGCTACCCCGGCGCGCCGAACATCTCCGTCGCGGCGGGCTTTGCGGTCGGTGCGATCCCGGCCGGCGGCGTCGTGGCCGTCCCGCTTGATACCATCTCGGCCTACCTGCAGGGCGCCATCAACGTGACCGGCACCGGCCTCGTTGCCGTACTCCTGGGGAACTGATCATGGCGAGCATCACCAACAACACCCGTGAGGCGGTGATCCTGCCGACCGGACACACCGTGGCCCGGCTGGGCCGCCTTGAGACCACGAACGCGGTCCTGCGCAGTGCCGACAATCTCCGCACCATCACCACCATGGTCGCGGCCAGGATGATCGACATCGAGTACGACCCCGACCCGATCGAGGAAGCCGCCGAGGCCACCGCGTCGGTGATCGATGCGCCGGACCGCAAGCCGTCTCCGCAGATCCCGCTCTCCCCCACCGAACGGGCCGCCGCGCCTGCTGAAACCAAGAAGGACGCCTGATCATGGCACTCATCACCTATATCGGCGCTCTGATCGCCGTATCCGCGGGCGTTCCCGCAACCGTCGACGCAGCAGGCTTCGTCGGCAGGAACTTCACCACGGTCGGCAAGATCACCGAGTGGGGCGAGACGGGCGACCAGTCCGAGGACGTGACCGAGACCACCCTGGCCGGGCGGACCTATCACGCCAACGGCGCCCTGGACGGCGGATCGATCCCCTTCACCTTCCTGATCGACGGCCCCGATGCCGGGCAGACGATCCTGAAAACCGCCAACAACACCAACGACGAGGTCTCGGTCCGGATCACCGATCCCGATGGCCAGATCATCTACTACCACGGCAAGGTCGCCAACCTGCGCGACCGCGCCCGCAATGCGTCGACCATCAAGGGTCTGAGCGGCGAGTTCCGCGTCAACTCCGGGACGGTCCGCGTCGGCTGATCCGGTCGGCCTCGGCTGATCGGTAAGGGCTGGCGATTTTCGGGTGTGTGGATCGCCAGCCCACCACCATCCAACACACCCCATGCAAAGGACGCACCATGGATATTCTGAAGCAATACGACGCGCGCGGCGCGGCCGAGACCGCACGTCCGCTGGAGCTGCGCGATCAAGCTACGGGCGAAGTCATCGAGAACAGCGGCAAGCCCTGCATCGTCATGGTCAAGGGCGCATCCAGCCGCGCCGTGCAGGCCGAGCTGCGCCGCGACGAGATGGAACGGGCAAAGAAGGCCAAGGTCGCCGCCAAGACCGGCACGCAGGTTGACACGAACACTGCACAGGACATGCACGAGGCGACCGTGAAGGCCGCGCTGCGCCTGATCGTGGGCTTCGGCAACATGCAGACCACCGGCGAGGACGGCAAGGCACGCGACCTGACCGTCGAGGATGCGCCGGCGCTGCTTGACCTGAACTTCATCAGCATGGCGCACCTGATGCGCGAGAAGGACGCCGAGCACTGGACCAAGCCGAGCTTTGCCCAGCAAGTCCTGGACTTCGCCCAGGATGACGCGGATTTTTTGGCGGCGTCCACGAAGCGCTAGTCCTCTACGCCAGACAGCTGGCATTCCTGCACGGGACGCCGAAGAGCTGGAAGGAGACCAGGCTGCAGTACGCCCGCAAGAAGGGCCGTGACGTCGACATGCCCCCCGTCGCCGCGGGGGCATACCTGATCGATGCCATGTTCCGGCTCGGCCCGGTCCGAGCGGACGTCAACGGCACCCGAGGCGTGGACTGGACCGAGCTGGACGCCTTCGCGCGCTTGACACGGGCGATCAGCGAACCGTGGGAGGCGGAGGCACTGCACGCGATGTGCGATGCCTATGCTTTGGAGGCCGACGAGGGCGCGGATACGCTACGAGAGCCACCATTTCCTGGGTCTTGGTGGGTCTGAACTCGCACTGCCGTGCCTGATGCAACTAACATTACCATACTGCCAGAAGCTGATAGTTCGACGTAGTCTAAGTCCACACCTACGACTGCATTTGCACCAACCAAATAAGCTTCGCGCCTTAGTTCCGATAAAGCCGTCTTGCGTGCGTCGCGCATTGTGTTTTGAACAGCTCTGGACCTACCGCCGAAAATGTCGCGAGCACTGGCAAACAGATCTTTAAATATGTTCATGCCAAAAGCACACTCAGCCGTCACGATGTCGATCCGCTCAATGATGATAAGGTCTGACGCTACTTCTGTAGTTAAAATGACCGCATCTATCTTCTCTTGATCACTGCTTGCAGTTTCATACTGAAGAATCTCTGCAGCGCGATCGGCTCCGTGCTCCTGTGTGAGCAGGTGCAAGCGCATGAATCGCTGGTTGCATGATTTACACCGCCATTGATTTGCTGGAAGAAACCGACCTCTCGTCCGCAGTCTGCGCATTCCCTCATCGTCAATCCTCCACTTGCCCTGCGCCATCCTGCGGGGCTTTTGCACATGGGCCAAGGATAAACAAATGACCGCAGGTCCGACGCTCCAACTCATCGTCGACACCACCCGCATGGCGCCTGGCGAAAAGGCTCTCGACAGCCTTGCTCGCAAAGGTGAGCAGACCGAGCAGAAGATCATTGCCAGCATGTCCGATATCGAGCGAGCAATGGCGAAGTCTGGGGTCGCGACGGGTCGTCTTGGCGCGGGCATGGGCCAGCTCGACAAGGCCATGATCCAAGCAACGGGCGACCTCCGCCCCCTGACCAGGGAGCTTGATCAGACGGGGCGCGCCGCGGAGAAGGCGGGCGGCGCATTCGCGGGCATGGCCGGGAAGATCCGCCTGATGCTGGGAGGCCTCGGCGCGGCCTTGGGCGTCCACCAGCTGGTCAATTACGCGGATACCTGGTCCGACATCTCTGCGCGTGTCGGCCTAGCTGTGGGTGACATGGACAACGCGGCCCCGACGATGTCCCGTCTGTCCGACATGGCGCGGCAGACCTATTCGTCGCTGAACCTGACGGCCGAGGGCTTCATCGCCAACAGCGTCAGCCTGCGCGAGCTGGGCCTGAACACTCAGCAGCAGCTGGATTATACCGAAGCGCTCAACAATGCCCTGGTCGTGTCCGGTGCTCGCGGTGAGCGCGCCGAAAGCGTGAACCGTGCGCTGGCCGCATCGATGGCGATGGGCAAGATGCAGGGCGACCAGCTGAACACCGTGCTGACGTCCGGCGGTCGCGTCGCACAGGTCCTGGCCGCTGAACTGGGCACGACCACGAACGGCCTGCGGCAGATGGCAACCGACGGCAAGATCACCTCCGACGTGATCTACAATGCCCTCGTCGGGTCGATGGGCGCGCTTCGTGATGAGGCCGCATCCATGCCTGCCACGATGGGCGACGCCTTCACTCTGATGGGCAACTCCATCCTGACGCTCGTCGGGTCGTTCGATCAGGTGACGGGGGCAAGTGCCGCCATGGCCACGGGCATCATCAAGGTGTCGGACGGCATAAAGTATCTTGCCGCGAACTCGAACATTGTCATCGGCGCGCTTTCCGGAATCACCGCAGCACTCGTCGCGTCGTTCATTCCTGCGGCATATGGGGCTGTCACAGCACTCGCTGCACAGACAGGCGCGTTCATCCTGCTGAATGGTGGGATCTGGGGCTCCGTGGCCGCTCTGATCGCTATGCGCGGCGCGCTGATCGCCTCGGGCATCGGGGCCATAGCCGTGATCGTCGGTCTTGGCGTGAAGGCGGTTCTGGACCTCTCAGACGAGCTTGGCGGCCTCAATGGTGTCTGGAAGCTCATGGGGATGGTAGCCACGGACGTGTGGCAGCGCATCAGCGCTGGCGGATCCTGGCTCGTCGGTAGCTTGCAGGGGTTCTTCGGGACCATTCGCGCCAATTGGAACGTCATGCTTTCGGGCATGCTGACCGATTGGGGACAGGCCATGACCAAGATCGCACAGGATCTGTCGTCGCGGAATGTCGCGAAGCTCCCTTGGGCGACCGACCTCATCGAAGGTATGAACGAAGCCGGTTTTGCAATCCAGGCGACTGCTGGGCAGATGGCAATCGATGCCTCCAGCGCCTTGGATACCATCGCGGAAGGAGCCGTTTCTACCGCGGCCGCCTTCGACCGGATGATGACGCCCACGCCCATCGCGAACATGAAGCTCGCGATCCAGGGCCTCATCCCAACTGTCAAAGAGGCTGAGGCAACTGTCGAAGACGCAGTCATTCCGACCCTCAACCTCGGAGGTGCAGCCACCGGAGCTGGCAAAGCCGCATCGGGTGCGGCCAAGGGCGTGAACGAACTGTCCCAAGCCGCTGATCGTTGGCGCCAGAAGTTGCAGGGCGCCCTCGGCCCCATGGCCAGCTACAACCGCGACATGACCGAGCTGGCGTCCCTGCATAAGGCGGGTGCGCTGAACGCGGCCGACTATGCCAAGGCGCAGGCGTTGGTCACGGGTGAGCTGGCTGACGGACTGCCCATGGTCGGTGACGTCTCCAAGGCGTTCGGCGACTTCATCGCGGGCGGCCTGCGCGATGCCAAGGGCGCGTTCGACAGCATCCTAGGCAGCTTCAAGAACATGCTCTCCCAGATGATCGCCATGGCTGCCAGGAACCGCATCATGCTGTCCATGGGCTTCAGCGGGGGTGCTATCGGTGCAGCCGGAAGTGCCATGGCAGGCATGCCGGGCGCGGCCGGGGCGCCCGTGGGCGGTCTGACCGGCGTCGGTGGCGTTCTGGGCGGCATCGCGTCGCTCGGCACGGCGGCCATGTCCGCCTTCACGGGTGGCCTGCAGGCGGCCATGGGCGGCATCAGGTCGATCACCCAGTACACGAGCTTGATGATGGGTGGCGCGACGACGAGCCTTGCCGGTCTCGCCTCGGCAGCCGGGGCCATTGCCGTTCCCCTGCTGGCGGTCGCCGCGGTGTTCTCTTTCTTCAGGAAAAAAACAAAAGAGTTGGACGCCGGTCTGCGCATCACCGTCGACGGCCTGAACACCGCGGTCGACACTTTCCGCAAGACCGAGACGCGCCGGTTCTGGGGCCTGTCGAAGAAGACCCGCACCAGCTACGACCGCGCCGATCAGGAGACCCAGGACGCGCTTTCCAGCATCGTGGGCAGCATCCAGACCGGTGTCATGGATGCCGCCGCGGCGCTCGGCTTCGGTGCAGAGACCTTCGCGGGTTTCGCCCACCAGATGACCATCAGCACCAAGGGCATGAGCAAGGAGGATGCGCAGCGCGCCGTCGAGCAGGCCCTTGCGGGTCTCGGCGATGGGTTCGCCGGCATGATCCCCGGCCTCAATGCCCTCCGCAAAGATGGCGAGAGCACCACGGAGGCGCTGAACCGCCTGTCCACGTCGCTGACCGGGGTCAACGGCATCATGGACACCCTGGGGCACCGCTTCCACGCCGTGGGCCTTGCCGGTGCCGATGCGGCGTCGAAGATCGCCGAGGCGTTCGGCGGCCTGGATGCGATGGTGAGTGCCACGCAGCAGTACTACCAGGCGTTCTACACCGATGCCGAACGACTGGCCGTCACCACCCGCCAGACCTCGGCCGCGCTGGCGGAGCTCGGCATCGCCATGCCGCAGACCCGCCAGGAGTATCGCCGCATGATCGCGTCCCTGGACCTGACCACCGAGGCGGGCCGCGAGGCCTATGCCGCGCTGATCGGCCTGTCGGGCGCCTTCGACCTGATCCTGCCGCAGATTTCGGGCTTCACCCGGGAGATGACGGCATTGCAGGATCGGGTCGTCGCCTCGATCGGCACCGTCATCGGCGGGCTGTCCGAAGCGATCCGCCTGAACACGTCCGCCGCGGCCGACTGGCGCAAGGCGGGCGACGGCATCCGCGACTACCTGGACAAGCTCCGGGGCACGGCCTCGGCACTGTTCAGCCCTCAGCAGGCGCGCGCCTACAACCAGGCGCTCTATCAGCGTACCTTGAGGCAGGCGAACAGCGGCGATGTGGAGGCGGCGGGCCGTCTGCCAGGCGTGGCCGACAGCTACCTGTCCAGCGTCAACGACATGGCACGGTCCAGGACCGAGTCCGCGCTGGCACAGGCCCGCGTGGCCGTGGCGCTGAGCAAGGTCGCGGTCAGGACCGACACCACCGCGACTGCACTGGAACGGGTCGCGGCGCTGCAGCAGCGGCAGGTCGACATCCTGACCGGCGTGCAGAACCACCTGGCGGCAGGCAACACCCTGACGCAGGCGGGGATCACGCGCCTACTGGGTCAGCTGGGCAGCCTGGACGATCGCATCGCGCTGCGGGCCGGCGATGCCCGCACCATCGTCGCGGGCGTCAGCGGGGCCTTGGGCAATGCCAACGTCACGGCATCGCTCACGGGCGCGGACGGACTCCGCACCAGCATGGGCACGCTGCGCACGTCGCTGGTGGATCTGCGTCAGGCCATCGCGGCCGAGACGGCGCGGAGCGAACGGCAGCGGAAGGTCGCGGCCCTGAACACCTATGTCGGTGGCCTCACGGCCAATGCCGCGGGCAACCACTTCGTGGACGATGCCGATCTCACGGCGATGTCGCGGGCCGCGGGGATCAACACGGCCGGGCTCAACACCAGCCAGGTCCGAAATCGGCTGGCGGCCTTCGACGGCGGCGACCTGCTGCGGGGGACGGTCTACGATCCCACGGGCAACCTGGAGCGCAACTACCTGGAGAAGGAGCGCCTGAAGCAGGAGGTCAGCGGCATCTACGGCACCATCCGGCAGATGATGACCCAGTATGGGGTGACCACGGCCAACCCGTTCGTGCTGAACGACAAGGGCGTGCGGTCCAACCCGCACACCGGGCACTTCTTCATCAACGGGCGGCACATCACCGACCACAACCACCCGTTCTGGAACACCCTCTGGGGTTCGGGCGGGCTGTGGGCGCGGTTCACGTCCGCCGAGACGGCGCTGCGCAACACGCCGGGCTTCGCGACGGGCGGCACCCACCTCGGGGGCCTCCGCATCGTGGGCGAGAACGGTCCGGAACTGGAAGCCACCGGTCCGAGCCGCATCTTCAGCCACCGCCAGAGCCGCGCCATGCTGGATAACAGCGAGGTGGTGCGGGAGCTACGCGCGGTCCGCGCCGAGCTCGCGGAGATGAAGGCGCACGCCCGTGGCACGGCCGAGAGCACGAAGGACACGTTCAAGACGCTGCGGGAGATCAATTCCGTCGGCGTCGGGATCGACCCTGACCGGAACAAGGTAATCACGTGAAGATCATCGAGCCGTACGACGTCACCCCCGCAATGATGCTGACCAGCAATGTCCCGGAGACCGACCATGCCGCGTGGGCCGCCGGGACGAGCTACGGGAACGGCGCGCGGGTGATCCGGCAGAACGCCATCTGGGAAAGCCTCCAGGCGGCCAATGTCGGGCATGATCCTCTCACGGACGTGGTGTCGGAGTGGTGGTTCCGGATCGGGGCCACCAACCGCTGGCGCGCCTTCGACAACCGGCTTGGCGGGGTCACCCGCCAGCCCGGCAACATCACCTACACGATCCGCCCGCCGCGGACCCTCAACAGCATCGCGTTCTTCGGGCTCGATGCGCAGAGCGTCCGGATCAGGGTCACCACCCCGGGCGCCGTGCTGATCTACGACCAGACCTTCCAGCTCGCCTCGCGCGACCAGGTGGGGACGTTCTGGGAGTACATCTACACGCCCTTCACGGTGCGCTCGGACCTGATCCTGACAGGTCTGTCGCTGCCGTCCGGGTCCTCGATCGAGATCACCGTGGCCTCGACCGGCTCGGCCGAGGTCGGCGAGATCATGATCGGCAACCAGATCGACATCGGCATCACGCTGATGGGATCGAGCTTGGGCATCGTGGACTATTCCCGGAAGGACCGGGACGAGTTCGGGGGCGTGTTCATCGTCCCCCGGCCTGTCAGCGAGACCGTCCGGTTCCGCTTTTCGGTGCCCTCCGGCGGGGAGGCCCGCGTGCAGCAGATCATCAGGCGGATCACGTCCAAGATCTGCGTCTTCTACGCCATCGAGGGCGAGGACCGGTTCGGGATGACCATCGCGGGCATCCTGCGCGACTACGACCTGACGATCGGCGCGGGCAAGTCCTTCGGGACCATCGACGCAGAAAGCCTCGTTTAACAGCTTTATCCATCATCTCAGGAGCGCCCGTCACCCGGGTGATTTCGCATGGCAATTACCCCACCGCCCACGCCGCCGAACACCGGCAACCCTGCGCAGCTGGAAGAGCGGGCTGACGCGTTCTTCGGCTGGTTTCCGACATTTGTCGCGGACTACAACGGCCACCTGCCCCTGCTGCGCGGGAAGACCTATGCCACCCGCGGCGGCACGGCGAACACGATCACGCTGAACGCCGGGGGCGTGGCACTTACGACGGGCATGCAGGTCCGGTGGCGGGCCGCGGCGGCGAACACCGGCCCGGTCACGATCAACGTCGACGGGCAGGGCGCGATCGAGGCGCGGACCATCACCAACGTCGCACTGCCCGCCGGCTACATCCGCACCGATGCCGACACGGTCGCGACCTATGACGGGACGCGATGGATCGTGGACCGCCAGATCGAGAGCGGGATCAACGCCAACGGGGCATTCCAGCGCACTGCGGACGGCACGCTGCTGTGCTGGGGCTTCGTGACAAGCAGCTCAACCGCCGAAACTGCGGCGACCTTCCCGGCGGCCTTCGTGGCGTCAAACGCTGCCAGCGAGATCATGGTGTCATTGGGGGTCAACTCCAGCAGCGAGACCTTTGCGATCACCGCGCGTTTCACCGGCATGACCACCACCGGCATGAGCGTGTCCGCGTTCCGCGCCCTGACCGAGGCTCGCATCTCCGTGCGCGTCACCTTCATCGCAGTCGGCCGCTGGTACTGAGGATCACCCCCATGAAGATCACGTTCACCCCGCAACTGCGGGCAGATGCCCTGTCTCTGTCCCTCGATGGCGACATGCTGACCGTCAACGGTGCCGCTTACGACTTCGGCCCGCTGGCCGAGGGCGGCACGCTGCCCCGCGAGGCTGTCGGCTGCCCGTTCCTAGCCTCGGACGTCACCCGTGAGGGCGGTCATATCACCCTGACGCTGATCCTGCCCCACGGCAGCGACGCGCCGGAGGAGGCCCGGTTTCCCCAGCCCATCACCGTCACCCAGACCGGGCCGATCCCGCTGCCCGTGACCTATGCCGAGGAGGCGCCCGAATGATCGACTGGAGCCAGGTCGTCACCGCCGAGCAGCAGCAGGGGACGGATCGCCAGGCGCTGCGCGATCTGATCGCGTTCCGCCGCCATGAGGCGATGTGCGCCGGGATCAGCATCGCGGGGATGTCGGTCGCAACCGACGACGTCAGCCAGACCCGTTTCGCCGGGGCCGCCGTCAGCGCCATGCTGGATCCCGGCTATGCCGTCCGATGGAAGACCGGCGACGGATCGTTCCGGCTGCTGTCCGGTGCCGAGATCATCGCGATTGCCTCCGCCGTCCGGGCGCATGTGCAGGCGTGCTACGACCGCGAGGCCGACCTGCTGGCAGCACTGGACGCGGGCGAAGCCGTCGATCCGGACACAGGCTGGCCCGGCTAGAGCAGCCCGCCCGACCATCGCGACTACCACCCTGCGAGGGGCACAATCACCGAGAGGGGCCATGGCCAACATCATCAAGACCTTCGTCGGGGGGGCCGGTGCGCGGCCCGTCACGGAAATCGTCCTGACCGCCACCAACGACCTGACCTATGAGCAGGGAGCGGGTCACGTGCTGATCCTGCGCAACCCGACCGCGGCATCGATCGACTGCGTGCTGCGCGGCGCTGACAGCACGACCGTCAATTTCCCCGGCGCACCGTTCATCTCCGTCGCCGGCGGCTACTCCACCCCCGTCCCGGCCGGTGCCGTCCGCGCCATACCGCTCGATACCGTGGCCGCCTATCTCAAGGGCCCTGTGGCCGTCACCGGTGTTGGCTTGGTCGCGGTGCTGATGCGCGCGGTGAACGGGCGTGGCGCCAGGTCCATTTTCAACGATCCCCCGGCGGCCGTGCCGGGCGAGGTCGTGGTACCGACTGCGCCAGCAGCCTTCGCGACCGGCGATTGGTCGGTGGCGACCGGCCCGGCCCCTAACCGGGTGGTGATCACCGTCAACAACCTGCCGAACGACGGTGGGTCCCCCATCACCGCTCTGCAGTACAGCAACGGCGGCACCTGGACGAACCTGAGCGGCACGGGTGTTGGCCAGTACGTACTCGACATGCCTGCGGCGGGTACCGAATACCCGATCCGGATCCGAACCCGGAACGCCATCGGGATCAGCGGGCCCGGCGTGACCAAGACAGCAACCAGCGGGGCGGCTGACACCTCAGCACAGCGCGTTATTCTGGTAACTGACTACGCCGGCGATTGCGATGACGCTCCCGCCGTACTGATGGCTTGTGACGCTCACGAGCGAGGCGACATCAGCCTGCTAGGTATCGTCGCCTCATCGACGGTGGCGACATCAGCCCCTGGCGTCTATGGGCAGCTGGCTGCGTACAACATGACCAGCATCCCGGTCTATGCGTACCAAGGCGCCATCGGAACGTACAACAACCGGATCAGCGCCCCCGTTCGGGATCGGTTCGGTATGGCGGGACAGACCCGCACAGCATTCCCGGATGACGTGACTGGACTGCGCACCATGCTGGCGGCAGCGCCGAACGCTTCGGTGAAGATCATCGACGTGGGCGCACCCATTTCCACCTCGCGACTGCTGGACAGCCCTGCAGATGCCATCTCGCCCATGACGGGGCGTGAACTGGTCGCGGCCAAGGTCGTCGGCCTGTGGATGATGGCGGGCGAGTTCACCAGCACCCGCGTCGAGTACAACGCGGATCGCGATGTGGCATCGACCCAAAACGTCTATCAGACGTGGCCAACGCCTATCTATGCTCACGGCGCTGAAGTCGGCGGAACGGTTCTTACTGCGCCGATGGCAGATGCAGACCCGTTGATCGACCCGGTTAAGGTGGCATTCGACGCCTTTGATGCCGCCTCGCCCTCATCTCTGCAGATGTATCTTGGCCGCAGGGCGCGGTGGTCGTGGGACCCTATCTGCGTCCATCATGCAATCTACGGCAACCAGAACCTGTACAATCTGGCGGGCGCGAACGGAACTATCACGGTTTCTGGAACCGGGGTCACTAGCTGGTCGGCTACGCCAGCGGGAAACAAGTCGTATGTTGGCAAGGTGGCATCAGACGCGACCATCGCCGCGGCAATACAGTCGATCATCGACAACACCACCGTCATGCAGAACCTTGACGCCAGCGTTCCGGCGCAAGTGGCTCAGCCTTCGGTCAATGGTACCACGTCCACCCGCGCAATCTCATGGACAGCCCCCGCCAATGGCGGCAGCCCGATCCTTTCCTACACCATTCGCCGCAATGGCGTGACTGCCGGGACTGTGGCGGGGAACATCCTGTCTTTCACCATCGAGAACATCCCGGATGGCACTCATACAGTCACGGTTTCGGCAACGAACCAGCGGGGCGAGGGCCAGCAGTCTACGGCGCGGGAGTTCACCGTTGAACCGGCTGGAGCAGTGACGCCGACTAATGTCGCGTGGCCGCTTCAAGAGGGGTCTGGCGTTGCTATCAGCAGGACCGGAACCCAAGCCGACATAGTTGGCCCTGTGTGGGAAGCCTCGCCGGCGCGGATTACATTCAACGGAACGTCTCACTACGCATTCTCCCCGCCGCCTGCCGTGGCAGACCGGGGGACCGATTACGTCCTTTCGGCTCTGGTCAGGCTTACAAACGTGACGGGAACGCGGTGCATCCTATCGAGAAACGGGAACGTTTCGGCCACAACTCGCGTGTTCCAGTTCCGGTCGAATGGTGGTGCGCTGGAGTTTGTCTCGTCAACCGACGCGGGCGCATCCGTGGTCGTTTCGGCGCCCGCAGGAACGGTTCCCATCAATACCTGGGTGCTGGTTTCGGCCTATGTCACCCTTACGGGCGTAGAGATGCGGGTGAATGGCGATGACGTAGCGACCGGCGCATTTCCGGCTGAAAACCGATCCTCGGTAATTGATAACGTCCGCTACGAATGGGGCTGCCGCGTCAATTCCTCGAACGGAAGTCGCACAGACTTCATGGCCGGATCAATGGCGGCAGTTGCCATCGTCAACTCAGCAACTGCTCAGACGCTGCCGGCTGTTGAAGCCGAACTTCGCGCCATTGCCACGGCCAAGGGCATCACCCTCCCATAAGTTCAGAAAGGACATTTCATGCCCACCGCTAAAATCGCGGCGCGCCTCGGCACGATCAGTGGCGAGAGCGCCCGCCCTTTCATCAACGCCTTCAAGCAGGCCTGGCAGTGGCAAGGCGGCCAGTCGTGGAGCGCCCTTGTCTCGGCAGGGCACGTCACGGTAGGCGGCCAGCTTCGGTCGATCCCTTCCGGCTCAAACGGCTACAGCACGCGCGTGTTCCACAACATGCCTGCGCAGGCGGGCGGCTCTGGCCGCTGGCGGCTGCGGTGGGAAGGCTCAGCTGAATGGACCGTGAACGGCGGCCGAAACGTCACCCGCGCGCCGAACGAGATCCAGTTCGACTTCACTGCAAACGGTTCGTCCTGGATCGATCTTTCGGTCCGCAGCATCGACCCGGCCGGCGGGTTGGTACGCAACATCTCTCTGGTTCATCAGGATGACTGGGCAGACGCCGCCCGGGGCCGCATCTTCCGGCGACAGTACCTGACCGAGGTCGCGCCTTATCATGCCCTGCGGTTCGATGAATGGCTGGGCATCCTTACAGCCGAGCATCAGGGCGGCCTGAGCATCACGTCGTGGGAAAGCCGCCCGCTGCCCACAGACGAGATGTTCTACCGCTTCGTGCCCTACGAGTGGATGGCGGCGCTCTGCCGTGAGGTCGATGCCGACATGTGGCTGTGCCTGCCGACCGCGGCGACCGACGATCACATGCACCAGTGCGCAGCCCTGATCCGCGACCTGATGCCCGCGCCGCGGCAGGTCTATGTCGAGTACAGCACCAAGACCTGGGACTTCTCCGGCACCCCACAGGCGCACTACTGCGCCGCCCGGGGCCGCGAGGCCTTCGGCACCAGCACCGGGTCCGAGTTCCGGAACTGGTACGGCATGTGGTCGGTACAGATGGCGCAGATCTGGCGGCGTGTCTGGGGCGGGGACGAGCGGCTGCACACCGTCGTCCAGCACCAGGCGGACTGGGTCGGCGGCGAGGCCGACATCCTGCTGGCGCCGCTGTGGCGGGACCGCAGCGGGACGCGAGGTCTTCCGGTCTACGTCGCGCCGCACTCGGTGATCGACATGCTGACCGTGCACGCGCAGATCGACGGCGGCATGGCCTATGGCGGCCGGGCCTCGCAGCTGGAGGGCTGGCGTACCTCCCTGTCACAGGGCGCGGCCTTCGACCGGATCCGTGACCAGCTGCTGACAGGCAACGCATGGGGCGCAGACCGCACGGTGCGTAGCATGGTGCCCAAGTGGCGGCACTACCGCACCGAGGCGTCGAAGTACGGCATGGAGCTGGGCGCCTACGAGGTCGGCAACCACATGAACGGTGTCGGCGGCAGCACCGCCTTGCGTGCCTTCATCCACGCCTTCTCAGTCAGCCCGCAGATGGGCGAGGTCTATGCCGCGACCTTCGCCGCTCTCGATGCCGCAGGCTTCGACGGGCCGCTGGCCATGTCGGTCGAATGCCGGATGCCCGACCAGAACATTATGCACGGCCTGCAGCGCTGGTTGGGCGACCGCAACCCGGCCTGGGCCGCGGTGCGGGCGCTGATCGAGGATGCGCCCGTCACGGTGCCTGAGCCGACGCCTGTGCCGGATAGGGAACCCATCCCCACGCCCGCGCCTGTTCCAGAGCCAATCCCCACTCCGGTCCCCGTGCCGATTGATCCAACCCCCGAGGAACCCGATATGAGTGCCCGCCAAAAGCTGACTGAACTCTTGAGCGTCCTTCAATCCACCACCGCAGACCTGCAAACCTATCTTGCCGCCGATCCTGTTGGGACGCCGCCCGATGTCGTTCCGCCGGTGGTCCTTCCGGTCTCGCCGCCCGTCGCCGCACCGGCAGGGCCGATCTGGGACCAGTACAAGCAACCGGTTCTCAGCATTCCGGCGGAGATAACCGTGCCTGCCGGTTCGGCTGACATCTACATTCCCGTGTCCGTTGATCAGTGCGACCGCAATTCTTTCATGGCGTACGTTGATCGTCTGGTGAACCTCACGGGCGGCAGCATCAACGTCGGGTCTGCGGACTCGCAACGCGCGAAGTTTGCCGGCATGGACGTGGTGTATCACTGGTCCCCCGGTGACGATGTCCTGCACTGGATCAAGATCACGCCTCGCGACCGCCACGCCGACGGTCAGGCGTTCCAGGTCAGCATCCGGGTCAAGGGCCTCGGGGATAAGCAGAAGGGCCGTACCGTCAAGGTTCGCTTCTCTGCGGCAGTTCCCACGCAGGTCATCACGCAGCCGTTCCACCGCCCTCTGCGCCGCCTGGACCTTTCCCGCGCGACACGCAAGAACACGTTCGACCCTGCCACGCTGACGCACAACCCGACAGGCGATGGCGGCGACTGGATGTCTGCCCTGAGCCACGGGCGGTCGCAGGACGGCAACCAGGAGACGGGGCTCTATGCCGATGCTTCGATCGCAGGGGCAGACAATCCCATCAGCTACGATGCTGCCGAGAAGGCGATCCGGCTGCATTCTGTTGGATATGCGAGCCGGGTAGAATGGGACAAGCGCAACTGGAGCTATCAAGCTGCTGTGCTTCAAGGCCTGCATCGGGATGATGTCTGCGGGGTCGAGGGGGTCTGGCGCATCGAGGCCAAGATCCCCGTGCGCCGCTACAGCTGGCCAGCGTTCTGGCTCGTCAATCGTTCCAAGGCCTCTGCCGGGTTCTACTACAGCCAGTGGCCCGGCGAGATCGACATCCTGGAGAAGTTCAACCATGCATGGGGCGCGGCTGATACACCCTACACCAGCTCGTTCGCGCAGCATTTCGGTCCGATCAACGAATGGCAGAACAAGAAGGGCGCTTTTGGAAACGACTTCGAGGTCGACCAGTACGGCTCGCCTCGCACACCGCTGGACGAGGTCTACACATCCTGGGCGGTTCATGTGGCATACGATCCGGTGGATACCACTAAGTCAGAGGTCACGTTCTTCGTGAACGACCGCGAGGTGGGCTGCCAGATCCTGCACGCACGACACCAGGATCTGGCCCGCAAGATCGAGTTCTACCCGATCTTCAATGTCGCCGTGAAAACGCCGTCAGGTTACACTCCGGAGCGGTACAATACCGACGACGGGCGCGGCCGAACCGGTGACATGCTGGTGCGGGATGTGGCTTACTACTCGACGGGCGCACAGTTCACCTGATCTGATCTCCATCGTTCCGACCAACTAGCCCGCCACAGCGCGGGCTTTTTCATGCCCGGTCGCCGGGCGTGAACCCCACCCCATTTTACGGAGGCCGTGATGGCTGTTGACACCACCCGCCGTCGCACGGCCGGGCCGATACCATGAATGAGCTGATGACCCTCGTCCGGGAGGTGGGCGGCGGCCTCGCCGGTGTCGTGATCGTCGTCCAGGGCTGGGCCAACTGGATCCAGTACAAGCGCAACGGCGAGTTGCAGGACAAGATGCTGGAGATGGCGCAGGCGATGGTGAAGGAAAGCCGCGACCTGATCACCGACACGAACAAGACCACCGCGGCAAACACCGAAATCATGGGCCGGGCTGTCCGGCTCTTGGAGGATCGCCGGAGCGAAACCCGGCTTCTGGAGGATCGGCGATGATGGGGCGGCTCATTCGACAGCTGACCGGCCACGGGCGCAGGGCCGAAGAGGCCGACACGATCATGCGCGAGCACATGAATGAATCGGCCCCGGAGAAGCGGGCCATCAAGGCGCGGGTGCGGGCAATCGAACGCCTCGTGGAGCAGCTGGAGAAGGACACGCAGACATGGCACTGACAATCGGGCTGATCGCCGTCATCAACGCGCTCGGCTATTTCGCCGTGATCTGGGCATTCCGCGCCAGCTTCCGCGAGCTGAGGTCCGCGACCTGGTGGTTCGCCACAGGCTTCATGATCCTCGCCGGTGCCATCATCCTGCGCGGAGCCTATTGGGACGTGTTCATGCCTCTTCTGAGGCTATGGGCGCCAGATGCGGCAGCTTGGCTTTCCGATCACGTTGGGCGCTATGCCAACATCGTCTTCGGCCTGATGAAGATGGCGTCGTTCTTCTGCGCGCTGAAGTGTCGGCAGATGCTCATCCCACAAGAGGAAAGGCATCACTGGCCGATCTGGAAGGCCTGGTTGCACCCGACCAAGATCCGGCTGCTGCCGTGGCGGTGATTGGAGCAACAAACTCTAATTGTGTGTTTGCAACATGAGGCTAGCTCTGCCTCATGTTTTTAGAAGCGCCGTCATTTCGTTACCGATTATCGAGCATAGCCCATCTAAGTCAGGTGGAATATGCCCTGCCTTTTTATCGTGATACTCGATAAAATTGAAAGCAGCCCTTCGGAAGCGTTTTTCAACCGAGCTTCGAAATGGTAAATAATGCTCTTTAAAGTGGTGTTCGTCATCCACATTCTGAACATATATTACAGACGCTTGAAACCGCATGCTTGAATGGTCATAATCAATAAGGTTTGTTTGGCAAGGTGTATTCAGTCGCTTTCTTTGGAACGCCTCAACCGCTGATCTGACTTCGAACCGAAGTGCGTCAGTCTGTGGGTTGATTGCAATGGCCTGATCTATGCACCCTAGAAGGGTCGCGCCAATCGCGGCAAATCCGCCTCCCGAACTACCAAAACCCACAATTTTTGCTTGTGAGCTTATTTTTCTTATCTGATCAACAACTGGTTGTAGCGTCTGAGGAAGGCTGTTTTCACCACTGTTTCCTAGGTACCAACCAAGGACAATTCTATCTTTTCCCACCGTAAGAGGATCTACTACACAGAATACAGGATGCTTGAAACGTTTTGCCCATGACCAGCGCTGAAATGGAGCTTTTTCTGCTTCAAGCTTCGCGTTTGTTAATGCTCCATTGAAAAATATAATTACTTTAGACCAATCAGTGGCATTGTGAAAATATACTCCGCCGCAAGCGCCCTCTGATGATTGAGTTAGTTCCTCTAACGATTTATATTCTGTAAAGTTATGGGGTTTTCTTGACGTAATACTACGCACCCAGACTGGGCCATCGCCATAATCAAAACCTAGCCTAATTTTTTCATGATGCGGGATTGTTATTGAAAATCCATGATTGTCGTCTTCAACTTCAACATCGAGCCGTTCTTTCAGATGTCTCGACACATCTGCTCGGGGTTGGCGCACTTCCAGCCTGTGAAGTTCCGAACCAGTATCAATCACAAAAGTAGGTTTTGTAGTGGTAGCGTCAAAAGCCCAACCAGAGATTTTCAAATGGTCGCAATCAACAACTTGACCCGCCTTGGGATTATCAATGAAATATTTGAGCCCATCGATAGTATCCAACTCAACACACTTATATTCCATTGATATTACCAACTCCTATACTAACAATTTTCGTTCGGATGAACGGCTTCCGCCGTTTGTACCTCTCTTCTGCGAGGGGAAACATCGCACCTAAACGTCGTCATGCTCGGCATCACCCGCAGGTTGTTTGATGTCCAGAGGCTAAGGGTGAACTGGTTAGAGGTTAAGAAAGAAAATGTCCCGCTGGCAGGCGGGGCGAGAACAGAAGCATAGGTAAATACACTACTGTCTACGGACCCCCAGCGACACCCGTTCCAGTACGTTCCGTCCTAAGTTTTCCTGAGAGACTAGCGGCGGTCCCAGATCGGGCAAGACAGGAACCGCCTGACCGAACGACAACGAATGAGCACGTATCGGCTACGTGCACATTAATCGCCTGCAAATGAAAGCCAAGCCTGCCTGCTCTGACCGGTGGGCTTTTTTATGCCCATTGACGTTGCCCCCTGCGCCTAATCCAGTTTGAGGTAGACTCTGGCCCAACCAAGAGGACCAGAGATGAAGCGC
>NZ_VDDD01000131.1 GCF_006151785.1 Paracoccus marcusii
TTCTCACCCCAGGAGTGCTGGAACTACTTCCACGCGGCAGGGTATGTATCAGGTTAATACAGAAACGCTTTAAGCAATACGAACCATCTCAGTTAATGGGCCATGCCAAACGGCCAGGTTTCAGCCAAAAGCTTCGGCATGATCGTTTCTACAAATTGCTCCGGCGTTGCGCCCGCAAATAGATACTGTGCTTTTCCGTCTACGACCAAGTTCGCCATGCCATGGATCGACGACCAAACCACGAAAATCTCGGCCATATTGTCTTCCACAGCGCCTTTTTGACGCGTGATCGCGGCTGCAAAACCTGACAACGCACGGGTGGCAGCCGCCACATAGCGGGGGTTGTCGCGATCGACGAGATCAGGTCGGAACATCAGCCGGAACCGCCCAGCATGGGCCAGCGCGAAGCTGACATAAGCAATCGCCATTTGCCGCAGATCGGCAATAGGGTCATCAGTCGGTATGACCGCGTTCAGCGACGCGCCAAGGCTATCATAGCCTAGCAGAGCCACCTCTGTCAGCAGCCCCGAGGTGGAACCGAAGTGGTGCGCGGGTGCACCGATTGATACACCTGCACGCCGTGCAGCCTCGCGCAGCGAGAGGCCCTCGATCCCGCGGTCGCGGATGATGCCATCGGTCGCTTCGATCAACGCCACCCTCAAATTTCCGTGATGGTAGCCGGATTTCCCGGAGATGGAATCACTGTGCATCTATGCAGTGCTCAATTCTTGTGTTACGCGCCGTATCTTCACCGCGCTCCTGATAGTAACGAGGATACGACTAGAATGAAACACCGACTGATAGCGGCTTAAAACTAGGGATTTTCGCGTTCTTTTGCCTTTGCGGCGCTGGAGCGGGCTGACAAGATCGAAGCAACAGCTCCGTTGGGCGGGCCTCGTAAAGCTGTTAAACCGTTTTGTTAATGCCTTGGTGCCACTAACTCTTGATGGGATAAACCGAGCTTGCATTCGAAGCTCTATATGCAACCTACGTGCGGTTTGCACCTGTGGGATTTCATCTGCGCAGATTTCTCGACTGTTCCAGCAACGGGGCGTCTTTTGGTTCAAGGGCTCTTCATCTGTGCAGGAGTCGCGTTGCCCCCGGAAAAACAGCTGAAACTCTGAGCATTGGAAAGGTTGAGTCTTCCTGGCAGCACCTTGATTGGGTCCACATATCGCGACTGCGTCCCGCTGCTTCGACTTTTTCCGAACACCAGACGCTGCGCTTGACTAGGCACATAGCTGGGCAGGCTCCTGTGACATTTTCCGTTCAAAACCGGCCATGCCATCTGGCGACGATCCATGCACGAAGGCTACTTTTATGAAATTCAATATCTCTGCGGTCATTTCCCTGACGCTTCTGGCGTCTTTGTCTCCAGCATTCGCACAGGTGGGCGATCCGGGCGAAAGCCTGCGCCCGGCCAAATTGATGGTCCTGGAAGAGGCCGCCGACTTCGTCGAGCGGCGGTTTTTCGGGCGAATCGCGGCCAGATCGACCGTTGATCTGTCCTTTCGGGCGGGCGGCCAGATTGAGGAACTGCCTATCCGACAAGGCCAGTTTGTCGAAGCGGGCACTCTTCTGGGACGACTTGATCGCGGTCCCTTCGAACGCGCCGTGAATGAGGCGCAGGTACAGCTTAATCAGGCCGAACGGCAGTTGGCACGTCTCAGTGAATTGGGGGCGGGCGTCGTAGCCCTAGCTGAAATCGAGAATGCCCAGAGCACACGTGACGTGGCACAGGTGGCCTATGAGGATGCATTGGACAGCCTGAACTATGCCACGATGCAAGCTCCCTTCGACGCGCTCATCTCGCAGCGACTGGCGGATCAATATGCGACAGTTGCGGCGGGCGAACCCGTCGTTCGAGCACATGACATGAGCGAAATCCAGGTTCACATTCAGGTGCCGGAAATCCTGTTCCGCCAGTTCGGCGGCCAGCTGGAGTTTCAGGCCAGCGCGCAGATGGTCGTCGACGGCCCTCTTTATCCATTGGAATACCGCGAGCTGACCGCCGAGGCTGCCGAAGCGGGCCAGACCTATCGCGTAGCCTTCGCGTTCGGCGAGGATCAGCCCGAAAATCTGTTGCCGGGGGCCTCGGCCACGGTTCAGGTCACCGTCCAGCGCCCGGGCTCGGACAGCGTCGTGACGCTGCCGGCCAGTGCGCTGCGCTATGCGCCCGATGGCCGCCCTCAGGTGCTGGTTTATCGCCCCGATGACGCCGACCCCGATCGCGGCACGCTGGCCAGTCGCAGCGTCACGATCGAACCCGCCGGGGGCACCAGGTTTTACATGCTGGACGGTCCCGAGCCGGGCGTGACCATCGTCGCCTCGGGCGCGGCGATGCTGGCTGACGGGACGCGGGTAGGCCGCTTTACTGGTCTGTCCAACGACAATGGTCCTACGCCCGAGGCGTCGCAATGAACCTAGCACGTAAGGCGATCGACGCGCCGCTTCTGACTTGGCTTTTGATTCTCGGCTGCCTTCTGGGCGGCCTGTGGGGGTATGCGACCGTAGGCCGGCTGGAGGACCCGAGCTTTACCATCAAGCAGGCGGTGGTGATCACCTCCTATCCCGGGGCCTCGGCGGAACAGGTCGCCCGCGAGGTCAGCGAGCCCCTAGAATCCGCGATCCAGCAGATGGCCTCGCTGGACACGGTGACCTCGTCGAACAAGCCCGGCTCATCGCGCATCGATGTCGAAATCCTGTCTACGGTCAGTGGGGCCGAGCTGCCGCAGGTCTGGGACGAGCTGCGCAACCGCGTGGCCGATGCCGGTGCCCAATTGCCCGAAGGCGCGAACCTGCCGGTCGTAAACGACGATTTCGGCGATGTGTTCGGGATCTTCATGGCGGTGACCGCGCCCGGGTTTTCGGATGCCGAGATCCACGAGATCTCGACCTATCTGCGGCGCGAGATCCTAACGGTCGAGGGCGTGTCGAATGTGGCCATCGCCGGTTTGCCGGAAGAGGCGGTCTATGTCATGCCAGACATGGCCATCGCATCCAATCTGGGTGTCCCGCCCGGCGCTTTGATCGACCAGATCAGCGCGGCGGCAGCCGTGTCACCCTCGGGGTCTTTGGCGGCGGACGGCAACCGCTTCGGGATCGACGTGCCGCGCGGCACCAACAGCGTCGATGCGCTGCGCGAGCTGACCGTGAACGTGGGAACCTCGGTATTTCAGATGACCGACATCGCCACGGTCGAACGCGGTCGCGTTCCCACCCCGCGCGAAATCATCCGCTTTGACGGGCAAGAGGCGTTCACGCTTGGCATAGCGGGTGTGTCGTCGCAGAACATCGTCGATATCGGCATGCGCGTCGATGCCAAGATAGCCGAACTGTTGCGGGAGCTGCCCCATGGCGTGCAGCTCCACCCCATTTATCAGCAACATCTGGTCGTGGACGAATCCTCGTCCGCATTTCTGGTCAATTTGGCGATGTCGGTGGCGCTGGTGGTGGTGGTGCTGGCGCTCTTTATGGGATGGCGGTCGGCGGTCGTCATCGGATCGACGCTGTTTCTGAACGTGATCGGAACGTTCTTCTTCATGTCGCTTGGCGGGATAGAAATGGAGCGGATCTCGCTTGGCGCGCTGATCATTGCGATGGGGATGCTGGTCGACAATTCGATTGTCTTGGCCGAATCGATGCAGATCAAGATGGCCTCGGGCAGCTCGTCCCGCGACGCCGCCGAGGATGGCGCGAAGCGGGTCCAGCTGCCGCTGCTGGGCGCGACGGTGATCGGCATCATGGCCTTTGCCGGCATCGGCCTGTCGCCGGATGCGACGGGCGAGTTCATGTTCTCGCTGTTCGCGGTGGTGGGGATCTCGCTGCTGCTGTCCTGGGTACTGGCGCTCACCGTCACGCCGCTTCTGGCCCATTACGTCTTCAAGCGCGGCAAGGGCGACGGTGAGGGTGGCGATTACAATGGCCCAGTCTTTCGGGCCTATCGCACGGTACTGGGTGGGGCGCTGAGGGCGCGCTGGCTGTTTCTGGCGGCGATGATCGTCATCACCGTGCTGTGCTTTCGCGGCTTTGCCTCGGTGCCCCAGCAGTTCTTTCCCGACAGCAGCACGCCGGTCTTTTATGCGCATTACAAACTGCCGCAGGGCAGCGACATCCACAGCGTGTCGGACGACATGCGCAAGGCCGAGGAATGGTTGCTGCAGCGCGACGAGGTGACGTCGGTCGCGACCTTCGTAGGCTCGGGGGCGACGCGCTTCATGCTGACCTATTCCCCAGAAGAGGCGCTGCCCAGCTATGGCCATCTGATCATCCGTACCGCCACGACCGAAACGATCCCGCGGCTGTTGGAGGATCTGAACGAATTTGGTCGCGAAACGCTGCTTGAGGGCGAGTTCCGGACCGAACGTCTGGCCTTTGGTCCCGGCGGCGGCGCGCCCATTCAGGCGCGGATTTCGGGGCCCGATCCAAAGGTTCTGCGCGCGCTGGCCGATCTGGTCAGCACCACGCTGACCCGGCAGGATGCGGGATTGATTGATATCCGGACTGACTGGCGCGAATACGAGCCCGTGCTGATCCCAGAATATGCCACGCAGCGCGCGCAGACGGCCGGGATTTCGCGCGCCGATCTGTCAGATGCCGCGCTGATGGCGACCGAGGGCCTGCCCGTCGCGATCTATCAGGAAGCCGACAGGCAGATCCCGATCCGCCTGCGCGGCAGCGGCGCCAATCCCGATCTCGCCCAGCAGATCGTCTATTCCGAGGCTGCCGAGGATTACGTCAGCATGGAGCAGCTGATCGAACGCGTTGGATGGGAGCCCCGCGACACCCTTATCCAGCGCCGCGACCGGGTTCCGACGATCACGGTCGAGGCGGGGATCCCCACAGGGGGCAATGCATCCGATGTCTTTTCTACCATCCGCGCCCCGGTCGAGGCAATCACCATGCCCGATAGTTATGTCCTCGAATGGGGAGGGGAATATGAAAACAGCACCGACGCGCAACGCAGTCTGGGCCAGCAATTGCCGGCTTCACTTCTGATCATGGTGCTGATCTCGATCCTTTTGTTTGGCAAGCTGCGCCAGCCGCTGATCGTGTGGCTTCTGGTGCCCATGGCCGTCAACGGAGTGGTGATCGGTCTTCTCATCACCGGCCTGCCATTCTCCTTCACCGCGCTTCTGGGGCTGCTGTCACTGTCGGGGATGTTGCTGAAGAACGGCATCGTATTGGTCGAGGAGATCGATCTGGTTCGGGCAGAGGGCATGCCCTTCCGAAAGGCGATCATTGAAGCATCGACATCAAGGCTGCGCCCGGTCGTGCTGGCGGCGGTCACCACAATCCTGGGGATGGCTCCGCTGTTGTGGGATCCATTCTTTGCCTCGATGTCGGTGACCATCATGGGCGGTCTGGCCTTCGCAACTATCCTGACCCTGATCGCCGCGCCGGTCCTCTATTACGTGTTGTTTAGCAAGGAAAGAAAAATGGAGGAAGGCGGGAGTGCTAATCCGGTCGGGGCAAGCGGATGATGCGCGGCCTTGCGGCGAATGGGGCTGCCTTCAGGTCACCCATGACAGCACCTGCTGAGAGGCTTCGTGGCGCTAGCAGACTCCGGCAGCAATGCGCGTCCCGCAAATCGGGTGCAGATCAGCGGTAACGGCCTGCGGGACGTGTTTGATAGACAGCCAGCGGCGGCTGGAACAATGGATAATGGGAGAACTGGAATGACCAACGCTCAAGGGTGCTTGCACGCGAACAGGGCATCCTGCCTTTTGATTATGGCCATCACCCTGTTCCTTGGCGGGTGCGCTGCCAGACCCGGTCCTGAGGTTCTGCGAACGATCGAGGCGCGCGTTCCCGGCGCGCAGACCGTCACCATCTATGCCGCCACGACCCGTGAGCGGGCGGCTGAGAACGCTAATGTCTTCACCTCGGGGCGTGCCAGCCAGCCGAACTACTCGTCCTTCGATATCTCGGTGCCGCCCAACCATCAGCCAGGCGTGATCGAATGGCCGGACGAAGAGATCGACCCGCAGACCAGCTTTGCCACGGTCGGGCAAAGCATCCTGACCCGGCAGGGCTTCCTGCAAAAGGTCGCCGCATCGCAAGACAGCAGAAAGGACGTGCTCATCTTCGTGCACGGCTATAACTACAACTTTCCCGAGGCGCTGTACCGGCTGACCCAAATGACGGTCGATGCCGATCTGGACAACACTCCGATCCTGTTCGCCTGGCCTTCTCAGGCTGCCATTGCGGGCTATGTGGCCGACAAGGAATCCGTTACCTATTCGCGCGATGCGCTGGCCGATCTGCTGGCGGCGCTGGCGCGGGACCAGCGCATCGGCACGATCACCGTCTTTGCCCACTCGATGGGCGGCTGGCTGACGGTCGAGGCGTTGCGCCAGCTGCGCCTGTCGGGGCAAAATGACATCCTTGACCGCCTGACCGTCGTGCTTGCGGCGCCCGATATCGACGTCGATGTGTTCCGCGCGCAGATGCAGGTCCTCGGCCCGATGACGCAGCCGATGGCAGTGCTGGTCTCGCCCGATGACCAAGCCCTGCGCGTCAGCAACCGGCTGAGCCGCACCCGCATGCGCGTCGGCGCGCTGGACATCACCGACCCGGCCGTGCAGCAGGCCGCGCGAGAGGCTCGCTTGGCGATCATCGACATCTCCAGCCTCGAGGCTTCGGACGGCCTGAACCATGACCGGTACGTCAGGCTGGCCTCCTTCTACGCCAATCGGGGGCGGGAGGGAGGAGACGGCCCTGGCCCTAGTCTTCGCCGCACAGGGGCCTTTGTATTCAACACGGTCGGCGCCACCCTTTCCAGCCCATTCTCGATCGTGGGCGAGGCTTTGGCGGGTGAGTAGGACCATCCCGCAGACCCGGCGTGGACGACGGTGGCTTGCCGGGGCTGCCTTCACGCTTGTCGTGCTGATCGCCGCAGCCCTGGTGGGGCTGGCCCTGAGGTATCAGCTGGATGGATTCGCGCGCTGGTTCTGGATCCTTGCCGTCGGCGTGACGGCCCTTGCCATTCTGGCGCTTCGGGCCGCCGGGCGACGCGGCGCGAGCCGGGCGGTGCTGCTGCCCCTCGTCGCCGTGGCTTTGGGATGGTGGCTGACGATCCGGCCCTCGGGCGATCGGGACTGGGCGCCAGATGTCGCCCATGGCGTGACCGCGCGGATCGAGGGGCAGACCGCCATTCTGGAGAATGTCCGCAATTTCGAGTGGCGCAGCGAACAGCATTTTACCCCGCACTGGGAAACGCGCCGCTATGATATCGGCGCGTTGTCCTCAGTCGATCTAGCAACATCGACATGGGGCAATCCAGCCATCGCCCATACGCTGATCAGCTTCGGCTTTTCTGACGGCGCCTTCCTGACCTTTTCAGCCGAGATCCGGCGAGAGCGGCACGAATCCTTTTCCGAGATCGGCGGCTTCTTCAAGAAATTCGAACTGGTGATGATTGCCGCCGACGAAGCGGACATCCTTCGGCTGCGGACCACCATGCGCCGCGAGGATGTCGCCCTGTACCCGTTGGACCTGACAGCGTCGCAACGCCGGGCGCTGTTCCTGACCTATCTGGACAAGGCGAACCAGCTGGCCGCGCAGCCCGCCTTCTATCATACGATTACCGCCAACTGCACCACGATCATCTTTCAACTGGCCCGGGTGGTCGAGCCGGGCATCCCGATGGACTGGCGCATCCTTCTATCCGGCTATCTGCCAGATTACCTGCATGACCATAGGGTGACCGGCGCCGGGCTGCCGCTAGAGGAGGTCAGGACTGACGCCCGTATCAGCGCCAAAGCACAGCAGGCCGACCCCGCCATTCCCTATTCCATTGCCATCCGTGCCGAGGATCCCCCCCGGCGCTGACCGTCGCCTTGCTTCCGCCGTTATCCTCGACTTTTCTTTCCTTCGCAAAACATAGAGGGTGTCATCCCCGGATTTCGTACGCCCGAGGGAAAGAGCGGAAGTTTGCGGTGAGCGGTGGCAATGCCGACTGAACTTTGCAACGGCATGAAGATAGGATCGTTGTGTGGCCGGCGACAGGTTGCGAAGCGTCATGTCGTCGATCATACGGCGACGCAGCGGGCTAACCGCTGATGTGGCATCAGCCATGGGATGGTCTCCTGATCAAAGGTTGGTCTCAGCAACCAAACCTTCTCATCAGGAGGCCATTCCCGCCAAGAGCGACGCCCTCCCGCGTCAGCGGGTTCGTTCAATCCCATGATTCCGGTTTTTGCAGAAACGCTTTAATCGCTTTCTCTGGGTTACGTCCGTTCGGAACTTCCCAAGACCAGGCCGCTGATCGCCGCTTGGAGGCCCCGCCGTCGCCAAACCAGACGCAATGCGCGGAATTGCGCAACCAGCTGACTTGCCTCGCATTTTCTTTCACGCCTTCGTTTGGACGCAACCACACCGAGTTGCTCGAATGGAGGAAGACATGAAACGGAACTGCATGACCCAGAAGGAACTCGCCGACCGCTGGACCATCTCGCACCGCACCCTGGAGCGGTGGCGGTGGGCTGGCGAAGGCCCGGCATACATGAAGCTCGGCGGACGCGTCGTGTACCGCGTCAGCGACATCGAGGCGTTCGAACAAGAGGTCATTCACTCCACGGCTGACCAGCGGATCGCCGCGTCCTGACGCCATTCCCGACCTCTCGAATGCGCGTCACACTCCAACGCTCTGATTTGCGACGCATTTCGATTGCACCACCTTCCCGGCTCGGCTAGCCTCGGCTCATGCCCAGTAAATGGGCGCGCATAGTTAGCGTGCGCATCGCCCGAGCCGGGAGAGCGTGATGGAGAACGACAGGTCGGAACTTCGCTGGGGCGTCGAGCAGCGCCTCGAGTTCATAGATGTTGATTTCCACCCAGAACTGAGCCGGGTAAGCGCATAATTTCCACTGAGAAGTGAGCCATGTGAACCTTCC
>NZ_VDDD01000132.1 GCF_006151785.1 Paracoccus marcusii
CGGGTCAGGCCAGCGGAGGGCCGCGGGCGCGGGCAGGGCGGGCGACGCCCTGCGGCCGGGGAACGTCCGCGTCGGACGCGGCGATGATCGAGACGGCTTGCGGCGGGACGGGCCTCGCGGGCGTGCGGTACCAGGGATCGGCGTCCGGCAGTGATGATGTCGCCTGCGGTCCGGCCGGAGCCTTGGAGGTCAGGACGGCGACCTGGGCCGGGCTGTCGGAATACAGCCGCTGCTCCTCGGTCAGGCGCAGGAACTGCGGCCCCAGTTCGACCGAGGCAGGCGCCGTCGCCCCGTACAGCGCAAGCTGCACGATGCTGGCCACCAGGACCAGAACGCGCATGATGCACGCCAAGGGTGTCCGCTGTCCGTCCATGGCGCGGATATTGCAGACGCTGCCGGGGCGATGCAAGGGCGGGTGGGGGGCGCAGACGCGTTTGTCACCCCACCGGCAGGTGCAGTTCGGCCCGCAGGCCGCGCCCCTGCGCCCCCGCGCGCAGCCGCAAGGTCCCGCCGAACAGCTGCGCGATCTCGGTCACGATGGACAGGCCCAGGCCGCTGCCGCCGGGCCGCGCCTCGGCCAACGCGCCGCGGGTAAAGCGCGAGGTCAGCTGGTCCATCGCCGGGGCGGCGATGCCGGGGCCGTCATCCTCGACCGAGATCACCGCCGTGCCGTCCTGCCGCGCGACGCGGACGGTAACCTCTGCCCCGCGGCCGGCATAGGCCAGCGCGTTGTCGACCAGGTTCTTCAGCGCCTCGGCCAGCAGGACGGGTTCGGCGCGCACGACGACGGGCTGGCCGTCATAGCCCAGGTCGATCCCCGCACCGGCGGCGCGGGGGATCATCTCTCCGGTCAGATCGCGGGCCAGGGCGTGGGCATCCAGCGGCGCGACCATCGGATGGCCCGCTGCCGCATCGACCCGCGCCAGCAGCAGCAGCTGCGCCAGGATCCGTTCGGCATCGGCCAGTGCCGCGTCGCCCTTGGCCACCGCCGATCGCGCGGCCTGCGCGTCGCCCGCCCGCTGCGCCAGTGTCAGCTGGGTGCGGATCACCGCCAGCGGCGTGCGCAGCTGATGGCTGGCATTGCCGGTGAAGTTGCGCAGCGCCGACAGCGCCGTGTCCAGCCGCGCCATGAACGAGTTCATCGCCGCGACCAGGTCCTGGACCTCCTGCGGGACGTCGGTGGGCAGGGGGGACAGGTCGTCCGCGCGCCGCGCGCTGATCGCGTCGCCCAGCCTGTTCAGCGGGCGCAGCGCCAGTGGAACCGCGATCCAGATGATCGCCGCCGCCCCGCAGATCATCAGCGCCAACCTGGCCGCCGAGCGCAGCAGGATCGCCTGCGACAGCTGGTTCCGCGCCAGCTTGGATTCCGCGACCGTCACGCGGAACGGGATGGATTCGATGCCCGTCGACACGGTCCGCGCCAGCGTGATGACCCGGATCGGCGCGCCCGCGAACACCGCATCCGCGTAGCCCGCCCCATCCGAGCCCGGTTCGGCCAGCGGCAGGTCGGCATAGCCGGTCATGAACCCGCCCGGCCCGTCGACGCGATAGAACACGCTGTCCTGCGCGGTCGAGGTCAGCATCTCCAGCGCGGAATAGGGGATGTCGGCCTGCAGGGCGGCATCGTCGCCCACCGTCACCCGTTCCGCGATGGCCAGCGCCGATCCGGTCAGCACCCGGTCGGACACGGCGCGCGCGGTGGACACGGCCTCGGACCAGGTGTCGGCCATCGCCAGCGTGCCCAGGGCGGCCGTGGCCGCCAGCAGCCAGGCCAGCAGTCGGCGGCGCAGCGATCCCATCGGCGCTCAGACGCCCTTGTCGATGTAATAGCCGATGCCCCGCGCGGTGCGCAGCTGCACCCCGTGGGGCGCCAGCCTGCGGCGCAGGCGGCTGGCATATTGCTCGATCGCGTTGTCCGACAGGGTATCCTCCAGCGAGGTCATGGATTGCATGATCGTCTCCTTGGGGACGACCTTGCCGGCGCGCATGAACAGCAGTTCCAGCAGCGCATGTTCGCGGGCGGGCAGGTCCATCGGCTGCCCCTCGGCCAGGAAACGGCGCGCGGTCAGGTCCAGCATGACGCCGCCGATCGTGACCTCGGCCGCGCGCAGGCCCGCCTGGCGGCGCAGCAGCGACCGGACGCGGGCCTCGAACTCGGTGATCTCGAAGGGTTTGACCATGTAGTCGTCGGCCCCCAGGTCCAGGCCCCGGACGCGTTCCTCGGGCGTGCCGCGGGCGGTCAGGATCATCACCGCGGCCGGGTCGCGGCGGGTGCGCATGCGGCGCAGGACCTCCAGCCCGTCCATCTGCGGCAGGTTCAGGTCCAGGATCACCAGGTCGAACCGCTCCGCCGCGATCAGCGCCTCGGCCGAGGCGCCGTCATCGACATGATCTACGGCATGCCCCGCGCCGGCCAGAAGCTGCACCAGCCCGTCGGCCAGCGCCGCGTTGTCCTCGACCAGCAGAATGCGCATCGACCGTCCCCCCGGCGGCGATCTTAGGGCCGCGCGGGCCGGGCAGGCAAGGGCGCGCGGCCCGCTTGTCCGGCGGGGCGGCGGGTGCCACGATGCGCCATGCTGGTGCGCATGATTCCCCGCCTGTCCTGCGTTGCGCTGATCCTGTCCGTCGTCGCCGGGGCGGCGGCGGCCGACACGCTGCGGTTTCCCGCGCCCTCGGGCGCGCAGGACCGGCCGCTGCGCCTTTACATGTCGCTGGACGAGGATCTGGCCAGCCCGCTGATCCAGGGGTTCCAGGCGCTGAACCCCGACATCGCCGTCGAATACCAGGACCTGCTGACCGGCCAGATCTTTGCGCGTATCACCGAGGAGACTGATGCCGGCGGCACCACCGCGGATCTGGCGTTCTCCTCGGCCATGGACCTGCAGATCAAGCTGGCCAATGACGGCTATGCCCAGGCGGTGGCCACGCCGTCCTCGGCCGACTGGCCGCGCTGGGCGAACTGGCGCGACACGGCCTATGCGATCACATTCGAACCCGCCGTCCTGGTCTATCACAAGCCCAGCTTCCGCGACCGCCAGCCCCCCGCGACCCGGTTCGAGCTGCTGGACTGGCTGGATCATGGCGGGGCGACGGTGCAGGGGCGCATCGGCACCTATGACATCGCACTGTCGGGGGTGGGATACCTGTTCCTGGCCCGCGACCAGGAGCATTTCTTCGACATCTGGAACCTGGGCCAGGCGATGGGACGCGCGGGCGTCCAGCAGTTCGCGACCTCACGCGAGATCCTGGAACGCGTGGCCGACGGGCGGCTGGCGGTCGGATACAACATCCTGGGGTCCTATGCCGCGGACTGGGCGCGGCAGGAGCCGGATGTGGGCCTGCTGTTGCCGCGCGACTTCACCGTGGTCGTGTCGCGGGTGGCGCTGGTGCCGCGTGCCGCGGCGCGGCCCGACCTGGGCGCGGCCTTCCTGGCCTTCCTGATGTCGCGCGAGGGCCAGACCATCCTGGCCGAAGAGCTGCGCCTGCCCGCCGTCAGCCTGGAGGTGTCGTCGGGCGCGGACGGCATGCCCCCGGCGCTGGGCGCGCAGCTGCGCCCCGTGGCGATCAGCCCCGGCCTGCTGGCCTATCTGGACCAGTCGCGCCGTGCCCGGCTGATCGCGCGATGGCAGCAGGCATTGTCCCCGCCGGAGCCGGAGCCGGGCCCGGAATAATCGCGCCGATGTCAGCTTTGCGTCAGGTTGGCGTGTCAGGATGCCCGTTGCCGGGTGGAGGCCCGGCCAATGGGGAGGACTATCTTGAAACACGCGATTCTTGCGGGCCTGTTCACCGCGGCCCTGGCCGTTCCGGCGCTGGCCACCGACTATACCATCCTGGCGCCTGCCGCACCGGGCGGCGGCTGGGACCAGACCGCCCGCACCATGCAGGAGGTCCTGCAGGCCGAGGGCATCTCTGATTCCGTGCAGGTCCAGAACGTTCCGGGCGCCGGCGGCACCGTGGGTCTGGCGCAGTTCGCGTCCTCGGCCACCGGAAAGGCCGACCAGCTGATCGTGGGCGGCTATGTGATGGTCGGCGCGATCCTGACCAACGCCTCGCCCGTGTCGCTGGCCGACGTGACGCCCATTGCCCGCCTGACCGGCGAATACGAGGCGATCGTGGTGCCCACCGCATCCGAGATCCAGGACATCAACCAGCTGGTCGAGATGCTGAAGGCCGATCCCGGCTCCGTCAGCTGGGCCGGCGGTTCGGCGGGTGGCGCGGACCACATCGCGGTGGGCCTTCTGGCCAATGCCGCCGATGTCGACCCGACCGCGATCAATTACATCGCCTATTCCGGCGGCGGCGAGGCACTGGCCGCGATCCTGGGCAACCAGGTGACCGCGGGCATCTCCAGCCTTGGCGAGTTCAAGCCGCAGGCCGATGCCGGGACGCTGCGCATCCTGGCCGTCACCTCCGAGGAGCGGATCGAGGGCGTCGACGCCCCCACCCTGACCGAGGTCGGCCTGGACGTCGTGCTGCAAAACTGGCGCATGGTCGCCGCCCCCGCAGGACTGTCCCCCGAGGACGAGGCCGCCATCGCCGCCGACATCGAGACGATGGCCAAATCGACCGCATGGCAGGAGGCGCTGGCGACCAAGGGCTGGGCCGACACCTATCTGGCGGGCGACGCGTTCCGCGCCCAGCTAGAGGAGGAGACCGCCACGACGGCCGCGGTCCTCAAGGACATCGGGCTGGTCGAATGACGACTGCCCCGGACACGAGACGCCGCCCCGACGGGGCGGCGCTGACCGTGGCGGCCGTGCTGGCGCTGATCGCGGTCATCATTTTCCGCGACGTGGCCACGCTGCCGCAGAACCGGGGCTATTCCGGCGTCGGCCCGGCCGACGTCCCGCGCTGGATCGCCTGGGCGCTGCTGGCGCTGTCGGTCTGGACCATCGTCGCGGCATTCCGCGACGCGCCGGCCGAACGCCCGGCCCAGGATCCCGCGCCCATCGCCTGGATCATCGGCGGCCTGGCCGCGCAGCTGGCGCTGCTGAACACGGCGGGCTTCGTCATTGCGACCGCGCTGCTGTTCGCGGCCACCGCCCGGGCCTTTGGCAAGCGCAACCTGGCGCTGACCCTGCCCATCGGGCTGATCTTCACCGGGACGATCTATCTGGTCTTCTCCCAGCTTCTGAACCTCAGCCTTCCGGCGGGTCCGCTGGAACGCCTGATCACGGGGGGCTAGGGGCATGGACACGTTCGGATACCTGTTCCAGGGCCTGATGGTCGCGACCGACCCGATGATCCTGCTCTACGCGCTGATCGGCGTGACCGTGGGCACCGCCGTGGGCGTGCTGCCCGGCATCGGGCCCGCGCTGACCGTGGCGCTGCTGCTGCCGGTGACCTACGGGCTGGACCCGGCCGGGTCGCTGGTCATGTTCGCGGGCATCTATTACGGCGGCATGTATGGCGGATCGACCACGTCGATCCTGCTGAACACGCCGGGCGAAAGCGCCTCCATCGTGACCGCGCTGGAGGGCAACAAGATGGCCCGCGCCGGACGCGGCGGACCGGCGCTGGCCACCGCCGCCATCGGGTCCTTCGTCGCGGGGCTGGTCGCGACGCTGCTTCTGGCCTTCGTCGCGCCGACCGTGGTCAAGCTGGCCCTGACCTTCGGCCCGCGCGAGTATTTCGCGCTGATGGTGCTGGCCTTCGTCACCGTGTCGTCTGCCTTCGGCGACAGCGCGCGCAAGGGGCTGATATCGCTGTTCATCGGCCTGGCGCTGGCCCTGGTCGGCATCGACCAGCTGACCGGTCAGGCGCGGCTGGATTTTGGCGTCCCGCAGCTGCTGGACGGGATCGAGGTCACGACCCTGGCCGTGGCGCTGTTCGCCGTGGGCGAGGCGATGATCGTCGCCGCCAACCGTCATGGCGTCGAGGACAAGGTGACGGCGGTCAAGGGATCTGTCTGGATGACGCGCGAGGACTGGAAGCGGTCCTGGAAACCCTGGCTGCGCGGCACTTTCATCGGCTTTCCCATCGGCGCCATGCCGGCTGGCGGTGCCGACATCGCCACCTTCCTGTCCTATGCCGCCGAGAAACGCGCCGCCAAGCGCCCCGAGGAGTTCGGCCACGGCGCCATCGAGGGCGTCGCCGGGCCCGAGGCCGCGAACAATGCCAGCGCCGCGGGCACGCTGGTTCCGCTGCTGACGTTGGGCCTGCCGACCACCGCCACCGCGGCGATCATGCTGGCCGGGTTCCAGCAGTTCGGCCTGCAGCCCGGACCGCTGCTGTTCGCGACCAACCCGGACCTGGTCTGGGGCCTGATCGCGTCGCTGCTGATCGCCAACGTGATGCTGGTGATCCTGAACCTGCCGCTGATCGGGTTGTGGGTGCGCCTGCTGACCATCCCGCGGCCGTGGCTTTACGCGGGCATCCTGTGCTTTGCCACGTTGGGCACGATCGGCGCCAACCCGTCCCCGATCGAACTGTCGATGCTGCTGATCTTTGGCGTCATGGGCTACCTGATGCGCCTCTACGGCTATCCCATCGCGCCGGTGGTCGTGGGGCTGATCCTGGGCCCGATGGCCGAACAGCAGCTGCGCCGCGCGCTGTCGATCAGCCAGGGCGACGTGATGACGCTGGTCTCGACCCCGGTATCCGCGGGGCTAATCGCGGTCGCAGCCTTTGCGCTGATCGTGCCGATGATCATGCGGGCCCGCGGCAAGGGTCAGGTCCTCAGCCAGATGGCATCGGACGAGGATTGACGCGAAACCCCGGCCCGGTGACGGGCCGGGGTCATGCACTTGGCGCAAGGCTGGGTTGACCGGATGCTGCATTGCAGAAACGGGGGTCGGACCCGATATCTCTGCTGTCACCTGATGACGGAAAGAGAGACCGAAATGACCACCCTGCGCAATGCCTGGAACCGCCTTCTGTCCGCGATGGACACTCTGGGTGCCAGCCTCGAGGCGGCCCGCGCCGTCCGCGCCCATCGCCGTCCCGCCGATGCCAGCCTGAAGCAGCTGGGCATCCGCCGCGACAGCTTTCCGACCCATATCTGATCGCGGCCCCGGCCCGATCCGCCACCCGGCGCGCCGCCCCCCGCGGCGCGTCTTCGTGTTTCCGCGCCACGTTGGCGGAAAACCGACGATTGCGTGAGCGGACACGGAAAGGTGCTGGTCCGATGGGGGGCCGTCGCTTATCGTGGCGGTCCAGGACGGCCGTGACGCCGCCTTTCATCACCTGACGAAAGTTCAATGCTCCTCGAAATCGCCATCGTCCTGCTGTTGACCCTGTTCAACGGCGTTCTTGCCATGTCCGAACTTGCCATCGTCTCTGCCCGGCCCGCCCGGCTCAAGACCATGGCGCAGCAGGGCAGCCGGGGGGCCGCGACCGCGCTGGACCTGGCCGCCGATCCGGGCCGGTTCCTGTCCAGCGTGCAGATCGGCATCACGCTGGTGGGCGTGCTGTCGGGCGCCTTCTCGGGCGCGACACTGGGCACGCGCCTGGCCACCGCCCTGGTCGCGGGGGGCATGCAGCCCGCGTTGGCCCATACGCTGGCCGTGGGAGGCGTGGTCGTCGCCATCACCTATCTGTCGCTGATCGTCGGGGAACTGGTCCCCAAGCAGATCGCCCTGCGCGCCCCCGAGGCCGTGGCCGCGCGCATCGCGCCGCTGATCCGGATGATCTCGCGCATCGCGGCGCCGGTGGTCTGGGTGCTGGACCGGTCGGGGCGGGTGCTGCTGGCCCTGCTGGGCCAATCGGGCAAGGCCGAGAGCAGCATGTCCGACGAGGAGATCAAGGTCATGCTGGCCGAGGCGCACAACGCCGGCGTCATCGCCCCGGCCGAGAACGAGATGATCGCCGGCGTCATGCGGATCGCCGACCGCACCGCGCGCGGCCTGATGACCCCGCGCCACGAGGTGCTGATCGCCGACGCGAACGCCACCCCCGACGATCTGGCGCAGATCTTCCGCACCGGCCACCGCTCTCGCATCCTGCTGCGGGACGGGGCCGATGACGACATCGTCGGCGTCATCCATGCCCGCGACCTGATCCGACTGCAGGCCGATCCCGCCGCCGACCCGCGCGCGCTGATCCAGGCGGTGCCCGTCGTTCGCGACGGACTGCCGGCACTGAACGTGATCGAGCAGCTGAAATCTTCGCCCGCGCACATGCTGCTGGTCTTTGACGAATACGGGCATTTCGAGGGTGTGATCACCGCGATGGACGTGCTGGAAGCCATCGCCGGCGATTTCCCCGACCCCGGAGAGGACGAGCCCAAGGCCGTCCGGCGCGACGATGGCAGCTGGCTGATCGCGGGCTGGATGCCGGTGGACGAGTTCTCCGACCTGCTGGGCGTCCCGCTTCCCGAGGATCGCGATTACGAATCCGTGGCCGGCCTGGTTCTTGACCTTGCGGGCGTCCTGCCCGAGGTGGGCGCCCACGTGACCCTGTCGCCCTGGCGGATCGAGGTGGTGGACCTGGATGGCCGCCGCATCGACAAGCTGCTGGTCGCCCGCATCGACTGAGGAACGCCAGAACCGATGTCCGTCCCGCCGAACGCCGCATCCCATAACAGCCTCAGGACCCTTGTCCTGAGGCTGTGGGCCGTCTGCGCGGTCCTGCTGCTGGTCGCGGCGGTGGCGGTTTCCCATCCGGCCTGGCAGCGGCAGGTGCCGCATCTGTCTGGCGACCGCCTGTCACAGCTCGGCCTGCCTGCAACCGTCGCGCTGGTCGACCGCCAGGGCGTGCCGGTGGTGCCGTCACCCGCCGCGGGGGCCGATCCGGAACCGTTTTCGCCGCCGCCCCCGCGTGCGCCCGTCAGGCTGGTCCTGCCGCAGGCACGCCGCGCCGCACCCCC
>NZ_VDDD01000133.1 GCF_006151785.1 Paracoccus marcusii
ACTGCGTCACGCTGATCGACCGCACGGCTTCGGCCACCGACTGGCCTTGCGACACCAACACGTCGACCTGCCGGAGCTTGGCGACGATCTCCTCCGGCTTGTGCTTCTTCTGGGGCATTCCTGCATCCTCCAAATGGCTCAAAAGCCATACCTTAGGGAGGACCACTTTTCAGGGGGCAGACCAGACGGTATCGCCGTAGACCTATTGGCGGTCACACTTGCCTGATGGCGCGGCATCCCGGTTCACCTCGGGGTCGAACCAGATCGTAGCGAACTACGGCGCTTGGGCGCTTCATTGCAGGCCGGCCAGTTCCTGGTCCTGTAAATTGGGGGTGTCGGGTTGCTTGTGTAACCCAGTTACCAAGGTGGGTTCATAAGATAAATCCTTCGCAGAATTTGTGTAGCAGAGTCGGCGGAAGCACCACATTTCACCGCGGCTCAAGATACAATAAATAAAACAGAAATTTTTACTATGCAGTATACGCGCGAAAGCAAAGCCTGATTTCCAATCCACAGCGACAAGGAGGAAACTTAAGCCTTACAATCGACACAGCGCCACACATTACCATCAAGGCGAGGAATCCCTTAAATAGCACGCACCAACATAATCTATGACAAACCATGCATAAATCATTATACTTAAATAGATTAGCAGCGCCAACTTGGATATTAAGCATTGCGTCGTCCAGTTAGCTAATCATGAATTTTAATGTCAAGATACTTAAAAATCACATCGCATCAAGAATAATTATTAATTGTTCAAAAAGAGATAAATGGCTTTAAAAATTTATTGCCAAGCAAAGCCGCGATGATCAGCAATTCTATAAAAATATAGCTAAAGCGGATTTAAAATTTTTACAAATAAATATATAAGTGAGAATCGAAAAATTTATTAATTCACGTTTATTATTTAAAAGCTGCTATTTTCAATCCTATCGCCCGGTGCGTTGCCGTCATACAATTACCCTCCACAAGTTCCCACTGAATGTATTGCGCAGTATATTTCAGCAGGGCTCAATGTACGCTGGCATAGCATGATCAGGGATGCCGAACCTTGGGTAGGGGGATCACGACTATCCGGTCGCGCTGATCTTCCGCCACAAGCGCTGCAACCTTTGCGCGGACCGTGCGATAGGCGCTGTTGTGCTGATAGGACGACAGCGCGTCATCGATCAGGCGCAATTCATCCTCGGTAAACAGTCGGGCCAACGATATCTCTCCAGTTGCTGCGTCAAATCACGTGGCGGGGTGTAAAGGATCGATCATTAACAATTTGCACGGAATGCATTCACCACGCTTCGACGGATGCCGGCAAGTAAGGTATCTGTGACCCTGCGACATCTTGCGCATTAGTCGAAATGGCGCCCCATCTTCCGCCGTTAGGCCGACGGCGTGAAGCGGCGCATTGTCAGTTCGATGACCTCCTCGTCATCGGGAAGCGGGATCGCGCTTTCCAGCATCACCTTTTGCATCTTGCCGTCGATCTCGATCAGGCCTTCGGCATATTGTGCCAGCTGATCCTGCGTCATCTCGGTCGTGGTGCGGATCCGGATGTAATCGCCACCGGTATCGACGATCTCTCCCGACAGTTCGGGGCCGTCTTCCAGGGTCAGTGTTGCATGGGTCATCGTTAACTCCTTGTCGGCCTGCTTATGTGCAGCCCTCATCCGAACGCGCGATGGCGGGAATGGGTCCGCGATCCGCCCGGCAGGTACCGCAACGTTCGCTTGGCCGTGCGGAGGCTGGCGCGACGCGCGACCGTACAGCGCCCGGTCCTCCCCTTGACCGTTGCGGATCCGTTGCCGGCGACTCGGCACAGGCAACGCCCGCATGGTTAAGGAAGTATTACCGCAAAGGCTGTGTAACGAGCCCTGCAAACAGCGCAGATCGGAGACGTCACCATGCCGACCGGAAAGATCGCGGCCCGCCTCGGGGTCATCAACAGCGAAAGCTCCCGCCCATTCGTCAACGCGTTCAAGCAGGCCTGGTCGTGGCAGTCGGACCGGGGCGGCCTGCAATGGGACGCGCTGGTGGCCGCAGGGCACATGACCGCCGGTGGGCGGCTGATCTCGATCCCGCCGAACTCGGGGGGCTTTCGGACCCGCGTCTTCCACAACATGCCGGCCCAGGCCGGCGGGACCGGCCGGTGGCGCCTGCGCTGGCAGGGGACCTGCACGATCGACGTCATCGGCGGCACGAACATCAACCGGTCCCTGCCGAACGAAATCTATTTCGACTTCACCGCGAACGGGTCCAGCTGGGTCGACATCATCGTCCGGACCATTGACCCTGCCGGCGGGCAGATCCGCAACATCCGCCTGAACCACCGGGACGACTGGCCCGACGCCGACCGCGGCGCGATCTTTCGCAGCCAGTATCTGGACACGGTGCGCGGCTTTGGCGCGCTGCGGTTCGACGAATGGGTCGGCATCCTGACCAGCGCGGACCAGGGTGGTCTGCGGATCACCAACTGGGCCAGCCGCGCCCTGCCGACCGACGAGATCTTTCACCGCTTCGTGCCCTACGAGTGGATGGCCGCGCTGTGCAACCAGGTCGGCGCGGACATGTGGCTGTGCCTTCCGACCGCGGCCACCGATGATCATTTCCGCCAGTGTGCCACGCTGATCCGGACGCTGATGCCCGCGCCGCGGCACGTCTATGTCGAATACAGCACCAAGACCTGGGACTTTTCTGGCACGCCCCAGGCGCATTACTGCGCCGAGCAGGGCCGCCTGGCCTTTGGCACCGCCACGGGGTCCGAGTTCCGCAACTGGTACGGCATGCGCGCCACCCAGATGGCGCAGGCCTGGCGCGCGGTCTGGGGCAACGACACCCGGCTGCACACCGTGGTCCAGCACCAGGCCGATTGGGTCGGCGGCGAGGCCGACATCCTGGTCGCCCCGCTGTGGCGGGACCGCAGCGGGACACGCGGGCTGCCGACCTATGTCGCGCCGCATTCGGTGATCGACATGCTGACCGTGCATGCCCAGGTTGACGGCGGCATGGCCTATGGCGCGCGCGTGGCCCAGATCGACGGCTGGCGCACGACCCTGTCGCAAAGCGCGGCATTCGACCGGATGCGCGACCAGATGCTGACGGGCGCGAACTGGGCGGCCGATCGTACCGTCAGGGCGCTGACCCCCAAGTGGCGCCATTACCGCACCGAGGCGACGAAGTATGGTATGGAGCTGGGCGCCTACGAGGTCGGCAACCATCTGAACGGTGTCGGTGGCACTACCGCCACGCGGGCGTTCCTGCATGCGTTCTCGGTCAGTGCGCAGATGGGCGCGGTCTATGCCGCCACCATCGCCGCGCTGCGGACCCAAGGGTTCGACGGGCCGATGGCGATGTCGGTCGAATGCCGGTTGCCGGACGCGAATGTCTGCCACGGCCTGCAGCGCTGGTTGGGCGACCGCAACCCGGCCTGGACCGCGGTCGCGGCGCTGATGGAACCAGTGGTGGTCCCGACGCCCACTCCGACTCCTACTCCGGCACCTACTCCTACTCCGGCACCTACTCCCACTCCGACACCGACACCCACGCCGACTCCTACTCCTACTCCTACGCCGACCCCGGCGCCTACACCCACTCCAACCCCGACGCCGACACCAACGCCAACTCCTACTCCAACGCCAACGCCAACGCCGACCCCGACGCCTAATCCCACCCCGACTCCGACGCCCCAGGAACCGAACATGAGCGATCGCAAGAAACTGACCGACGTCTTGGCGGCCCTGCTGGCCACGACCACGGACCTGCAAGCCTATCTGGCTGCGCAGCCGGCCGTGACGCCCGCACCCGTTCAGCCGGCACCGGTTACGCCCGCACCGGTCACGCCGACGCCTACCCCCGCGCCGACCCCCGCGCCGACTCCAGCACAACCCGCGCCCGTCACCCCGGCTCCTGCGCCGGTCCAGCCTGCACCCGTGCAGCCGGCACCTGTCCAGCCCGCGCCGGTCGCGGCGCTGCTGCCCACGGGCTATCGCGCCGTTCAGGACTTTACCATCGACCGCGCGCTGTCCTTTGACTGGAGCAGCGCGGGGGGCATCAACATCTTCCTGCCGAACTGGGCCGGGGGCGACCGGGGCAACGGCGTGGGCGGCAGCCTGGGCACGCCGGCCCGCGTCACCTACAACACCGACAAGTCCGTCTCGATCAGCGCAGCGATGGAGGGGGGCCAGTGGCGGAACGGTGCGATGCAGCTGAACCGCCCATCCGCCGCCATCGGCAAGTGGGGCGCGGTGGTCACCAGCCACACCAGCAGCGCCGTCAATGCCTTCTTCACCCACGCGGACAACGGCAAGGAGCTTGATTTCGAACTGGTCAAGCGCAACGGTGTGATCGGCTGGGCGCCGGCCGTCCACATGCCCCGCACCGGGGGTGGCCGTGCATCGTCCGACCGCCGCACGCTGGCGCTGGGCGAGTTCAAGCCGGGCGTGCCGCAGCGCCTGGAGTTCGAGCTGTTCGCCGACCGCTGCGTGTTCTCGATCGACGGCAAGGTGTTCGAGACGGTGCGCCATGCCGACATGGCGTCCGGCTTCATCTGGGACCTCACGACGAGAATGGCGACGCTGACGACGATCGAACGTCATGCCGCCTGGGCCGGCTGGACCACCGAGGACTATGCCCGCGAAAGCCGGATGACCATCCACGGCTTTGCCCTGCCCACGATGCCCTGACGGTCAGACGCCAAGGAATGAACCATGCCCCGCCATCGTGCGGGGCATGGTCTATTGCATGGGATGGGTCCGAATCCGGTGTCAGGCCGCCGCAGGCAGGGCGTCCGCCCGCGACAGGCGCGGGGCGACCGGGTTCGCGGCATGGTGATCGACCAGATGCGGAAAGTCCTTGGCCAGCTTCAGATCCTTGGTCAACAGCAGTGTTTCTGCCACCAGCACGGTCCCGGCATCATCGGCCTTGACCGAGAGCCAGCTGTGATCCTCGACCAGGATATGGAAATAGCTGCGGCCGTCGATCAGACCGCGTTTGCTGCTGACCGCGCCGGCCTCGACGTTGAAGCCGTCGACCTGCACGCCATGATTGGCCGAAAGACGAACGCCGGCGACGATGCTGGGACGGTCGCGGAACTGCGTCGGCTGCCATGATCCGACCGACAGGACGCGCTGCGGCCCCTTGGAGGTGGTGACGATGTCGCCGGCCTGGATGGTCTCGACCTTGACCCATGCGTTGTCCGCCAGGATCAGCGTGCCTTCGCAAAAGCACGGACCGCCGATGTTCTGCGGCGGGTTGGATCCGACATCGTCGCCGCCGCGCGTTCCCAGATACAGCAGGGCAAGCGGGATCAGCGCCAGCCAGTAATTGGGCGCATTGCCAACGGCAGCGACGGGCGTGGCGGCGGGGGTGAATTCCACGATTGGCGCCACGTAACCGCCTGCATAGGCCGCAACGGAACTGCCGAAGGCCGCGACACCGACCGTCAGCGCCTGAAGCAGGCGACGGGACGATTTTGCAGAGCCCTGGGAAATGCGGTTGTTACGGCCAAAGCGGTTGCCGTCGGCCGGCGCGGTGCGCTTATCGCTGATACGCATACTGTGCGATCCAATTCACTTGTGACTGATTGTCGCGCAAGATGAACGCCCTCTGCTGCCGATAAAAGCGGCAATTTAAGGCGAGAATTGGGCAGTAACGCAATTCAGGGTTTAGTTAATTGTCATTACAGTGGGTTGAATATTCAGATGCCTGTCCAATTATACAGGTGGTTCCTTTTCGCCGAAACGCCCGCGTTCGGGTGTTTATGCCCAAGCGCCCCACATTCAGCCAAAGCACGATACTGCGCGGCAATTTCCTTCGGAATCAGTCGACATCGCGGTCTTGCTGCGCTGACCGCCCCTGGCCCACGACTGTCCGGTGGTTGTCAGCGCCTTTTCTAATGGCAGGCGCTGATAACGACTGGCAGGCGGAAGGAGTGAAATCAGAACGACAGTGGATGACGCTCAAATTTTCCAATGAACAGCGCGCACTTTTTAGAATGCGCATCAGCCACGACAATACCAAGATGATGATCCGCAATTCACCGACAATTACGGTGCAGGTATCGGCGGCATAATATTTTCGGATTGTATTTAGCGCGCATCGCCTGTCAGGCACTGCGCCCGGCATTGGTGCGGGACGCACCATTCGATGCCGTCAACGCGAACGGGTCCGGCTTTGGCCGGACCCGTTCGGATCGTGGGGTGGATGGGTCAGGGACGCGCCTTGACGACCTGCAGCAGGGGCATGACGTCGGACATGTCCGGGCCATGCGCCTGGCCGGTCACGGCCTTGCGCAGCGGCATGAACAAGCCCTTGCCCTTGCGGCCCGTGGCCTCCTTGACCGCCGCGGTCCATTCGCCCCAGGTCGCGTCTGTGAAGGGGCCCGCAGGCAGCAGGGTCATGGCCTGCGCGATGAAGTCGGCATCCTCGGGGTCGATCTGGGGCTCCGCACCCTCGCTGAAGATCCGCCACCAGTCGCCCAGGTCGTCCAGGCGCGTGATGTTCTGGGACGCCACGCGCCAGAAGCGTTCGGCCTGATCGTCCGGCACGCCCAAGGCCGCGATGCGGTCGGCCACGGCCGCGAAGGGCAGCGCCTGGTTGCGTTCGCGCGTCAGCGGCCACAGATCCTCGGCATCGAACTTAGTGGGCGATGCGCCGAACTGGCCCAGATCGAAAGCCTCTGCCAACTCGTCCAGCGAGGCCAGCGCGACCGGCACGCCCGACCCCAACCGCGCCATCAGCGCGATCAGCGCCTCGGGGGCTACGCCCGCCTCGCGCAGGTCCTTGAGCGACAGGGCGCCGATGCGCTTGGACAGCTCCTCGCCCTTGGCGCCGGTCAGCAGGCTGTGATGGGCAAAGGCCGGGGGCGTGCCGCCGATGGCCTGGATGATCTGGATTTGGGTGGCGGTGTTCGTCACATGGTCCGACCCGCGCACGATATGGGTCACGCCCATGTCGGTGTCGTCCACGCTGCTGGCAAAGGTGTACAGCACCTGGCCGTCGGCCCGGATCAGCACCGGGTCGCTGACGGATGCGGCGTCGATCGAGATGTCGCCCAGGATGCCGTCTGTCCATTCGATCCGGTTCTGATCCAGCAGGAAGCGCCAGTATCCCTCGCGCCCCTCGGCCCGCAGGCGATCCTTGTCGGCCTCCGACAGCGACAGGCCGGTGCGGTCATAGACCGGCGGCTTGCCCATGTTCAAAAGCTTCTTGCGCTTCAGGTCCAACTCGACCGGGGTCTCGAAGACTTCGTAGAGGCGGCCCGAGGCGCGCAGCGCATCGGCCTCGGCCCGATAGCGGTCCATGCGCAGCGACTGCCGCTCGACCCGGTCCCAGTGCAGGCCCAGCCATTCCAGGTCGCGCTGGATGCCGTCGACATATTCCTGCTTGCTGCGTTCCTGGTCGGTATCGTCCAGGCGCAGGATGAACGTGCCGCCGGCCTTGCGGGCGATCAGATAGTTGAACAGCGCGGTGCGCAGGTTGCCGACGTGGATATGGCCGGTGGGCGAGGGCGCGAAACGGGTGATGGTCATGGGGCGTCTCCTGTTGCTGTTGCTCTTTCACAGCCGGGCATTTTTGTCCATATCGGGGGGACCATGCAGGAGGCGCTGGAATGAGTGACTGGAACGGCCGCACGGCCCCCGACGCGGCCGAGATCGAGGCCATGGCCCGGCACGCCATGACCACCCTGCCCCCCGAATTCCGCGAAGCCGCGGCCCAGGTCGCCATCCGCGTCGCCGAATTCGCCCCTGAGGACGTGTTGGACGAGTTGCAGATCGACGATGCGTTCGACCTGACCGGCATCTATGACGGCATCCCCGTGACCGAGAAATCGATCAGCGACCAGCCGGGCGGGCCGGACATCATCTGGCTGTACCGCCGCCCGATCATGGACGAATGGGCGTCGCGTGGCGACGTGACCCTGGGCGATCTGGTCACCCATATCGTCACGCACGAGATGGCGCATCACTTCGGCTGGTCCGACGACGACATCGCCACCATCGACCGCTGGTGGGAATGAGATGAGCGGTCAGGCCCCCATCCTGACCGTCACGCTGAACCCGGCGCTGGACCTGTCGACCGCCGCCGACAGCGTCGTGCCCGACCTCAAGCTGCGCTGCGACAAGCCGGTCGTCGATCCGGGCGGCGGCGGCATCAATGTCAGCCGGGCGATCAAGATCATCGGCGGCCAATCCACCGCGATGGTGGCCCTGGGCGGCGCGACGGGCCAGCGCATGGCCGACATGCTGAAGGCGGCGGGGCTCAAGGTGCTGCGCCTGACCGCGCCGGGCGAAACCCGCCAGTCGCTGGCCGTCACCGACCGCGCGACGGGCGGGCAGTACCGGTTCGTCATGCCCGGCCCCGAATGGCACATGACCCAGCTGGCCAGCACCATCGCCGCCATCGCCGAGGCCGCGCTGGCCGGGGGCTGGGTGGTCGTGTCGGGGTCGAACCCGCCGGGCATCGCGCCGGGGTTCGAACAGATGCTGACCGTCAGGCTCAAGGACGGGCGGGCGCGGCTGCTGGTGGACACCTCGGGGGACGCGCTGCGCGCCCTGGCGGGGTCGTCCATTCCCGTCGACGTGCTGCGCATGGACAGCCACGAGGCCGAGGGCCTGGCGGGACGCCCCCTGCCCCTGCGCAGCGACAGCGCCGAATTCGCGGCGGGGCTGGTGCGCAACGGGGCGGCGAAATCGGTGATCGTGGCGCGTGGCGCGGACGGGTCAGTCATCGCCGGACCCGACGGCGCCTGGCATGCCGCCGCGGCGCCGGTGCGCGTGGTCAGCGCCGTGGGCGC
>NZ_VDDD01000134.1 GCF_006151785.1 Paracoccus marcusii
CCCGAAGGTCTTCCTTTCGGCCGTCGCCCTAGCCGCCCTCGTCATCTACTGGTTATGAATCCTGACCCTAGAAGGACATTTTGAGATACCAAAAGAATTAACGTGGAGACGTACATTATTTAGTGGATATCGTTCTCAAAACTCCAAGACCATTAAATTACATGAAGTTGATTTATAATGAAAATTCCAAAAATTGCCTTACGAATATTCTATCCCTATCCTTAACGCATCTGTCAGTCATACCATAAATACAAGCCCATACTGGTGTAATTTAGAAAATTCTGAATTTTAAGCGATCATACTAAAGACCCCTAAATAATATATATGCCACATATTGTCTCGGAGCGTCTGTAAAGGGTTCAACAGAGGCGTTCATCACGGCACCGTCATACCGCCGGACAATACCAACAATTGACATGCACTTTTAAGGGACCTGAGCAGGTGGCCGATGGACCCTCGCGCCATTCTTGTTTACCTTGGTTAACAGAGCATTTCGATTGTGTGGCATTCGTTGCGGTATGCCTGGACCTCGTGCCTTGGTGGAGAGAGCAGTGGACAACGCCTTTGATACACTGTCCTGCCCCAGTTTCGCGTCGGCACCGGGCCGACATCAACTGTATCTGACCGAAGCGCATCGCGATCATCTGGCGATGATCAAGGCCTGGACCAAGTTCGACCGTGGGCTGCTGGTCCTGTCGGGGCCGGCCCGGATCGGGAAGACGGTCCTGACGTCGGAGTTCATCGCGCAATCCTCCGGTGACATGAAGATCGGACGGGTCACGCTGGATCGTCCGGGCATGGATCTGTCGCAGGAAGCGCCTAAAGCGTTCGGCATCAGTTCCCCTGACCCGCTGACGGAACTGACACGGCTTCTGGAGAAAGGGCGCTCGACCTACCGGAAATGTGTCCTGATCGTCGACAATGCGCATCTGTTGTCCGAACCCTCCAAGGAGTTTCTGGAGGAGATCACGGCCGCCTCGGGCTTGCCGCAGCCGCTGTATGTCCTGCTGGTCGGACGTGGAGAGGCCGCCGCCCTGCTCGACCCCCCAATTCATGACGAGTTGCGGCGCAGGATCGGGGGGCATCTGCGGATGCAGCCCCTGACGCAGGCAGAGACCGCCGCCTATATCACTCATCGCTTCCGCATTCGGAAATGCCCCTGTCACGGGGGACGCCAGCCGTTCGATGCCGGCGGGCTTTGGCTGATCCATGAGGCCTCCGGCGGCAATCCCGGCCAGATCGACCGCCTGGTGCGGCACTGCTTGTCCCGGGAGCGCATGGCTCCAGGCGGCCGGATGGAAGAAGTGTTCGTGCATGCATGTCTGTCCGACTTGGCGCAGGCCGGGACCCTGCCCCATCCGTTGCCCGACCTGCCTGCAGGCGGGTACCGCGATGAAGCGGCATCCATCGAAGAACCCGCTGCACCGCCGTCTTTTCCGGAACCCTATGTCGGGACGGCGCCCGCGGGGCATGTGCCCTTGCTGCTGGAGGAGCCGCCCGCGCGTCGGTGGCAGACGCCCGCCCTGGCCGGCGCGGCCGTGATCGGTCTTGTCGCAGTCGGCGGCTATCTGCTGACCCCGGACCGGGCGCCCGTCGATCAGGCCGCGGAAACTCCGGCGGTGGTTGTCCAAGCACCCGAAGCGGCGCCCCCTGCACCCGCGCCCATCGCACCGGAACCCGTGGCCGAGCCCACCCCGCGGCAGGCCGCGATCGTGACGGAGGTCGAGGAGAACGCTCCGGACGCGCAGATTCTCCTGACGCAGGCGCTTGAGGCGGATATCGTCGATCAGGCGGCGGCGCTGGCGCTGTACAAGCGTGCTGCGCTATGGGGCAATGAACGGGCGGCGTACTATCTGGGTCAGCTGTACGAGACCGGCATCGGGGTCGAGGCCGATCCGAACAGCGCCCGCGCATGGTATCGCAAGGCGCCCGATATCTCGGGGGCCGTTGCACGGCTGCGCGAGCTTGATGTCGCCGATGCGTCCCCCGCCGAGGTTCCCGGCATGCCCACCCCGAACCGCCAGACCATCCTGACGGCAGGTCAGTCCGAACTGTACTGGTCCGCACCCGAGGGGCCGGACCCGGTGCAGTACCGCGTGGAGTTCAGCATCGAAGGGTCGGAGCAGATCGAACAGATCGACACCGACCTGACAGCAGCCCTGATCGAACAGCCCGTTGCACGGTGGCGGGTCGCGGCCCTGCGCGCCGACGGTACGCCCGGCCCGGCATCGGACTGGGCGGTGCCGACGGCGCCCTGATCAGCAGCCCAGAACGGCGCAGATGTTGCGACGATAGGCGGCGTTGGCCTCGCTGTCGGTCGGCGTCTCGGCCTCTGGCGCGACGGGGGTGCAACTGGGCACGTATTCCGGGTCGATCCCCCGGTTCACGCAGGTCGAGATGTCCCAGCCCGGCGGAATGTCGGTCAGGTCGACCGACTGCCATTTTGCATGACCGTCGGAGCGCAGGGTGTCGATGTTCGACAGGATCAGCGACGAAAGGTCCGACACGCCGCGGCAGCTGGCCTGATGATAGCGGTTGCCGCGCGGATCGTATTCATAGGTCATCAGCACCGCCTTGACGGCGACCAGGTCCACCGGGTCCGGCTGAAAGGCATAGGTCCCGCCCGCCAGCGTCGCCGGGGTATAGACCGCCTGCAGCGTGTCATCCTGGATCGGCAGCAGGTGGAACTGCTCTCCGTCGATCTCGTTTTCGGCATACAGTGCGGCCGGCGCCCCCGCGACATAGAAGAAGGCATCGATGTCGCCCGCTTCCAGCTGCGGCAGCGCATCGCCGGGTGCGATGGGCAGCACCTCGGCCGGTTCGATGCCGGCCAGAGAGATCATCAGCGACGCGGTCAGATAGGTGCCGCTGTCCTCGACCCCGATGGCGACCCGCTTGCCGTTCAGCCCGCCGAAGTCGGCGATGTCGCGGCGCGCCAGGATGTGGACTTCCTCCTCGTACAGGGGAAAGGCGATCCGAACGCCGGCGATGGCCCGCGCCACGGCAGGATCATCGCTTGCGAATGTCTGCATGTACTCCAGCACGTCGTTCTGGACGATGCCGAACTGGGTGTTGGGGCGCTGACGCACGGCCAGGAAATTCTCCAGCGAGCCGGCCGATTCGACGACCTCCAGGTTCTGGCCGCATTGCTGCATCAGGCCGCTCAGGTCGCGACCGATCTGGATATAAGTGCCGGTCGGCGATCCGGTCATGATCGTCATGTCGGCGTTCTGGGCATGGCCTGCGACGGACATGCCGGACGCCACGCAGATCCCGAAGGCAAGGCGTTGCAGAAGCTTGGAAATTGGCATCGTCGTCTCTTTCCGCTTGAGGAATGTCAGCATCCGTCCAGCCCGGCCAGAAGGACAAGCAACGCTTGGCGGTTGATGGGGTTCTGGACCTCGCGCAGCGCGTCGATGGTGCACTGGCCTTCGACCAGCAGGTCGCGCAGCCGGTCGCGCGACGCCTGTGATTGCGGAAGACCGGGCGTGGTGGCCAGGATGGCGCTGACCTGATCCGCGTCCCGCGTTTGCAAAGCCAAGCCGTCGTCACCGGTGACCGCCAGTTGCGCGTCTGCCGCAGGTTCCTGCGTTGCCACGGGGGCCGGTTCGGCGGGCGCATCCGTCGGCGGCTCGGGGGCGGCTTCCTGCTCCGGCTCAGCCTGCTGTGCGGCCAGGTCGCTGCTCAGCGTCTCGATCTGCGTCTGCAGCGCTGCGGCACGCTCCTCCTGCGCGGCGATCTGTGCGGCAAGGCTCTCGGACCGGTCCAGCTCGGCCTGCATCGCGTCACGACGCGTGGTCAGCTCCGCCAGTTCCGACTGCACTGCATTCAACTCGGCCACGGCCGCGGCCGCCTGTTCCTCCTGCTCCGCGATTTGCGCGGAGAGGTTTTCGGACTGCTCCAACTCAGCCTGCATCGCATCGCGACGCGTGATCAGCTCTGCCAGTTCCGTCCGGATGGCATTCAGCTGCGCCTCCGCAGCGACAGCCTGCTCCTCTCGCTCCGCAACCTGCGTGGAGAGGCCTTCCGCCTGCTCAAGCTCTGCCTGCATCGCATCGCGACGGGCAGTCAACTCCGAGAGTTCCGTCTGAACGTCGTTCAGCTGGGCCTGAGCGGCGGCCATCTGGTTCTCCCGCTCTGCAACCTGTGCAGAGAGGCCTTCGGACTGCTCCAGTTCCGCCCGCACCGCGTCGCGGCGTGTGGTCAGCTCAGCCAGTTCAGCCTGCGCAGCGGCAAGCTGTGCCTCAACGGCAGAAGCCTGCTCCTCTTGGTCCGCAACCTGTGCAGAAAGGCTTTCGGACCGCTCCAATTCCGCCTGCATCGCATCGCGACGCCTTGTCAGATCAGCCAGCTCTGCACGCATCGCGTCAAGCTGCGGTTCAATCTCCTGCCGCGCAGAGGTCATCTCGACACGGCTGGCGGTGGCGGCTGCTATCTCCTCCTCCAGCACGGCAAGTCTCTGTGCCTGCTCCTGCTCGGTCGTGCGAAGATCTTCCGTCCGTTGAGCCAGTTCCTCCGCCTCGGCGCGCCGCGCTTCGAGGGTGGTGTTCAAGTCCTCAAGTTCCGCCTCAGCCGCCGCGATCCGGGTTCTCAGATCAGCATCCTGCGCCTCTGCACTCTCGGTGCCGCTTTCAACCGTGCCCTGGTTCTCTTGCGCGCCGGTAAGGCTCTCCTGCTCCTGCGCAAGCTGGCTGGTCGCCGCCTCGATCCTGGCCGTCAGGTCGCTCAGCTCCGTGCGCGCTGCCTCGACTTGGGGCTCCAGCTCGGCAGCCTCAAGCTCCATTTGCGCGATGATCTGACGCAAGGCCTGCGCCTGCGCGGCCAGATCATCCGGCGCCGCCTGCGCCGATGCCAAGGGAGCCGTCCCCAGAAAGCCGACCGCTGCCAGAGCGGCTATCGGAACACGAGAAAACACGAACACAATTAAAATCCTCCGTAGTTTCATAATGAAGCCACATGACGGATTGTCAAGTTTGGCCAGCCCAGACGCGGGGATCATCTGTAGAGAAATCCCCGCAAACGCTCCTGATAGCGCGTAGCGCATCTGAACCACCACCGTGCAAATCCGGCGCGCTATCGCCTGATCGGAACGCCAAATTTGCGGACGTACATGTCGCCGCGACACGAGAAAACCTACGCTGTCAAGGACGGGCAGCGCGCAAGGTTCTGCATGCATTGAAACTTCAGCTCTGCGAGATGCCTATTTCGGGATAGAGAGATCTGTCCGCGAACTTGGCGGCAGAGTCGCAGGTTCTATTGAGCCTAGGTACCATGCTACAGACGCACAGACAGTCATGTCCCTCCTTGGTATCTGTACATTCTATCGCGGAGCAACGAGGTAATTAGGGCCGGCTGTGATGTTACGAACGTGCCCTGTTCCCTGCGCGATGAAATCCTGCGCGACGAAATGATGGCAGCGAGCGTCAGTTCTGAGACTGATCCAGTCAATACCTGACATAATGGTCTACCAACAAGCCGGCGCGCCGTGGCCACGTCGACCAGCCCAGAGCCGATCCCCATCACAGGAACCGCGTCCGATTCGGACGGGTCCTTTCCGTTACTCGACCAATACCAAGTCGATCCGATTATGCCATCGCTCGGTTCCGCCGTTGGCATCATATCGATTAGATACGGCACGGTACAACCGGTCTTGGCGGCAGCCGACACCCGAATGGACTACAACAGCCCCTGCTCCCGGAATGACGCCTCCGCATCCTTGCCGATGATGACGTGGTCGTGGACCGAGACATCGATCGCCTCACAGGCCGCAGCGACGCGGGCGGTCATGGTAATGTCCTCATCACTGGGGGTCGGATCGCCGGAAGGATGGTTGTGGACCAGGATCACGGCGCTTGCATTCAGCTCCAAGGCCCGCTTGGCCACCTCGCGGGGATAGACCGGCACGTGCCCGACGGTACCGCTGCCCAGGGCTTCATCGGCGATGATCGTGTTCTTGCGATCCAGGAACAGCACCCGAAACTGTTCGGTCTCGCGATAGGCCATGCAGGTGCGGCAATAGGAGATCAGCGCCTGCCAGGACAACAGCACCTCGCGCTGCAGAACCTTGGCCTGGGCCATCCGTTGCGCGAACGCGTCCACCAGCCGCAGTTGCAGATAGACCCAACGGTCCGCGCCCTCGACCTGCCGGATGCGATGTTCGGATGCGGCGACGACTCCGTTCAGATCCCCGAATGTGGCAAGCAGGCGCTTGGCTAAGGGCTTGACGTCGATCTTGGGCACAGCATTGAACAGCAAAAGCTCCAGCATCTCGTAATCGGGCATCGGCGCATGACCGCCCTCCAGAAAGCGGGTCCGCAGCCGTTCACGATGACCCCAGTAATGCGGCCGGGCGGTCCCGTCCGTCCCTGTCACCAGCCCGCCGCCCGCCGCGGCATCGGGCTTCAGCCGGTCCGTCATGCGGAAGGACCTGGTGAACGCGGGCTCGGTCACCGCCTCGGGGGGCGGCATGCGAGCCTCGAGGTCGGCCAGACCTTTGAGCGCCTCTTCGGAGAACCCGCCCGGCGACCGAATCGGAAGCTCGACCGTATCCCGCACCTCCTCCGTTTCCGACGCCTGCACCTTGCCGCTTCGACCCCAGATCATGATGCGCCCCCGTCATACCGAAATACGATGCCGGGCAATCGTCTTGCGCATTCCCGGCCCTCAGCGGGACACATTGCGCAAATAAGGTAAATCAAACCTTAACGGGCAACACGGCAGGCACTGAATATGCGGGCTTGATGCAACAAACTCATTGCCGGTAGCCCAAGCCACTACGTGTGTTTCATTACCGCGGTTGGTGCTGCCGCAGGGGGCCAATATCTCTTTCACAAGCGTGCATGGTCCCTTTCTCGGCCGCTCAGGAGATCAGGCCCACACGCCGCCGAATGGCCTCATCGCGCAGCGAGATCTCGGCACCCAGAAACGCATCCGCGTCCGGCCCGCACATCCAAAGCAGTGCACGTGCGGGCCATTCCGGCGGGATATGCACCGTCCAATCCAGCTGGCTGATCGGATTGACGCCGCTGTCGCGGATTGCCGCCTGCATGTCTGTCGCCACGGTACCCGGCGACAGGCTGATCGCCCGAACGCCGTCCGCCCGCGCCTCCTGATCCACCGCGCGCGTCAGCATCAATGCGCCTGCCTTGCTGGCACAATATGCGCTCCACCCCTCCTGAGGAGCATGGGCGGCACCCGACCCCACCGTCAGGATGGTCCCGCCGCCGGCTGACCGCATGACCGGCAGTGCGGCACGGATCCCGTGAAAGACGCCCTTCAGGTTGATGTCGATGGCCTGTCCCCAGGCATCCGGATCGGCATCGGACATGCCGGCGATCGGTCCGATGACACCGGCATTGTTGATCAGGACGTCCAACCGGCCCGCGCGATCACAGAAGGACGCGACCGCCCGTTCCATGTCGGCGGCACGTGCGACATCGCCTTCCAAAACCATGCCGCCAATTTCGTCGGCCAGCGGTGAGATCGCGCGTGCATCACGGGACATGAGGCCGACGAGCGCCCCGGCCTCGGCAAGCACCCGCGCCGTCGCCGCACCGATGCCCCGGCTTGCCCCGGTCACCAGAACCGCCTTGCCCCTCAGATCGACCATTCCTCACTCCTGCCTTGCCATCAGTCTCACGGACACGGCCAGCAAGCCGGTCCACCAGACTATGACATTACGGCACCGCTGCGTGCATCCCAAGCCGCCTGCGCCATGCAATCGTAGGAATTTCGCAGAGCAGGTGTCACAACCTGTGCGAAAAGGCAGGTTCTCAGGACGGCGGGTGTCGGCTAGTTAAATTTGTATAGTTTATTGAGTTGGATTTTTCCCATGCACCAGAACCAGACCGATCTGCGTCCCGTCGTTTCGGCGAAAGACCTGGCGATGATCCTTTCCGCCATCGGCGCCTATTCCCACAACGCAGAGTTCCGCGACCTTCGCGACAGGCTGCAGCACCAGGCCGTCACCTGGGGCGTGTTCCGCGCAGGCTGAGCCCAGTCAGTAGGCTCAATCGACATAACTGACATGCCTTTAGAATATAGACGATAAGTCACATCACGCGGCATGCTAGTTCCGTGTGCCGTCATATTCGTGATCCAATCGCAGCCTGTCACAATCCAGACAATGCGTGGGCCCGCCGACTTCCCTTCCTGCCCAATGCACGCCTGTCCATCTATTGTCGCGTAAGAGGTTCATCATGTTCATTCGAAAGTCATCCCGCCTCCGCACCGTCACGATCGATGACGGCAGCATCCTCAGCGTCGCCGATCTGCCCGATGCCGACACGCGTTGGGTTGCCTCGCGCAAGCAGACAGTGGTGCTCGCCGTGCTGCACGGACTGATCGACAGGGATGATGCATTGCGGCGCTATGGCCTGTCGGACGACGAGTTCAACTCGTGGTGCCGTGCCTGCGCGGCCCGTGGAAAGGCAGCCCTGACGGTGACCGCACTGCTGCAATACCGTCAGCCACAATCTGATCAATCGACTGATACTTCTGCGGACTAGCTGCAAAGGTCAGCATCGGCTTGAGCATCGGTCTTGCGATTGTTTCATCGACGGTTACGTTGTGCCTAATGGCATAGCATTTGCTCGACAAGTCATCTCCAGCTACTCAAGGGTCGACGTGTAGTTTGGCACTGGTCTGCCCCCTGAAAAGTGGTCCTCCCTAAGGTATGGCTTTTGAGCCATTTGGAGGATGCAGGAATGCCC
>NZ_VDDD01000135.1 GCF_006151785.1 Paracoccus marcusii
GAGGCCGCGCGCGACGCCCGCGACCGCGACGCCCGCGCCGAGGCCGAGCGTCAGGCCCGCGTCGTGCGCGAGATCGGCACCGGGCTGGACCGGCTGGCGGCTGGCGATATGACGCATCAGATCGCCAGCCCCGCGCATGATCCCTTTCCGCAGGGCTATGATTCGCTGCGCTTGGCGTTCAACGGTGTCGTTGGCGGCCTGTCGGACACGATCCGACGCATCACCGACGTCGCCAACCAGGTGCGCGGCGGCGCGGACGAGATCAACATGGCCGCCGGAGAGCTGTCCAGCCGCGCCGAGACCCAAGCCGCCACGCTGGAACAGTCCGCCGCGGCCCTGAACCAGATGAACGAGAGCCTGCGCCAGACCGCCGAACGCGCCCGAGAGGCGGAGCGCGCCAGCGGCCAGAACCGCGACATCGCCCGGACCAGCGCGGCCGTCGTGGCCGATGCGGTCACCGCCATGCAGGGCATCCAGCGGTCGTCGGAACAGATCACCCGCATCATCGGCGTCATCGACGACATCGCGTTCCAGACCAACCTGCTGGCCCTGAACGCGGGCGTCGAGGCCGCTCGTGCCGGAGAGGCGGGTCGCGGCTTTGCGGTTGTGGCCTCCGAGGTGCGGGGCCTTGCGCAGCGCGCGGCGGAATCCGCGCGCGAGGTGCGTGGCCTGATCTCGCAGAGCGCGGCGCAGGTCAGGACCGGGTCCGATCTTGTGGGCCGGACGGGCGACAGCCTGGGGGTCATCCTGCAGAAGGCGTCGGACGTGTCCGAACAGATCGCGGCCATCGCCCTGGCCACCGCCGAACAGTCCATCGGCCTGTCCGAGATCAACAGCGGCGTGAACCAGCTGGACCAGGTGACCCAGCAGAATGCCGCGGTGGCAGAACAGGCGACGGCGGCGTCCATGTCGCTGCGCCAGCAGGCCCAGGTCCTGTCGACCGAGATGGGGGCGTTCACCGTGACCGATCAGGCACCGCCCGCCCAACGCCCGTCGCTTGCACCGGACTTTGCGGTCGAGGCGCGTCCGATCCGGGTCGCGGCCCCGGCCGGTCGAGGGCAGATGCTGGAGTTCTAATGCCGCGCGACGCCGCCCGCATAAGCGCATGCTTGTGCGGGCGGCCAATTCGTGGTACACGCCGCCCTGCGGACCGGGCCCCTCTGGCAGCATGATCGTCACGATCGGCTGCGATGTCGGACCGCATCGAGCGTGCTCGGTGCATCGGTGGCCCTTCCGTCGTCCCTTGCCCCGCACATTTTCAGTCTTGCGAGGGCATCGTGGAACTTCTTCTAAGCGAATTCTTGGGCAAGCCCATCTGGATGTGGCTGCTTTTCATGGGGCTGGTCATCGCCCTGCTGGTATTCGACCTGGGGGTCCTGAACAAGGACGACCATGAGATCGGGATCGCCGAAAGCCTCAAGCTGTCGGCCATGTACATCACCTTGGGCATCGCCTTTTCGGGCTTCATCTACTGGACGATGGGCGGGGAGGCCACGGCGCAGTACCTGACCGCCTTCATCGTTGAGAAGACATTGGCGATGGACAACATCTTCGTCATCGCGCTGATCTTCAGCTTTTTCGCGATTCCGCGCGAATACCAGCACCGCGTGCTGTTCTGGGGCATCTTGGGAGTGATCCTGCTGCGCGGCATCATGATCGGCCTGGGCGCGACCATCGTCGAGAACTATCACTGGGTCCTGTACCTGTTCGCGGCCTTCCTGATCTTCACCGGCATCAAGATGCTGTTTGCCAGCGACGATCACACGGACATGGCCGACAACAAGGCGCTGAACTGGCTGCGCCGCCGCATGCGCGTCACGGACGAGCTTCACGGCCATGCCTTCACGGTCAAGATTCCTGATCCCAAGACCGGCAAGCTGGTCCGCTGGGCCACGCCCCTGCTGCTGGCGCTGATCGTGATCGAGATCGCGGACCTTGTCTTTGCCGTCGACTCGGTTCCCGCGGTGTTCACCATCACCACGGACCCGTACCTGGTCTACACCTCGAACATCTTCGCGATCCTGGGCCTGCGGGCGCTTTACTTCGCGTTGGCCGCGATCCTGCACCGCTTCGCCTATCTGAAATACGCGCTGTCGATCCTGCTGATCTTCATCGGTTCCAAGATCTTCATCGCGGACCTGATGGGCTGGGAGAAGTTCCCGCCGTCCTGGTCGCTTGGGATCACGTTCTTCATCCTGACGGTGGGCGTGGTCGTGTCGCTGGCCAAGACCCGCGGCCAGTCTCCCGAACCGCTGCCCTTCGGCGAGAACCGGAACTGACCCGGACCATCTGCTTTTCGCGTCGGCGCCCGAAAGGCCGCCGGCGCAAGTTCCGCTGTTCCCATAGCGTGATGACGAAACATTCCGAACGCGCACAGTGACCTGTCTTGGACGCAGAGAAGGCGCGCATGGGTGATCGTACCATGTAGTCTAATCGTCAAGATTACCGAGCCGGGAAAAAATTTCATCCCGCCGTCATTAGGCAGTAATTTCAGATCGCCTTTAATCGGTCGCATCGGTTCCGAGCATGATGATCGGCTTCGTCCCTGGTCCAGGCTTCATTCTCGGCGTCAAAGTAAGTCGTACTCGTGACGCTATCGGGCGACATCCGAGTTCCGACAAGTCAGTGTCCTCTCGCGATTCCGTAGCTGGACGCCAGCAAGACCGCGGGGTGAATATGGATGCTGCGGCACAATTCTATGATAACCGGTGACGGCATCATGGGATAAGACACGTTTCCAGCGGTGCTTTTTCCTGTTCCGCTTTTTATAAATTCGGCCCTTCTGTCGGTTTTGCGGGGGAGGGGAGGAACGCGCGGACCATGCAGAAATTTGCTGGTTAGGCCTACAGAGCATGCTATCCAAAAAAGTGATATGCATGCATGTAGCGTCGTTAGGACGGCTACGCTGCCATGGTCTCCGTGCAACTGATTAGTCTCGCCTCGACAAGAACGTGGATGCTTTCTCCGCCGAGAGGCGTAGGAATGAAGGCATCCGTTGATCGTTCACCACCGTGCCTTTACACAGGTCAATCCGACGAAGGCGGTTTATTGGCTGCATACTGTCGGCCCGAATGACGGCAAGGCCCTCTGGCAGGTTTGTCACGACGTGCGACGACGCCGGACGTCGTGTTCCGTCGTTTCACCAAAAGCACAATTACAACTGCCATAATGTCCGTTTGTCAGGGCAGCATACTGTCCAACATTATCGACGCACGACCGGAGCAATCTTGTCGATCATCACGTTGGTCAACGGTCCTACTGTGAATCCGCGCTTAGCCGTAGTACCGTGGCTGGACGGAACTGGCTATCCGTCGATGGGTCACCTCAGCGAACCAAGGCGTGAGATTAGCATCAACAGCAATCCAGACCCGGAATTCAGATGATGACTTGCTCTTCTGCAGCGCCAGAATCCGCGCAGGGCGCCTAGGAATTACCGGTACAATGTCTTGCGAAAGCCTCTGCAGAACGGTGAGTTGCATAAATATGCGACTGCTGGCACGGGCGGCACCAGTCATCGTCGTTCAACCATGGACGGTTCGATAACCGCGACTGTGCCCAAGGAATGCTCGGTGCAAGGTCAGGACCTTCTGTGGCGCTGGTATCGGCACCGACCCACGCATCTGTCAGCGCTCGCCGGAGCGCCGGGTTTGGGTCGGTAGAGACCGACGGGGAGCGCGGGTCGGTGCAGTCCTTACAGCTGCGCCAGAACGGCAGTGGTGATGGCGTCGGTGGTGTCGCGGCCCGGGTGGGTGCCGATGCCGCGGGCGGTGGCGGCCTCCAGTGCGGCCATGATGCGGGCGGCGGGGGCCGTCTGGCCCAGGTGGTCCAGCATCATCGCCGCCGACCAGAACGCCGCCATCGGGTTGGCGATGCCCTGATCCGCGATGTCGGGGGCCGAGCCGTGGACCGGTTCAAACATCGACGGGTTGCGGCGCGTCGGGTCGATGTTGGCCGAGGCCGCAAAGCCCAGGCCCCCCTGGATGGCCGCGCCCAGATCGGTCAGGATGTCGCCGAAGAGGTTCGAGGCCACGACCACGTCCAGGCTCTCGGGGGCCATGACCATCCGCGCGCACATTGCGTCGATGTGGTAGCGGGTGACAGCGACGTCCGGGTATTCGGCGGCCAGTTCGTCGGTGACCTCGTCCCAGAAGACCATGCTGTGGCGCTGTGCGTTCGACTTGGTGACCGAGGCCAGCTTGCCCCGCCGCGCCTGCGCCTGTTCGAAGCCGAAGCGCAGGATGCGTTCAACGCCCGTGCGGGTGAAGATCGAGGTCTCGACCGCGACTTCGTCCAGGGTGCCCTGGTGGACGCGGCCGCCAGCGCCGGAATATTCGCCTTCGGTGTTCTCGCGGATGCAGAGGATGTCGAAATCGCGGGTCTTCAGCGGACCCTCGACGCCGGGCAGCAGCCGGTGCGGGCGGATGTTGGCGTATTGGACGAAGGCCTTGCGGATGGGCAGCAGCAGCCCGTGCAGCGACACGGCATCTGGCACGCGGGCGGGCCAGCCGACCGCGCCCAGGAAGATGGCGTCGAAGCCGCGCAAGGTCTCGATCCCGTCCTCGGGCATCATGCGGCCGTGCTGCAGGTAATGATCGCAGGACCAGGGAAAGCTCTCGGTCGCGATGTCGGCGCCGCTGGCCTCCATGACGCGCAGGGCGGCCTCGGTCACGGGAATGCCGATGCCGTCTCCGGGGATCAGGGCGATGCGGTGGGTCATGGAAGGCTCCTCAGATTTCATTCAACACGGTCTTGTGTTGGCCACGTTCGCGACAGGCCGTGCAGCCCGGATCGCTGCCGATGCCCAGTTACCCGCAGTCCCGACCGGCAGGGCATGATCGCACCAGCGACCATGGCGGTTGATCCGGACCGTGCCTGTCCGGAGCCGCCGCATGGCCGGTGACGGGGCGCGTGTAACGTGCCGGCGCAGGGACCCTAGGTCGGATAGGCCGACAGGTCCATGGCCTGACCCGCGTTGTCAAAGCTGCACGGCGTCGAAAGCCCTCTTCCAGATGAAGTGCCAGTCAGGCGCCGCATTCGACCGGAATGCCTGGGACGCGGAGATGTCCGGGGCTGTACATCCTTGATTGCCCGACCACCGCCTAAGCGGAGCACCGCGCGTGGATTCCGCAGTCATCGTCACGGAAAGCGATGGGCGGGGCAGCACTGTCACTTATGGTATCCGGTGGAGGGAGTACGGGGCACGAGCAGCACGCAGGAAGCGAGGGCCGGTCGATCACACGACCCCGCGGGTGGGCGATGCTTTTGAGATCACAGACGTCAAGATGCAGCGACGATCGACTGGCCTGCCGCCACTGCCCCATCTCAGAATAGGGAAATACACGCGTGCGGGGCGACTGATCGGGTTGGTCCCATGATTTTTAGGCAGCCATGGCAGCGCCGGGCGGGGACGGGGTTCGACGGCCCGTCTGCGAAGGCCGTTGCACGCGGATTGCGTCCCGCGGTGGCCGGGGGCTGCGCGCCCCCGGACCCCCCGTGGGTGCACGGTGACGCCGGTGGTTCCGTATGAACCGCATCGTTTTGGACATTCTTGCATTCGACCGGTCTGCGGACGGACGACGCGTTGCGGGATATTGTGCACTTCAAGGATAGGGCAGGAGCACATCGTGACATCTGGAACCGGTGCCGACATGACGGCGCCCGAAACCGAGGGGGGTGCGTTGGGCGCGCTTTTGCCGGCGCTGGCGCTGGCGCTGGCGGGGCTGGTCGCGCTAGCGGGCCATGCATTGACCCGCCCGGGCGCGCCGGGACAGTTCCTTGTCATGACCCGTCCCGGCCTGCATCGGGCGCAGGTTCTGGACCTGGTCCATGCCGCCGGGGGCGGGGTGATCGCCTTTGGCGCGCTGCCTGGCCTGTCGATCGTGCTGTCGGGCGACGAGGGGTTCGAGGACCGCGTCCGCCAGCGGGGTGCATGGCTGGTGCTGCCCGCGCCGGGATCTTTGGGATGCGTCGCGTCGGACGCGGAGGGGGCACGATGAACGTCGAACTGAACGCGCTGCGGGCGCGCTATGGCCGGATGCTGGTCACGCTGTTCTGGGCGCATGTCCCGGTGATCGGCCTGGCCGCGGCGTGGGTGGGCAGCATGTCACCGCTTACGGCGATGGCGCTGGGCGGGGGGCTTGCCGCGCTTTACCACCTGCTGTGGAGGCTGCGCCGCACCCGGCCGGTGACGCGCAACATCGCCGCCGTGGCCCTGGTGGGCGAGCCTGCGCTGTTCCTGCTGGCGTTCGAGGGGCACGCCTGGCAGATGGACATGCACATGTACTTCTATGCCGTGCTGGCGCTGAACCTGGCATGGTTCGACCGGTCGGCCCTGATCATGTCGGCGGCAGCGATCACCGTGCATCATCTGGTGCTGTTCTATCTGCTGCCGAATGCCGTGTTCTCGACCGACGGCGACGTGGCGCGGGTGCTGCTGCACGGGGCCATCGTGGCGTTTCAGACCGCTGTTCTGGTCTGGGTCAGCGACAAGGTCGTCCAGTCCTTCGACCGCATCGGCAAAATGAGCGACGAGATCGTGGCAAAAAGCGCCGCGCTGGAGGAACGCACCCGCGAAGCCGAGGAGGCGAACCGCACAAAGAGCATGTTTCTGGCCAACATGAGCCACGAGATCCGCACCCCCATCAACGCCATCCTGGGCTTTTGCCACCTGGTCCAGCGAACCACGCTGGAACCGCGCCAGCGCGAGCATGTCAGCCGGATCAGCACCGCGGGGGGCGTCCTGTTGCGTCTGATCAACGACCTGCTGGACTTTTCCAAGAACGAGGCGGGGGCGCTGACCCTTGAGGCGCGGCCCTTCGACCTGCGCTCGGCGATGTCATGCCAGGTCCAGATGGTGGCCGACACCATGGCCGCCCGCCGCCTGACCTTGCGCCAGGAGATTGACGAACGCCTGCCCGAGATGCTGGTCGGGGACGAGCTGCGCCTGAACCAGGTGCTGCTGAACCTGTTGAGCAACGCCACCAAGTTCAGCGAGGATGGGGAGATCGTGCTGACCGCCCGCCTGGTCGAACGGCAGGACGACCAGGCCCGGGTCGAGATCTCGGTCAGCGATTGCGGCATCGGCATGACGCCCGACCAGGTAGGCCGGCTGTTCACGCCGTTCACGCAGGCCGACAGCTCGACCACGCGGCGGTTCGGGGGGACGGGGCTGGGGCTGGCGATCTGCAAGCAGATCGTCCAGCAGATGGACGGCTGGATCCGCGCGGAGAGCGTGCCGGGGCAGGGCAGCCGGTTCACCTTCTCGCTGTGCCTGGGGATCGGACAGGTGGACGCCGCCGAGGCGATCCTGCCCTGCAGCGCGATCCGCGCCCTGCGCATCCTGATCGCGGATGACAGCCCCATCGCGCTGAAGATGCTGGAGGCGATCTTTGCCCGCTGGCAGATCCGGGTGATCCTGGCGCCCTCGGGCCGCGCGGCGCTGGACATGGTGCAGGCGGCGGATCAGCGGGGGCATCCCTATGACCTGGTGATCCTGGACTGGAAGATGCCCGATCTGGACGGGCTGCAGACGCTGCGCGCGCTGCGGCGGGTGGATCTACGGCGGATGCCCGCCACGATGGTGATGACCGCGCACGGCGTCGACGCCGTCATGGCCGAGGCCGGCGGAGAGACGATCGACCTGTTCCTGGCCAAGCCCATCAACGCGCGCAACCTGCTGGATGCGCTCAAGCAGCTGCCCGGGCTGGCCGAACGCCATGTCCCCAAGGTCGCGCCCGACCTGCCCGCCGCCCCCGTGCTGCCCGAGGCGATGCGCGGTCAACGCGTGCTGCTGGTCGAGGACAATCCGATCAACCAGGAGATCGCGGTCGCGCTTTTGGGCGATGCGGGCCTGCTGGTCGATTGCGCCGAGAACGGGCTTGTCGCCTGCCGGATGGTCGAGGCCGGTGCGGCGGGCTATGCCGCCGTGCTGATGGACATGCAGATGCCGGAGATGGACGGGCTGACCGCCACGCGGCAGATCCGCCTGACGCACACGGCCGAGGCCCTGCCCATCATCGCGCTGACCGCGCATGCCTATGACGACGAACGCCGCGCCTGCATGCAGGCGGGGATGTGCGATCACGTGACCAAGCCCGTCGATCCCGCGCGCCTGATCGCGGTGCTGGCACGGCACATGCGGATCGTGCCCACCGCCGCCGCCCCGGCCCCGCGGGCCGAGGGGGTTGGCGCCGCGGACCTGCCCGACCACCTGCCGCCCTTCGACATCCCCGCCGCGCTGGCGCGGGTGAACGGCAAGCGGCCGCTGCTGCGCCGCCTGATCCTGTCCTTTGCCGAAGGGAACCGCGATGCTGTCGCGCAGATCGCACAGCTGATCGCCGACGGACGACGCCAGGACGCGCATCGCGCCGCCCATACCCTGAAGGGGGTCGCGGCCTCGCTGGAGCTGCCCCGGATCGCGGCCCTTGCCAGGCAGATCGAGGCGTTTCTGCAGGCCGATGACACGACCGGCATCGACGCGCTGTTGGCGCAGCTGTCCGGCCCGCTGGCTGCAGCGATCGCCGCCGCCGACAGCCTGACGGCGGCGGCGGGCACGTCCCACGCGGCCGCGTCGCCGCCCACCCC
>NZ_VDDD01000136.1 GCF_006151785.1 Paracoccus marcusii
CGTCCGCGTGGCATGAAACTGAATGGGAAAGGGGCACTCACAACTCAGGCCGACTTTCTGCAACAACGCCGGTTGTGTCCTGTCTTTGGTCATAGCCTATACGGCTATCGGGATGTTCGATGGCTTTTCAATCATTCTAGGTCTTTCCATACTTCTCGCAGCCTATGGCCTCTTTGATCCATGGTTTGGATCCCGGTATGGCAATGTGGAAAGGCGCGTTGATGTATCATAGCTGGCTGGATCGTTGGGATGATAAACGGGCGCAGCGTGGAAACGCTTTAAAGTGCCAAACTGTGTTCAGTCTGGACGCGCATCTTGCGTTTCCTATACCGGAAAATGAAAATATTGGCATTGCTGATTTCATCCGTTTGGCTGAGCGAGCTGTCGCTGATGCTTCATTTTTTGAAGAACCCGCGAAGTCTGATTTCAACTATACATGGAAAGATGGCTGGATCGAGTATCAGTCTGACATTAAAACGGGCGTTGCGCAGAACGACCGTGTTCAAGCCAAAGTAACTGACAGCATAATCAAAAAACGCGCCCTTATTATTTTTCATCATTGGAATGCGAGATCGAGATATAAGCGGATCGCTGCATTCCTATCGAGGCGGGGAATTACGGTAGTCCAGATCGCTATGCCGTATCACTTTGAACGGTCCCGGTCGGAATCGTCATATGCGGATTATATGATCAGCTCTAATTTGGGCCGGACACTACAGTCGGTTCAACAAGCCGTATCGGATGGGCGGAAGCTGATACGCATCCTGGAACGTGAAGGCTATGAGCATATTTCGGTCTTGGGCATAAGCCTTGGGTCTTGGATCGCTGGCCTTGTTGCCGCTACAGACCGAGCTGTTAGGAAGGCAGGGCTTTTTCTAACCGCAGGTAGTCTGGCCGATATGGTTTGGACCGGAGATGCCACGAAGCACATTCGCGCCAGCCTGGAGGGCCAGATCGACACCACGCAACTCAACAGAGTGTGGAGTCCGCTGAATCTCGAAAACTATACAGAGCAGTTGGCACGGCCCAGTCTGGAGCTTCTGATTGTTGTTGCGACCAGAGACACTGTGGTGCTGCCCCATCTGGCAGAACCTTTGATCACCAAGTTGAACCAGGCCGGGGCGAGGGTGGACGCTCTACAGCTGAACTGCGGCCACTATTCGTTTTCGCTGCCACCTTACATCCTACCGGCAGGTCTTCGCACGATCCGGTTTCTGACAGGGTGAAGAATGACCTCTAGGCGTTGCCAAAGCGTTCTCAAAGGCTCTATATGATCTTATACTGATGACAGGCATCGTATAGGATCGTTGCTTTGAGGGAGTGGTTATGCGTCGTCTAGGCCAAGTCACGTTGGGAGTGATGATCGCCGTGTCGACGGGCGTTGTGACACCGATCCGTGTCGCTGCTCAATCCTACCCGATCGATTGCGCAATTCTTCTTTGTCTGGCTGGCGGCTTCCCTGCATCAGCAGAGTGCACAGCAGCCAGGATCGAAATGATCCGTCGCGTAACGCCGTGGCCCATTGAGCCGCCGTTGCAGCTTTGGAATTGCCCTTTGCGTGCTAGCGGCCTGCCGCCTCTACCCAACGAGGGGCGTGATGGTCTGACAGACGAGATTAGAAGCTATCGCGACGGCATCGAGGTCTATCACGTCAACTATCGCGCTCAGCGAAACAGCGGTGGCGTTGAGGTCTTCGACTCGACACAACGCGGCTTCTACGACGAGAGTGGTGATTTTCATTGGACCAGTGTGCGTTTGCAGGACACCCCGTCATGGGTCCGTAGTCGAGCTGGTTTCCAGAGAAGCGAACATACTAGCACACGCCGGGGCATTGCCATGCGGACCATGGATCACAATGGACAAGTTTCCGAAGTCATCTGGGAGACTTACTGATGCTGGTCGTTAGCCGCCGAACCACACACAATCAATTGCTGCACATGCCCCTCTATCGTAGGCTGTGCGGCAAAATGCCCGCAAAGGGAAGGACGAGCAGAACCAGATAAACCACCAGCCCAAAAGAAAAACCCCCGCGCGGGGGTCCGCACGAGGGGGTCTGGGATAGATAACACAGGTTTGGCGACCTGAATTAGCACCGATTTCACCTGCTATAGTTATCGTCTCACCCCCCGAAAATCAAGAGCAAAAAGCGCATCTGTGCGAACGGATACGGCTTGCCTGCGGACACCGCGCTTCTTGATCGAGGAGCAGCAGATGAATACCGGAGAGGCCGCAGAACGCGGCAGTTTTTTTAAACACATCAACAGCGTTATCGATGGCACGCGCACTGATGACAGTGCAGCAGATCGCAAACCTATCCGCCGCAATTCGCGCCGTAAGGGATCGTGCGAGGCATCATTCTGGCGCGGGACGTCACGCCAAGACGTGCAGAAGGTCTTGATGGCCGCCCGACAGTATGACCGGGCAAGGAAGGAACCCGGCAAGCGAAACGGCCCCCTCGGGGGCATCGCTTTGGAGGTCTTGGCGCTGTTCGCTAATCTGGTGAACTTCAAGTCGGGCCGACTAGACCCGTCCCTTGATTACATCACTGACAAGCTGTGCCGGTCGCGTGACGCAGTTGTGCGGGCGCTGAAGGCGCTGCGTGATCATGGCTTTCTGGATTGGCTGCGCCGCTTTGAGCCGGCCCCGAACGATGGCCGGGGGCCGCAGGTCCGACAGGTCAGCAATGCCTATCGCTTGTCCGCCCCTAAGCGCGCCCTTGCGCTTCTCGGGCGGTGGGCTGGTCGGCCAGCTGCACCGGATGATGACCAAGCAGCGCGCAAGGACCGTGCCGCTATGGAAGCGAATCATGTCGAAACCCTCGATCTTGCCGGATTGGCAGTGTTCAAAATCGAGGACTCAGATCTTGCGAAGGCTCTGGCGCTGATGGGCAAGGCCATAGATTTACGCGAGTCCGCCAAGCGGACTGAATCCCAATCTACCTCTTTCTCTTTAGCTTGAAGGCAATCATGACACCACGCATCGGGACGTTAAGGCGCCCCTGCGGCGGTTCCGGCCAGAATATACCGGGCCAGTACGCGGACGCAGCACCCTTAGATCAAACCGCAGTTTTGGCGGCACGGTTGTAGTGGCTGTGAATAACAGCCTGTTGCGGCCGGGAGGTAATACAAGACCGTTTCGCGCCGTGATGCGTTTCTGCAGGAGCCTTTTTTCGGCCTTCGGCCCGTGCTGCGCCATCGCAGGACCGGTGTCTGCAAACAGCATTTCAGGCCAAGCCAGCGTGATCGACGGTGACACCATCGAGATTAGGGGCGAACGCATCAGGCTGGTTTCAATCGATGCATCTGAATCCCGGCATACCTGTCTTGATGCTGGAGGCCGCGCCTTGCACTATGGTCAGAGGGCGGCTTTAGGTTCAGGATGCATTGATTTCCGCTTCATTGCGTGATTCACAACCCGGAAACGGAGCGGTGACATGAGCGACCTTTTCTGGCTGACTGAAGCGCAGATGGCACGCATTGCCCCCTTTTTCCCGAAGTCCCATGGCAAGCCACGCGTTGATGACAGGCGCGTTCTCAGTGGTATTATTTTTATTATCCGCAATGGCTTACGCTGGCGTGATGCACCCACCGCCTATGGGCCTCACAAGACGCTTTACTGCCGTTGGAGGCGTTGGAGCGGAAAGGGCATTTTCGCTCGTATGATGGCAAGCCTCGCTGCGAACCACGGTGAGGAGAAGGCCGTGATGATCGACGCGACATACCTGAAGGCACATCGCACAGCGACCAGTATGGCCGTCAAAAAGGGGGGCGTGGTCGCCTGATCGGCCGCACCAAAGGCGGCATGAACACCAAACTGCACGCCATTTGCGACAGCCAGGGACGACCGCTCGACCTGTTCATCACCGCCGGACAAGTGAGCGATTATATCGGCGCACGGGCACTGCTCAGCGGCCTGCCGAAGGTCAAATGGCTGCTCGGCGATCGCGGTTATAATGCTGACTGGCTGAGAGAGGCGTTGCAGGACAAGGGGATACGTGCCTGCACCCCCGGCCGGAAGCAACGCAAGATGCCAATCAAATATGACAAGCGTCGCTACAAGCGGCGAAGTCGTATCGAGATCATGTTCGGCAGGCTCAAGGATTGGAGGCGCGTGGCAACGCGATACGACAGATGTCCTAAGATCTTCCTCTCGGCAATCGCCCTCGCAGCAACCGTCATCTACTGGTTATGAATCCTGACCCTAAAAGTACTGATGCCCATCTGCAATGAGCGGTATCTTATACCTTATTGGCTCTTCGTGCTGTCAGATAATGAACTCATTCTCAACCGAAGCTGAATTGAATTGTTCATTGAGGAATTAGCCTCCTCTGATTGTGAATGCATGATCGTAGAGGAAAAAGAGTATGGGTCAGCTCAATCGTTTTCTTGGCCGCTTCGACTCAGCTTAACCAGTCACCAGTGACGGCTTTCCCCGGCTCTGTAAAATGGGCAGTGGCCGAATTTGCAATGAACCTCCTACGGGACCATACCTTATATTTGGTATCTTGACAGAAATAGTTCTGCAGCCTCATTGGAAATCCTGACAAGCTGCGCATTGTCGAACCTTTCTAATCCTAGCATAATCGGATACTGTGCTTGCGCCATAACAAGGGTACTCAATTGGAAAGCTGAATCATCAATGTTATGGTGCCTAATTTCACCATCGACGATCCATTTATCGATGATGGATTTCAGGGGCTCGGTGACATTTCTTGCGATTCCAGATGCATAATCCTGAGCCCCTTGTGGAAACCGTTCTACTTCTGATACCACCAGCCTAAGTAAACTTGGCCGAGGCTCGGATGTTGACCACTCCGCAAGATCATAAAGAATTTTAGCTAGTACAACCTTAGGCGGTTCATCGAGAAGTCGCTTAAAGGCTTTTCCTGAGAACGCTTGAGCCATCGTTATCTCAAGCATGTCAATAAACATGTAAGACTTGTCAGGGAAGTACTTATACATTGTCGCTTTAGAAGTCTTTGCCTCTCTTGAAATGTCGTCGACACTCGCACCTGCGTATCCGTCCCTCATGAATACCTTAACGAATCCATGTCGAATTTGATCAATCTTAATTTCTTGGTTTAATTCTTTGGGTGTTTTGGACACTTTTTTGTTCAACTGCATATAAATGCCCTAGCTTACATAATGGCGCAAGGTCGTTCAGCCTAGGGGAAAATAGTGGCTGCTTTTGTTGACATTCCGAAATGACAACGTAGAGGACTGTCCTACAATCAAGAGCGGTCGTGCTCGCCTTACCCAAACTAACGCTACAACCGTAAAGTTGGGTTCCAAACCTTTTGCATCCAACAGGTGAGCGTGACGTATCATGCTGGACCACCCAGCCCGACGGCGTCAATATACCTCGTGCGCCATGCCGAGCGGCGAATGTTATGATGCACCGTAGCTATTATACTTGGATAAGAAAATGGGACGAGTGGGTCTCTCGCATGCGAGACGCAAGCGATCTACCGTTTCCTGCATGACCACAGGCCTAGCACGCTCCTCTGGGACGCGATCCCGATCGTACCAAATTTACAAACTGTCGCTGACCCGCACCAAACACGCCAATGGGATGGCACTCCGTGACTGCAATGAGCCAGCACGTCGTTAGTGCCTTTCGGCGCCGACCACGGACCACAGTATGCATCATAAGGATCCTTCATGAACACAGCTTCAAACAGGATGGCTGAGATACCCGAAACCTGAATCTGGCACATGGCGGCCGACAGCGTGTGCGCAAAACCATTTTACTGAAAGGCCCCGTTACCGAAGTCGCCCCCCTAGGGGGCAGTCAATGCGCAAGACGTTCATCTTAGCACTTAAAGGATAAAGTCCGAGGCGACGATCCGCTGCACGCCGGCTAACCAAACGGCAAAATCCTGTACGCTGTCCCCATCAAGGTCGGCACGAACCGAAATGCCGCGCCCCTCGCGGATCAGCCAAACAGCATGCTCCGCAGGTCCATTGGGGTTGAAGATCAAGGCCTGGTTACCTGCTCTGCTCAGATCGGCGTCTAGCCTGGAGACGTCTATCTTATCCTCGCCTGGCGTGAAATCGACGATGACGTCCCGCCCCTGGCCTGGACGGCTGTCATTCTGAGTAAAAAATACGAATCTGTCGGCACTTGCGCCGCCATGCAGTCTGTCTGTGCCCGCCCCACCAGCAATGGTATCCCGGCCGACCCCACCGACCAGAATGTCGTTACCGTAACCGCCATCCAGATGGTCATCACCGGCATCACCATAAAGATGGTCGTTGCCTAAGTTGCCAAACAGTCGATCGTTTCCTGGACCGCCAAAGATTAGGTCATGGCCGTGATGACCAAAGACAGTATCGTTACCCCATCCGCCATACAGATGGTCATGGCCATCGCCACCGTGAAGCCAGTCGTTGCCTGACTTTCCAAGCATCCGATCATTACCCACCCCGCCCCAGAGTCGATCGTGACCATCGCCGCCATCCAGGATGTCGGCGCCAACACCGCCATTCAGGCGATCATTACCGCTGCCACCATAAAGAGCGTCATTCCCGGAATCTCCAAAGATCAGGTCGTTTTCTGATCCCCCGAAAATTGTGTCGTCGCCGGAGGACCCGTGCAATGTGTCATTGTCCGATCCCCCTGCGATGACGTCGTGACCCAATCCCCCGACGATTATGTCGTGACCTTTCCCGCCATCGATGGAGTCATTTCCACTACCGCCGAAGATGCGGTCATGACCGTGATACCCATCAATGTAGTCGTTCCCTTCACCGCCCTGAATCGTGTCGTCTCCCCGATTTCCAAAAATGAAATCATGTCCACCAAGACCGAAGAGACTTTGTCCATGATCGGGAGACCCTTCAATACGGTCGTTGCGGGCGGTGCCAGAGAAGCTGTGGTCTCTTGGGCTGAACCGATGCTCATATTGTGCCTCGACCGGCAGGAAGCGCGCCGGAATGAAATTAACGGGGTTCCGATAGACCACATCCGCCGACGCCGGCACGCCATCTGCCCATTCTTCGGGCCAGTAGATAAAATGGTTTTCCTCCGAGGACTCGGAGTTTCGCCCGTCGGACTGGATCGTCGGAGAGGCGTGCCGTGCACCCTCGAGGGCATAAAGAATGCGATTGTCGATGAGGATCCACTGCTGGCCGAGATGCTGGACAATCCGGACATTGTCGGGAAGATCGTTGAGGTTCACCCGGACATTCCCGATCCAGATCGAGTCCTGTGTCGGATCAAAATCGTCAATTCTTCCGGTAATTTTCTGGTCGCCCTGTGCTACCCTGGAGAAAATGAATCTGTCCGCCCCATGGCCACCAAATACATGGTGCCCAAACCTGTTGGCGTAAGTGTCATAATTGTAGCGAGCCATGCCTAGATAGAAGGTGTCGTTGCCCCAATCTCCATAGGCATGAGTTTGGAATTGCTGTGAAAGCGGCGCCCCAAAACCAAACGTGTAAATAGTGTCATTACCGCGGCCTCCAGATATTAAGCCGCCCCGAACGCCTCCGAACAGCAAATCATCGCCGGCCCACCCGCGAATATCGACGACCCCAGTCCCGCCGTGAATGGTATCAGCATGATCTGTCCCAATCACACTTGATCCTTTGTGCCCCGCGGGATTATGAGAGAGCGGCAAATTATACTCCTTCAAGTTAAACGATATTATATATATAATTCTAAAGATGAGCAGCGGCAATTAGCGCCGTTTACATCGGAAAATAGAGTTTCTCAAATTTATAGATAATCATCGGCATATCTATCTTCACCTTTTGCCACAAAATTATCAAAAGAATAGGAGAGCCATGCAGGTATCCCAAGCGCGCCGATTGCTAGAGATGCAAGTGATCCAAAAAAATTGCCGCTAATTCCAAATATTACCATAAATATAAAAATAAATGCTGAAATTGATGCAATGTGCGCAATAATAATGTTAACTCTTAAGTCAATATTCAAGCTCCACCAAATTTTCGAAATTATAAATCGTAGCGAGAAAAGAACTGCTGATATTAAAACGGCAAACCCTCCAGCTACGGCATAAATGTAGGCGGCAAATATTAAGCCAGTGCCTGAAGCGAGAGACATCAATGCGGCGAACGTCCCGGTGACGATGCCTGCAACAATCATTGGAACCAGCACAGCGCCGCCACCCCCTTGCAAGGACCTCGTTACATCTCTTAGGTTGATTAACTGTGATTCTACTCTGCTTATTGGTTAACGAACTGTCAAGTTCAATGCGACTATACACTGCACTAGACGGTTGCGACCGGTGAAAGGCCGCATTTTCCGGATAGCCCCCTGACCCACTGAATCTACATATGGGCGTTGACTAAGGTGAGGATGCATTGGTTTCCGTTCTGCGGCGCGCCTCACGGCCCGGAAAGGGAGTGGTGATATGGGCGACCTTTTTTGGCTGACTGACGCGCAGCTGGTGCTCTGCCCCCCTTTATGGATGGCCCGCCCCTCCCGCCGATCTCCGTGTAGGATGTCGGTGCTCAATGGAGGAAGGAGCGGACCATGAGCATTGTGATCGTTGGCATCGACCTGGGCAAGAACAGCTGCAGCATCGTCGGTCTCGACAGCCTGGGGACAGTG
>NZ_VDDD01000137.1 GCF_006151785.1 Paracoccus marcusii
CCGCCCTGCCCGCGCCCGCGGCCCTCCGCTGGCCTGACCCGCGCCCGCGGACGCCTGCTGTCCTGACCCGCGGCCGATGGCTCCGCGGCCGCCCCCACAGAGGTGATCCCGGACGGATCGTGCCGCGGCACGGCCGCATCGCATGCGCCGTCCCGTCATCACCCGCATCTTGCCGCATTCCCCCGACGCCCGCATGATCTCGCCTGGGATCCTGCCCCGCCCTGTATGCCGCCCCAGCGAAGGACCGCCCTTGATGATCACCCCCACCGCCCTTGCGCAGCAGAACCTTCTGGTGCTGCTGGCGGTCCTGCCCTTCCTGTCCGCGCTTCTGCTGATCAGCGTCTCGGGGCGCGCGGCGGGGATTCTGGCGGGCATCACGATGCTGGCCGGAATCGCGCTGTCAGCGGGGCTGGGGGGACCCGTGATGTCGGGCGAGGTGCTGCGCGCATCGCTGGACTGGGTGCCGTCGGCGGGGCTGTCGCTGTCGCTGCGGATGGACGGGTTCGCCTGGATGTTCGCGACGCTGGTCAGCGCGATCGGCCTGCTGGTCGTCGTCTATGCCCAGGTCTACATGGCGGGCAAGGACCGCCTGCCGCGCTTCTTCGCACTGCTGATGGCGTTCACCGGCGCGATGCAGGGCATCCTTCTGTCGGGCAACCTGCTGATGCTGGTGGTGTTCTGGGAGCTGACATCGGTCGTGTCGTTCCTGCTGATCGGGTTCTGGCACCAGGGCCAGGCGGCACGCGACGGCGCGCGCACCGCGCTGCTGATCACCGCGATGGGCGGGCTGTGCCTGCTGCTGGCAATGCTGATGCTGGGCCATGTCGTGGGCAGCCACGATCTGGACGTGGTGCTGGCCGCGGGGCCGCAGGTGCGCGAACACCCGATGTACGGCGCGATCCTGGCGCTGTTCCTGCTGGGCGCGTTCACAAAGTCGGCGCAGGTGCCGTTCCACTTCTGGCTGCCCGGCGCGATGTCGGCGCCGACCCCGGTCTCGGCCTTCCTGCACAGCGCCACGATGGTCAAAGCCGGGGTGTTCCTGCTGATCCGCTTCTCTCCCGTCCTGGGCGGGACCGAGGCGTGGTTCCTGGCCGTGACCGGCATCGGCATGGCGACCTTCCTGACCGGCGGGGTGATCGCGCTGTTCCGCCACGACCTCAAGGGGTTGCTGGCCTATTCGACGATCAGCCATCTGGGCCTGATCACCGCGCTGGCCGGCATCGGCAGCCAGGGCGCGATCCTGGCCGCGATCTTTCACATCTGCAATCACGCGGTCTTCAAGGCGTCGCTGTTCATGACCGCGGGCATCATCGACCACCAGACCGGCACGCGCGACCTGCGCAAGCTGGGGGGCCTCGCGCGCGTGATGCCCTTCACCGCGACCCTGGCAATTATCGCATCCGCCGCGATGGCGGGCGTGCCGCTGCTGAACGGCTTTCTGTCCAAGGAGATGTTCCTGGCCGAAGCCGTCGCCTGGCACAACGGCAGCTGGCTGGACGACAGCCTGCCCTATCTGGCGGTCGTGGCCAGCGCGTTTTCCGCCGCCTATGCGATCCGGTTCATCGCGTCGGTGTTCTTCGGTCCGCTGCCCGACGCCCTGCGCGGCCGCGTGTCCGAGGCGCCGGTCCTGCTGCGCCTGCCCGTCAGCCTGCTGGCCGCGGCCTGCCTGGCGGTGGGCATCCTGCCCGCGCCGGTGATCGGCCCCGTCATCAACCGCGCCGCGCGCGCCGTGCTGGGGCCCGACCTGCCCTATTACGACATCGCGATCTGGCACGGGGTCAATGCGGCGCTGATGCTCAGCCTGGTGTCCCTGGGCGTGGGCACGCTTATCTATGCGATGACCCGGACCCGCATCCCCCTGGGCCCCGAAGGCCCGCCCCTGCTGTACCGCCTGCGCGGGCAGCGCGTCTTCGACCGGCTTATGCTGAAGGGGGCGTGGGTCCTGCCCCGCCGCGTGCTGGGCAGGCTGGCGACCGAACGGCTGCAGCCGCAGCTGCGCCTGCTGGTGGCGGTCGCGCTGTTTCTGGCCGTCGCGGCCATCGGCGCGCGGTTCCCCTGGGCACCCCCGGCGCGGGTGACCGATTTCAGCCCGGCATTCGCGCTGATGTGGCTGATCGGCGGGGCCTGCGCGGTGGGGGCGGCGTGGCAGGCCAAGTACCACCGCTTTGCCGCGCTGGCGATGCTGGGCGGCGCGGGTCTGGTCACCTGCCTGACCTTCGCCTGGCTGTCGGCCCCCGACCTTGCCGTGACCCAGCTGCTGGTCGAGGTGGTGACCACGGTCCTGCTGCTGCTGGGCCTGCGCTGGCTGCCCCAACGCCGGGCGGGCCTGCCCGAGGACAACCTGGCATCCGCGCGCAGGCGGCGGATGCGCGACCTGGTGATGGCCGTCGCGGGCGGGTCGGGCATCGCCCTGGTGGCGCATTCCGTGATGACACGGCCGCTGGTCCCGAACGTGGGCGACTGGTTCCTGGCCAACGCCTATTACGAAGGCGGCGGCACCAATGTGGTGAACGTCATCCTGGTCGATTTCCGCGCCTTCGACACGTTCGGAGAGATCGCCGTTCTGGCGATCGTGGGCCTGACCGTCTATTCGCTGCTGCGCCGGTTCCGCCCCGCCCCCGAAAGCGTGGACCAGCCCAACCAGCAGCAGGCCACCAGCCAGCAGGCGCTGGACGACTACCTGATGGTGCCGTCGGTCATCATGCTGTGGATGTTCCCGGTGCTGATCATGGTCGCGGCCTATTTCTTCTTCCGCGGCCATGACCTGCCGGGCGGCGGCTTCGCCGCGGGCGTGACCATGGCCATCGCCTTCCTGCTGCAATACCTGGCCACCAATGTGCGTTGGGTCGAGGCGCGGCTGACCATCCTGCCGATCCGCTGGATGGGCATCGGCCTGCTGATCGCGGTGGGCACGGGGATGGGGTCGTGGATCTTCGGCTATCCCTTCCTGTCGGCCCATGCCCGCTATGTCTCGATCCCGCTGATTGGGAACGTGCCCGCCGCGACCGCGCTGCTGTTCGACCTGGGGGTCTTTGCCCTGGTCGTGGGCGCGACGGTGCTGATGCTGATCGCCATCGCCCACCAGTCCCTGCGCGCCGCGCGCCTGCGCGAACAGGACGACGCTGCCCCAGCCACGAAGGAGATCCGCTGATGGAGATCGTGCTGTCCCTGGCCATCGGCGTTCTGTCGGCGTCGGGCATCTGGCTGATCCTGCGCCCGCGCAGCTTCCAGGTCATCGTCGGGCTGTGCCTGCTGTCCTATGCGGTGAACCTGTTCATCTTTTCCATGGGGCGCCTGACGCTGTCGGCGCCCGCGATCATGCCCAAGGGCGGCTTCGTCGATCCGACCCGCTATGCCGACCCGCTGCCCCAGGCGCTGGTCCTGACCGCCATCGTCATCAGCTTTGCCACCACGGCGCTGTTTCTGGTCGTGCTGATCGCCTCGCGCGGGTTCACCGGCACCGACCATGTCGACGGCCGCGAGAGAGAGCAGCCATGAGCCAGCACCTGATCATCGCCCCGATCCTGATCCCCTTCGTCGCCGGCGCGCTGATGCTGCTTTATGACGACCGCCAGCGCGCGGCGAAATTCTGGCTCAGCCTGATCGCGACCGGGCTGACCCTCGCGGTGGCGGTGGCGCTGCTGATGCGCGCCAAGCTGGGCGCGTCCGAAGGGGCCGAGAACATCGGCTTCTACCTGCTGGGGGACTGGGCCGCGCCGATGGCGATCGTCCTGGTGCTGGATCACCTGGCGGCGATGATGCTGCTGCTGACATCGGTGCTCGCGCTGGCGTCGCTGGTCTATGCGCGGGCGTCCTGGCATCGGCAGGGGCAGCATTACTTTTCGCTGTTCCAGTTCCTGCTGGTCGGTCTGAACGGCGCGTTCCTGACCGGCGACCTGTTCAACCTGTTCGTCTTTTTCGAGGTGCTGCTTGCCGCGTCCTACGGCCTGCTGCTGCACGGGTCGGGACAGGTGCGGGTCCGCGCGGGCCTGCATTACATCGCGATCAACCTGGCGGCGTCCCTGCTGCTGCTGCTGGGGATCAGCCTGATCTATGGCGTGACGGGCACGCTGAACATGGCGCATCTGGCCAGCATGATGCCCGACATCGATGCCGCCAACCGGCCCCTGTTGCAGATGGGCCTGGCGCTGATGGGGGTGGCCTTCCTGGTCAAGGCGGGCATATGGCCGCTGTCCTTCTGGCTGCCCAACGCCTACATGGCCGCCGCCGCGCCGGTGGGCGCGATGTTCGCGATCATGACCAAGGTGGGCATCTATGCGATCCTGCGCCTGACGATGCTGCTGTTCGCGGCCGGATCGGGCCCGTCTGCGGGGCTGGGCGCGGGGCTGCTGATCGGGCTGGGCATGACCACGGTCGTCTTCGGCATGCTGGGCGTGCTGGCGTCGCAAAGCCTGGGGCGGATCGCGGCGCATGCGGTGGTCCTGTCGTCGGGCACCATGCTGGCCGTGACCGGGCTGGCGCTGGCGGGGGGCGGGGAATGGATGCTGGCGGGCGCTCTGCATTACATGGTCGCGTCGACCCTGGCCGCGGGCGCCCTGTTCCTGATGGTCGAGCCGATGTCGCGCGACGACGGCGGCATCGCCGCCATGCTGGCGCTGACGGCCGAGATCTATGGCGCCAAGGCCGACCTGCCGTCCGACGACGACGGCCCGGACGGCCCCGCCATCGCCGCGGGCCCCGCCCTGCTGGCGGCGTGCTTTGCGCTGTGCCTGCTGGCGCTGGCAGGGTTGCCGCCGATGCCCGGCTTCATCGGCAAGCTGACGATGATCCAGGGCGTCTTCGACACGGCCGATACCAGCCCCTGGCTGGGCTGGGCCTTCGTCGCGCTGCTGCTGGTATCGGGCTTTGCCACGCTGATCGGGCTGGCGCGGATCGGCATCCAGACCTTCTGGGCCAATGACGACCGCGATTCCCCCGTCATGGCGATGGAGATCGCCCCGATCATGGCCCTGATCGCCGTTCTGGCCGTGATCAGCATCGAATCCGAGGCCGTGCTGCGCTATACCGACCGCACCGCGCAGGCGCTGCACCAGACGTCGCGCTATGCCCAGGGCGTGCTGACCGCGCCCCGTGCCGACGACGCGCAGCCGCCCACCCCAGAGGACGTTCCATGATGACCCGGCTTGTCCCCTATCCCGTCCAGTCGGGCCTGCTGACGCTGCTGTGGATGGTGATGACGCGGTTCTCGCTTGGTCACCTGCTGCTGGGGGGCGCGCTGGCGCTGCTGGCGGGCTGGGCGATGTCGTCGCTGCACCCCGAACGGGCCACGCCGCGCAACTGGCGCGTGGTGCCGCGGCTGATCGCCACGCTGTTCGGCGACATCGTCCGGTCGAACATCCGCGTGGCGCGGCTGATCCTGACCGAGGGGCGGTCGGGCCGCCGCTCGGCCTTCCTCGAGGTGCCGCTGCAGCTGCGCAGCCCGACCGGGCTGGCGGTGCTGTCGATCATCCTGACCGCCACGCCCGGCACCGCCTGGATCGAATATTCCCACGACCGCCAGACGCTTGTTCTGCATGTCTTCGACGGCGCCGAGACCGACCATTACCTGCATGTCATCCGCGACGTGTATGAACCCATGCTGCAGGAGATCTTCGAATGAGCGGCACGATCCTGACCTTTGCCATCGGCTACGCCCAGGTGGTCCTGGCCCTGGCGGGCTGCCTGGCGGGCCTGCGCATCCTGCGCGGTCCCCGCGCCCAGGACCGGGTGCTGGCCCTTGACACGCTGTATATCGCGGTGATGCTGCTGTTCCTGGTCACCGGGATGCGTCTTGGCTCACTGTACCTGTTCGAGGCCGCGATGGTCATCGCGGTGATGGGGTTCGTGGCCTCCATCGCGCTAGCCAAGTTCCTGTTCCGCGGAGAGGTGATCGAATGAGCCCGCTTGACGACATCCCCCTGTGGCTGGCCATTCCGGTGGCGGGGCTGGTGATGCTGGGTGCGACGCTGACGCTGATCGGGGCCTGGGGGTTCTTGCGGATGAACAGCTTCTATGACCGGCTGCATGCGCCGACGCTGGCCTCCAGCTGGGGGACGGGCGGGGTGATCCTGGGGTCGGCGCTGCTGGCCAGCTTTCAGCAGGGGCGCCCGATCCTGCATGAGCTGATGGTGGGTCTGGGCATCATGACGACGGTTCCCGTCACGCTGATGCTGCTGGGCCGCGCCGCCCTGCACCGCGACCGGGCCGAGGGCACGCTGCCCCCCGCCCCTGGCGACGACCACCCGGAGACGCGCGAATGACCCCAGGGGCCGACCGCAACGCCGTTCCCCGTCCGGCGCCGCGCCCGCTGGTCACCGACCTGTCGGCCGCGCGCTGGCTGCTGCTGGGGATCCTTGCGGCGTCGATCTATTTCTTCCACGGCTTCCTGATCCCGGTCCTGGCCGCGACGATCATCTGCGTGGCCAGCTGGCGCATCCGCGAGCGCCTGGCACAGCGCAGCGGGCCGACGCTGGCCGCGACGCTGCTGGTGCTGGCGATCCTGTGCATCCTGGTGGTGCCGCTGCTGATGGCGCTGACCTATGCGGCGGCCGAACTGCGCGTCTGGATCCTGTGGGCGGGCAACGTGAACGCCATGGGCGAGGCCACGCCCCCCTGGATCGCCGACATCCCCCGCGTTGGGCCGTGGCTGGACCAGCAATGGCGCACCTATATCGGTCAGCCCGGCGCGATCAGCCAGCTGGTCCAGGCGGTGACCGGGTCGAACATCTATTCCGTCTATCGCGGCATCCTGACCGCGGGATCGACCGCGTTCCACTTCATGTTGAACCTGCTGTTCACGTTGATCGCGCTGTTCGTCTTCTATCGCGACGGCGAACGCATCGTGGCGCAGCTGGACCGCGTGGGCGCGCGCATCCTGCCCGGCCGCTGGTCGCACATGTCGCGCGTGGTCCCCGCCACGATCAGCGCGACCGTCACCGGCATGACCCTGATCGCCATCGGCGAGGGGGTGATCCTGGGCACGGCCTATTGGCTGGCGGGGGTGCCCTCGCCGGTGTTCTTCGGGGTCGTGACCGGGTTCATGGCGCTGATCCCGGGCGGGGCGCCACTGTCCTTCACGCTGATCTCGGCCTATCTGGTGTTCAGCGGAACGCCGGTCGCGGGCGCCGCGCTGTTCCTGTGGGGCACGGTCGAGCTGTTCATCGTGGACAAGACCATCCGCCCCGTGCTGATCGGCGGACCGGTCAAGCTGCCGTTCCTGGCCACCTTCTTCGGGCTGATCGGCGGGATCAAGACGATGGGCCTGGTGGGCCTGTTCGTGGGGCCGGTGCTGATGGCGCTGCTGATGTCGATCTGGCGGGAATGGCAGCGCGACGTGTCCCAGCCCGCGGCCCCCCTGCCCGGTCCCGTCGACCCCTAGTCCTGCGCCCGCAGGACCTGTGCGGGCCGCGCGGCCAGCGGGCGCCACGCAAAGGCCAGCCCCGCCACGACGGTCGCGGCGATACCGCCCGCCACGATGGGCAGCGCCGAGCCCATGTCGAACCGATAGGGCACGTCCATCACGAAGCGGCTGACCGCCCATCCCGCGAGGCCCCCGCCCAACAGCGCGACCAGCCCCGCCGCCGCCCCCATCAGCGCCTGGCGCAGCGCAAAGCTGCCCAGGATCAGCGCGCGCGACGCGCCGAGCGTCTTCAGGATCGCGGCCTCATAGACGCGCGCGCGTTCGCCCGCCGCCGCAGCCCCGATCAGCACGACGAAGCCGGTGACCAGCGTGGCCCCCGCCGCCCAGGCCACCGCCGCCGCGATCCCCGCCAGGGCGTCGGAGGCGCGGTCGATAGCCTCGGCCACGGGGACGACGGTGATGTTCGGAAAGCGGTTGCCCAGATCGCGCAGGATCTGCGCCTCGGCCGCCGGATCGGCATAGACGGTGGCGATGTGGGTATGCGGCGCGCCCGCCAGCGCGCCGGGGTTCAGCGCCATGACGAAGCCGATGCCCGCGTCGCTGAAATCGACCACCCGCAGGTTGGCGATGGTCGCGGTGATGTCGCGGCCCAGGATGTTGACGGTGACGGTGTCGCCCAGGTCCAGGCCGATCTCGGTCGCGATCTCCTCGGACAGGCTGACCAGCGGGGGGCCGGCGTAATTCTGGGGCCACCAGTCGCCGCGGGTGATCTGGGTGCCCGGCGGCGGGGTCGCGGCATAGGTGATGCCCCGGTCGCCGCGCAGCACCCAGTGATCGCCCGCGACCTCGCGCGCGGGGCGGCCGTTCAGCTGCGTGACGATGCCGCGCAGCATCGGCGCGGTCTGCACGTCGCCGACCAGCGGATCGTCCCGCAGCCGGGTCAGGAACGGGTCCAGTTGATCGGGCTGGATGTCCAGGAAGAAATAGCTGGGCGCACGTTCGGGCAGTTCGGTCGCGATGGCCTGGCGCAGGTTCGACGACACCTGCCCCACCGCCGCCAGCACCGTCAGGCCCAGGCCCAGGGACAGGATCACCGACAGCGCCTCGCTGCGCGGCCCGCCGATGGCTGCCAGCGCAAGCCGCAGCGCGGGTCTGCGCCGCGCCAGGCGCGCCCCC
>NZ_VDDD01000138.1 GCF_006151785.1 Paracoccus marcusii
CCAAGCCCCGCAGGCGATGCGCCGCGCCCGCCCCGCGCCGGCGGTCCAGGCGCACGGCGCCGCGGCGCATGCCCTGGCCGTGACGCCCGAACTGGTCGAGAGCTACCCCGATTTCGCGTCCGTCATCGAGCTGATCACCCGGATGCGCGACATGACGCTGCTGGTCTTGGTGGAACGCCACGTGTCGCTGGTGCGCTACAGCCCCGGGCGGATCGAGTATCAGCCCCGCGACAACCCGCCCGCCGATCTGGCGCAGCGGCTGGCCGAGCGCCTGCGCGGCTGGACCGCCGGACAGCGGTGGGCCGTCACCATCACGAACGAGGACGGCGCCCCCACCATCGCCGAAACCCGCGAGGCGCAGGCCCGTGCCGACCGCGACCGTGCGCTGGCCCTGCCCATCGTGCAGCAGGTGCTGGCCGCCTTTCCCGGCGCGACCCTGACCGGCATCACCCGCGTCGCCCCGGAGGCCCAGGTCGCCGACCTGCCCGAGGGTGCGGCCAATCCCCATGACGGAACCGAAGGCCCGGTGGCCGAGGTTGAGGAATGGGACCCCTTCGAGGATGAGGACTGAACGATGATCAAGGGATTGGGCGGCTTTGGCGACATGGCCAAGATGATGAAGGCCGCCAAGGACATGCAGGACAAGATGGGCCAGATGCAGGAGGACATGGCCCGCATCACCGTCACCGGCGAATCCGGCGCGGGCCTGGTGCGCGCGACCTGCACCGCCAAGGGCGAGTTGACCGCGCTGGAGATCGACCCGTCGATCTTCGTGCCGTCGGAGAAGGAGGTGGTCGAGGACCTGATTCTGGCCGCCATCAAGGACGCCCAACGCGCCGCCGAGGAGAAGATGCAGGCCGAGATGTCGCGCATGACCGAAGGCCTGGGCCTGCCCCCCGGCATGAAGCTGCCCTTCTGAGCGGCATGGAACAGGGCAGCGACGACATCCAGGCGCTGATCGCGCTGATGGCGCGGCTGCCCGGGCTGGGCCCGCGATCCGCCCGCCGCATCGTGCTGCAGCTGGTGCGCCGGCGCAGCCAGCAGATGGTGCAGCTGTCGCAACTGCTGGACCGGGTGGCGCAGAACTCGCGCGAATGCGTGGTCTGCGGCAACATCACCGACCGTGACGAATGCGCGATCTGCACCGATCCGGCCCGCGCAACCGGAGAGATCTGCGTGGTTCAGGACGTGGCCGACCTGTGGGCACTGGAACGCGGCCGGGCCTTTCGCGGCCGCTATCACGTGCTGGGCGGCACGCTGTCGGCGCTGGACGATGTGGGACCGGAGGACCTGGGGATCCCCACCCTTCTGGCGCGCATTGACGACGAAAGCATCACCGAGGTGATCCTGGCGCTGAACGCCACCGTCGACGGTCAGACCACCGCGCATTACATCGCCGATGTGCTGGAGGGGTCACCGGTGACGGTGACGGGCCTGGCCCAGGGCGTGCCCATCGGCGGAGAGCTGGATTACCTCGACGACGGCACCATCACCGCCGCCTTGCGCGCGCGCCGCAGGCTGTAACGACAAAAGGCCGCGTCGGGGGACGCGGCCTTTCCATCGGATCTTGGGCGGACGGGGGGTCCGGGGGGCTGGCCCCCCGGCCGTCGCGGGACGCGATCAGGCGTCCAGCTTGCCGACACGTGCCGGGGTCTTGGCGATCTCGATCCGGCGCGGCTTCAGCGCCTCGGGGATCTCGCGGACCAAGTCGATATGCAGCATCCCGTCGACATGGCTGGCGCCATCGACGCGGACATGGTCGGCCAGCGTGAACTTGCGCTCGAACGCACGCGTGGCGATGCCGCGATGCAGGAAGGTCCGGCCCTCGTCCTCGTCCGCCTTGCGGGCCGACACGATCACGGCGCCATCGCGGACCTCGACGTTCAGGTCGTCGGCGGCAAAGCCGGCCACCGCGATCGAGATGCGATAGGCGTCCTCGCCGGTCTTCTCGATGTTGTAGGGGGGATAGGTGGTGCTGGCCACGTCAGCGGTCATGGCGCGGTCCATGACGTCGGCCAGACGGTCGAAGCCGACAGAGGCCCGGTACAGCGGGGTCAGGTCGAAATTACGCATGTGTCACATCCTGTTCAAAGCGATGTCAGAGTTGCCCCCCGAAACCGGGCGGGCAGGGAAACCGACGCCGTCATGGCCGCCGGTTTCCTGAATCTAGATCGCTCGAACCGCGTTTCAAGACCCCAATGCGGCAGGTTTCGGCCCGCCCGTGGCCCAGTCCAGCAGTTCGACCGTATGCACCACCGGCACCTGCGTCCCGCCGCCGATCTGCATCATGCAGCCGATATTGCCCGCCGCGATCACCTCGGGTGCGACCGCCTCCAGCGTCTCGACCTTGCGCGCCTTTAGCTCCGACGACAGTTCCGGCTGCAGCAGGTTATATGTCCCCGCCGACCCGCAGCACAGATGCGGGTTCGCGGGCTCCAGCACGGTGAAGCCCATCCCCGACAGCAGGTCCTTGGGCGCCGACCGGATCTGCTGGCCGTGCTGCAGCGAACAGGCCGAATGATAGGCAACGCGCATTCCCTGCCCCTGATCGCCTGCCCGCGCGGGCAGGCCCAGCCCGACCAGGAACTCGGTCACGTCACGGGCCAGGCCCGCGACACGGCGCGCGTCGGCCTCCATCGGGTCGCCCTTGAACAGGTGCCCGTAATCCTTGATCGTCGTTCCGCAGCCCGAGGTGTTGATGATCACCGCGTCCAATGCACCCCCCTCTTCGGCCGCAAGCAGGCGGCGGATGCTGTCGCGGGCGCGGGCCTTGCCGTCGGCCTCCTGCCCCATATGCAGGGTCAGCGCGCCGCAGCAGCCGAAATCCTGCGGGATCACCACCTCGACCCCCGCCCGCTGCAGCAGGCGGATGGTGGCATCATTGATGTCGGTGTTCAGCGCCCGCTGCGCGCAGCCGACCATCAGCGCGACCCGCGCGCGACGGGTGCCCTGCGCCGGGAAGGTCTGGCCGTCGTCGTTTCGGCTGACCGGGGGGATCGACCTGGGCGCCATGTCCAGCATCGCGCGCAGGCGGCGGTCCGGCATCAGCCCCTTGAAAGGCCGCGCGATCCGCGCGCCCATCAGCGCCAGCCGGAACCGGCCCGGATGCGGCAGCACGAATTTCAGCACCCACCGCAGGAAGCGGTCAGCGACGGGACGGCGATAGGTCTCCTCGATATGCTCTCGTGCATGTTCCAGCAGGTGACCGTAATGCACGCCCGACGGACAGGTCGTCATGCAGGACAGGCAGCCCAGACAGCGGTCGATATGCTTGACCGTCTTTTCGTCCGCCGGCCGGCCGGATTCCAGCATCTCCTTGATCAAGTAGATACGGCCGCGGGGGCTGTCCAACTCGTCTCCCAAGACCTGATAGGTCGGGCAGGTCGCCGTGCAAAAGCCACAATGCACGCAGGTCCGCAGGATCTTGTTCGACCGCGCGGTCAGCGGGTCGGACAGCTGTTCGGGCGAGAAATGGGTCTGCATCAGGCAAGATTTCCAAACAGGCCGCGCGGGTCGAACCGTGCCCGCAGGTCACGCTCCAGCCGGTCGGTCAGGGGGTCGGGGGCGGGCAGGATGCCCGGCGCGCCGCTGATGCGGCGGGCATGGCCCGAAAAGGTCGGCAGGTCGGGCATCTGCCCGCGCGGCAGGCGGACATGGATCAATGCCCCGCCCCAGTCCAGCGACCGGGGTTCCGGCAGGCGCGCCAGCAGGGCCGGCGCCTCGCTTGGCCGACAGGTGATGCGCCAGGTGTCCAGGTCGGGGTGGTGGCTGGTCCGGCACAGCAGATCCCAGGCCTCCGGGTCGCCCTCCTGCACGGTACCGAAGTCGGACAGGCGCGCGGTCAGGTCCGCCGCGCGTGCCTTGACCGATGCCGCCAGCCCCTCGACCCGGATCAGCGCGCCGTGGCCGGGCAGCCACGCCGCACCGGACACGTCGAAGGGGCCGCCAAGCGCGCTGGACAGGGCCGGGATGGCGGCCGCGGCGTCCAGGTCCGGCAAAGCCAGGGTCGCGGTCACGGGCGGGATGGGGGCCGTACGAAAGCTGATCTCGGTCAGCGCGCCCAGGGTACCGCGGCTGCCAGCCATCAGCTTGACCAGGTCATAGCCGGTGACATTCTTCATCACCCGCCCGCCATTGCTGACGATCTGGCCCTGCCCGTCCACGAAGCGGACGCCGATCATCGCGTCGCGCGCGGCCCCGGCCTGAACCCGGCGCGGGCCGCTGGCATTCGTCGCGGCCACGCCGCCGATGGTCGAGCCGGTCGTGACCGGGGGTTCGAACCCCAGCATCTGGCCTTCGGCGGCCAAGGTCTGGCGCACTTCCTCCACCGGGGTGCCCGCACGGACGACCAGCGTCAGCGCCTCGGGTTCGTACAGCGTCACGCCGGTCAGGGCGGTCGTGTCGATCCGGTCCCCCTGCCCCTCTCCGGGCCACAGGCGCGTGGCGCCACCGGTCACGGCGATCGGGCCACGGGCGTCGCGGATCATCTGGGCCAGCTGGCCCTCGGTCTCAGGCCGCATCGGCGGGCCGGTTCAGGCGGCGGTCGCGGCGCGGGGCGCTAACGTCCAAGGGAAAGACCTTGGCCGCGTTCAACAGCCAGTGCGGATCGAACGCATCCTTGACCAGCATCTGCGCCTCGAGGTCGTTGGGGGCGAACTGTTCGCTCATCAGGTCTCTCTTTTCGATGCCCACGCCATGTTCGCCGGTCAGGCAGCCGCCGACCTTGATGCACAGCCGCAGGATGTCGGCGCCAAGCGCCTCGGCCAGGTCCAGATCGCCCGGCTTGTTGGCGTCATAGATGATCAGGGGGTGCATGTTGCCGTCGCCCGCGTGAAACACGTTCGACACGGCCAACCCGTATTGCCGCGACAGATCGCCGATGCCCGCCAGGACCGTGGGCAGGGCCGTCACCGGGATCGTGCCGTCCAGGCAGATATAGTCGCCCATGCTGCCCATCGCGCCAAAGGCCGATTTCCGGCCCTTCCAGATGCGGGCGGATTCGTCGTCGGACCGGCTCTCGCGGAACTCGACCGGGTCGAAGGTCATGGCGATGTCGCGGATCAGGGTCAGCTGTTCGTCGATCTCGGGGCCCGTGCCCTCGACCTCGACGATCAGCAACGCCTCGCAGTCGGGATAGCCCGCGCCCGAAAACTCCTCGGTCGCCTTGATGCAGGGGGCGTCCATGAACTCGATCGCGACCGGGATGATGCCCGCGCGGATGATCGCAGCGACGCAGGCGCCCGCGGTCTCGGCTGCGGCAAAGCCGATCAGCGCGGGCCGCGCGCCTGCGGGCTTGGGCAGGATGCGCAGGGTCGCCTCGGTCACGATGCCCAGCTGGCCCTCGGACCCGCAGACGACGCCCAGAAGATCAAGCCCCGGCCCCTCGCCCATCGGGCCGCCCAGATGCACGACCGAGCCGTCCATCAGCACGACCGTGACGCCCAGGAGGTTGTTGGTGGTGACCCCGTATTTCAGGCAATGCGCGCCGCCCGAATTCATGGCGATGTTGCCGCCGATGGCGCAGGCCAGCTGGCTGGACGGATCGGGCGCATAGAAGAAGCCCAGCCCGTCCACCGCACCCGATACCGACAGGTTGGTGCGCCCCGCCTGGACCCGGATCAGCCGGTCGCCGGGGGCGATCTCCAGCACGTCGGTCATGCGCGACAGGCCGATGACGACGGCATCCGCGGTGGGCATGGACCCGCCCGCAAGGCTTGTCCCCGCGCCGCGCGGCACCACCGGCACGCGCAGGTCGTGGCACAGGCGCAGCAGGCGCGACACCTCCTCGGTGCTGCGGGGCAGGACCACGGCCAGAGGCGCGCAGCGATAGGCCGACAGCGCATCGCATTCATAGGCCCGCGTTTCCGCCGGGTCGTCGATGACCGCGCCGGGCAAGGCCGCCTTCAGCGCCTCGGTGATCGCCTGCCTGCGCGACAGGACCGTCGCGTCGGGTGGGGGCATCTGCATCATGGCCGGTTCTCCTCCCTGCCTGTCGTCCCGACGGTATGCCGCGTCACGGGGGGTTTCAAGGCGCGACGTCCGGCCCTAATGTCGCGGCATGAACCTGCTGGACCAGATTTCCGCCGCTCCGATGGCCCTGCGCGACATGGCCGCGCTGGCGTTCCTGTTCGTCGCCTGGCTGGGGATCGGCTGGTTCACCGAACGCCCGCCGGCGGGGCGGCCGTCGGTTTCGGTGCTGATGACGCGCTATCGCCGGGAATGGATGCGCCATTTCGTCGAGCGCGACCCGCGCATCTTCGACGGCAACATCCTGGCCAGCCTGCGCGAGGGGACGGCGTTCTTTGCCAGCGCCTGCATGATCGCCACGGGCGGCCTGCTGGCGCTGATCGGCAACGGCGAGCGGCTGCGCAGCGTCGCCAGCGGGCTGGAGCTGACGCCCACCGCCGGCACGGGGTGGGAACTGCGCCTGCTGGTGCCGATGTTCTTCGTGGTGAACGCGTTCCTCAAGTTCGTCTGGGCGCACCGGCTGTTCGGCTATTGCGCGGTGATGATGGCGGCGGTCCCGAACCGCGCCGACCACCCCGAGACGATGGACCGCGCCATGCAGGCGGCCGACCTGAACATCACCGCCGCCCGCAGCTTCAACGCCGGGCTGCGCAGCGTCTATTTCGCGCTTGGCGCGCTTGGCTGGCTGACCGGTGCCTGGACGCTGATGCTGGGCACGGCGATCGTGCTGTGGGTCACGTGGCGGCGCGAATTCGCGTCGACCTCGCGCCAGGTCATCCTGCGGTCGCTGCCGCCCCCGATGCTGTCCGCCGGGCTTTCCGGTCCTGTCGGACAGCGATCGTCAGCACCACCGCCCCCGCGGCCGTAAGCGCCACGCCCACCAGCCCCGGCGCGCGCCACCCCCATCCGGCCGCCAGCGCCAGCCCGGCCAGGAAGGGCCCAAGCGCGTTGGCCGCGTTGAAGGCCGCGTGATTCATCGCCGCCGCCATGTTCTGGGCCGACCCCGCCACGTCCATCAGCCGCGTCTGCAGCGGAATGACCAGCCCCGCACCGGCGGCGATCAGGAAGGACGACAGCACCATCAGCGGCCAGCTGCCCACGACCAGGGCTGCGAACCCCTGGGTCGCGGCCATCGCGGCCAAGCTGGCGAATGCCGCACGGTCGATGCCCAGGATCTCGGTCAGGCGGCCGGCGCCCCAGGTGCCCAAGGTGCCGCCCACGCCGAAGGCCGCCAGCGTCAGCGGGATCACGTATCCCGGCGCGTCGGTGGTGGCCAGGATCGCCGCCGTCATGAAGGCATAGACCGCGAACAGCCCGCCGAACCCGATGGCCCCCACGGCCAGCACCCACAGGACGCGCGGGTTGCGCAGCGCCGCCAGTTCGTCCCACGGGCGGGCGTCGGGATTGCCACCGACGCGCGGCGCCACGCGCAGGATCAGCCACGCCGACAGCAGCGCGATCACGCCGGGAAGCGCAAAGCCCCACCGCCAGCCGATGCTTTGCCCCATCCAGCCCGCCAGCGGCACGCCGACGATGTTGGCGATGGTCAGCCCCAGCAGCACCCGTGCCGCGCCCCGGGCCCGCTGTCCCACGGGCAGCGCGTCCGCCGCGTAAAGCATCGCGACGCCCAGAAAGCCGCCATGCGGCAGGCCGGCCAGGAACCGCACCCCGACCAGCGTCGCCAGGCCCGGCATGAAGGCCGCCAGCAGGTTCACGACGCCGTAAAAGGCCATCAGCGCCGCCAGATAGCGCCTGCGCGGCAGCCGCGCGCCCAGCATCGCGGTGACCGGCGCGCCGACCACGACGCCAAGGGCATAGGCGCTGATGACGTGACCGGCCTGCGGTTCGGTCAGGGCCAGGTCGGCGGCGAAATAGGGCAGCAGGCCCATGGCCGCGAATTCGGACGTGCCGATGGCGAACGCGCCAAGCGCCAGCGCCAGGATCGCGGCGCGAAAATCAGGGGTAGAGGTCATGCGGAGTTCCTGGGACGGGGGTGTTAGCCCTCACACCAGCTTGGGCGGGGTTTGGCAAGCCCTGCGCGGACAGGTCAGCCTTGCATCATGTGCAAGGCGTCACAGCAGCCCGCGCTGAACCGCGACCCAGATCGCCAGCGCGGCCACCACCAGCACCCCGAACGCGACCGAGGCGCCAAAGCTGACCGCCCTGCCCTGCCAGCGGGTGATCTCGCCCAAGGGGCGCAGATGCGCGGCCAGCGCCGCGTGATCGCGCGCCAGACGCTCGGCGGGCAGCTGCCGCGCGACCTTGGGCTGGGCCGACAGGCGGTCGGCCTCGGCCAGGCG
>NZ_VDDD01000139.1 GCF_006151785.1 Paracoccus marcusii
CGCGGCAAGGCGGCGCTTGCGGCGTTCCATGTCGGTCCGGCGCAGGGCCGCGCGCAGCATTTCGGCCGGGGCCGGGTCGCCCTCTGCGGTCGTCGCCTCGGCGCGAGCGGCGCGCAGCGCGTCGATCAGCGTCAGCAACGCCGCATCGTCCAGCGCCCCAAGCGCGGGATGGCGGCTCTGTTCGGCCAGCGTCAGTTGATCGGGGTTGAGCAGTTCCTGTTCGCGCTTGGCATAATACGGCATTCGCGGGACCCTTGGCGGACGGATGATGTGTTCGGCAGGACTGTGCGCAGGAATCGGCGCATTTGCAATTGGAAAGGGCCCCGGTCGCAACCGGAGCCCCCTGATCTTTTCGCAGGCGTGGCCGCCCCGTTACCGGGAGGGCACGGCGCTTTCGACCGGAGAGACAAAGCCCGCATCCGTGGCGAACGGATCGCTGACCAGCGACGGCTGGACCGAGGTCGCGGCCGGAACCGCCGTCATTGCGGCATAGGGATCGGTGAACCCCGTCGGCACGGCAGATTCGACCGGTGCGGATGCAACCACCGCGGTCTGCGTCGGCGCGGATGCGACCTGCGCGGTCGCAGCCGGGTCGGCCGTCGGCTGCACCGCGGCGGCGGGCACGACATAGCCTTCGGGCGTTTCCTGCATCGGGCCTTCCATCGCGACGCTTTCGGCCTGCGAACGGACGATCACCTCGGTTCCCGTGGGGATCTGTTCGAACAGGTCGATGACGTCCTGGTTGAACATCCGGATGCAGCCCGCCGACGTGGCCTTGCCGATGGACGAGGGGTCCAGCGTGCCGTGAATGCGGTAATAGGTGTCGACACTGCCCTGGTACAGGTACAGCGCGCGCGACCCCAGGGGGTTCTGCATGCCGCCGGGCAGGCCGCCCGCGAACTGGCCGTAAAGTTGGGGTTCGGTCCGCAGCATGTTGTCGGTCGGGCGCCAGCTGGGCCAGGCCGCCTTGCGCGCGATCGTGGCGCGACCTTCGAAGGTCAGGCCCGCGCGCCCCACCGCCACGCCGTACCGCATCGCCTGGCCGCCGGGCTGCACGTGATAGAGGACGCGTGCATAGGGGTCGACGACGATGGTGCCGGGGGCCTCGGTGCCGTTATAGGACACCAGCTGGCGGGTGTTGCGGTCGTTCAGATAGGCAGCGCGGACGGCCGCGATGGGAATCGGCTCTCCGTCCGGGCCGCGGTCGGTGCGGGCCTTGTAGATCTCGGGGATCTCGACCGGCTGCTGGGCGGTGGGGGTCGTGGTCTCTTGCGAGGGACCGCAGGCCGCCAGCCCCAGGGCCAGCGCCGCGAAAAGGGAAGCGAGGCGCATCGTTGCTTGTTCCTTGTTCATCGTCGGTCGCGCCGGCAGAGGCGGTTCCGAGGCAGCATCTGTTCTGTTGCGCCGCAGGGCGGGCGCGATTCGCATGTTCTTCCATGAGGCCGCCCGCCGATCCGCGTCAACCCCGAGCCACCCTCGACGGGGTCCGTGCCGCGTCTGCGCCCGATCTCTGTGGCGCTACGGCGTCAGGTGGATCACCTTTATGCGCCTAATGAACAACTTGGCGTGTCTTCGGGTTTCATGTGCAGGCGAAAACTTTGCGTCGATCGGGCGGGCGCCGGCGTTGCGGGTTCGCGGGTGCCCGCCTAGGCTGACCGCGATGCCCGCCGCAGGAAAGGCCGATCCGTGACCCCTTCGACAGACCCCACCACTGTCCCCGCCCGGACCGGCGCGCTGGCGCCGCTGGGCTATCGCGACTTTCGCCTGCTGTGGAGCGCGACGCTGGTGTCGAATTTCGGCGGCCTGGTGCAGGCCGTGGGCGCGGCCTGGCTGATGACCCAGTTGACCGACAGCGCCACGCTGATCGCGCTGGTGCAGGCCTCGAACACGCTGCCGATCATGCTGCTGGCGATCGGGGCGGGGGCGCTGGCCGACATCTTTGACCGCAAGACGCTGCTGATGGGCGCGCTCATCTTCATGGCGGTGGTGTCGCTGGCCCTGGCCGCGGTGGCCTGGACGGGGGGGCTGACGCCGTGGCTGCTGCTGGGCTTCACCTTCATGCTGGGAGCGGGGCAGGCGGTCTATAACCCGCCCTGGCAGGCCAGCATGGGCGATCTGGTCGACCGGAAGGACCTGCCCGCGGCGGTCAGCCTGAATTCCGTGGGCTTCAACCTGATGCGCAGCGTGGGGCCCGCGGCGGGCGGCCTGATCGTGGCCACGCTGGGCGCGTCGGCTGCCTTTGCGGTCAACGCCATCAGCTATCTGCCGCTGCTGGGGGCGATGTCGCAATGGAAGCCCAAGCTGGCGCCGCGCGTCACCACGCCCGAACCGTTCATGGCCGCGATGGGGGCGGGCCTGCGCTATGTCGCGCTGTCGCCCAACCTGCTGCGGGTGATGTCGCGCGGCGCGCTGTTCGGCTTTGCCGCCATCGCCGTGCTGGCGCTGCTGCCGCTGGTCGCCAAGAGCCACCCCGAGGGGGGGTCGCTGCTGTTTGGCGGCCTGCTGGGATGCTATGGCGTCGGCGCGATCGGCGGCGCGCTGCTGAACCCCCGCATCCGCGCCCGGCTGAACAACGAGAACGTCGTGCGCATGGCCTTTGCGGGCTTTGCGCTCTCGGCCTTGGTCCTGGGCCAGACGCAGTCGGTCTGGCTGCACGCGGCGGCGATGCTGCCTGCGGGGGCGTCCTGGGTGCTGGCGCTGTCGCTGTTCAACGTGACGGTGCAGCTGTCCACACCGCGCTGGGTCGTGGCCCGCGCGTTGGCGCTGTACCAGATGGCGACCTTCGGCGGCATGGCGGCGGGCGCCTGGATCTGGGGCATGGTGGCGGGCACGCAGGGCCTGGATGCGGCGCTGACGGCCGCCGGGGGCGTGCTGCTGCTGGGGGCTGCGATCGGGTTCTGGCTGCGGGCGCCCGAATTCGGGGCGGTCGATCTGGACCCGGTGAACCGCTTCCGCGAGCCCGCGCTGATGCTGGACCTGCGGGGGCGGTCGGGGCCGATCATGGTGATGGTCGATTACCGCATCGACCAGGCCGATGTGCCGGAATTCCTGCGCCTGATGCAGCGGCGGCGCAACATCCGCAGGCGGGACGGGGCGCGCAACTGGTCGCTGCTGCGCGACCTGGAGCATCCCGACCAGTGGAGCGAAAGCTATCACATCGCGACCTGGGACGAATATGTCCGCCACAACCTGCGCCGCACCAAGTCGGATGCCGAGGTCGCGGTGGCCCTGCGCGCGCTGCACCAGGGCGACACCGATCCGCTGGTCCACCGCATGATCGAGCGTCACACTGTCGGCCCCCAAGACGACGTACCCCTGGTGGGCAAGATCGAGATCCCCTGACGGATCGTTTCCCTCTCGCCCGCACGCGCGGGTTGTGCCAGATCTGGGGCGACCCGTGGCACGAAAGGGCCGGCCGATGATCAGACTTGTCCTGTTCCTGGCGCTGATGCTGCCCGCCGCGGTGCAGGCCGGGCCCTGGCCGCGCGAGGCCGGGCGGACCTTCCTGTCGCTGTCGGGGGAACGCAATCGCGCGGGCAGCAGCTATGCCTCGGCCTATGCCGAATACGGGCTGACGCCGCGCACCACGCTGGGGATGGAGCTGGGCCGCGCCGATCAGGCGGAGACCAGTGCCATCCTGTGGCTGCAGCGCGCGCTGGACGACGGTCAGGGGCCGAACCGCTTTGCGATGCAATCGGGCGCGGGGGTGATCCGGCGGGACGACCTTGCCATGCCGGTGGTCCAGGGCGCGCTGTCCTGGGGGCGCGGTTTCGACCGGGGCTGGATCACCGCGCAGGTGCTGGCCAAGATGACCGGCAGCGCGCCGGACCCGCGCGCGCCCATGCGCCCGTCCTTTGCCGCCAGCTTCCTGACCGCCGAACGGGTGATCAAGACCGACGTGACCCTGGGCCTGCGTCCGCGTGACGGGCTGATGGTCATCAACAGCCTGTGGCTGGAGCACCCCCAGGACGAGGAATATTCCGCCCGTCTGATGTCGTCGCTGGTGTTCGACGTGCCCGGCCCGGTCAAGGTGGAACTGGGCATGGTCAATCCCCTGTCCGGCCCGTCCGAACAGGCCGTCCGGGTGGGCACCTGGCTGGAGTTCTGAAACCTACAGCCGGTCGCGCCAGCGGTTCACCAGCGGATAGCGGCGGTCCAGCCAGAAGGCGCGGGTCGAGATGCGTGGCCCCGGTGCGGCCTGATACCGCTTCCATTCGCTGACATAGAGCAGCTTTTCCACCTGCCGCACCGTGTCCGCATCGAACCCCCGCGCGACCAGGTCGGCCAGCGACAGATCCTGTTCCACCAGCCCGTCCAGGATCGCGTCCAGAACCTCATAGGGCGGCAGGCTGTCGTCGTCGCGCTGGTCGGGGCGCAGTTCGGCCGACGGCGGCTTGGTGATGATCCGCTGGGGGATCACCTCTCCGGGCGCGCCCATCATCCAGTCGCGATGGTTGGCATTCCGCCAGCGGCAGGTCTCGAACACCCGCGTCTTGTAGAGGTCCTTGATCGGGTTATAGCCGCCCGCCATGTCGCCATAGATGGTGGCATAGCCCACCGCGACCTCGGACTTGTTGCCGGTGGTCAGCAGCATCTCGTTGAACTTGTTGGACAGCGCCATCAGCATCACGCCGCGCAGGCGGGACTGGATGTTCTCCTCGGTGATGTCGGGCTGGGTGCCCTCCATCAGATGCGCCAGTGCGCCGCCCACCGCGTCGCGCGCCCCGTCGATGCGCACGGTGTCCAGCCGCGCGCCAAGCCGCGTCGCGCAATCGGCCGCATCCTCCAGGCTGGCTTGGGAGGTGTATTCCGACGGCAGCATCACGCAGCGCACGTTTTCCGGCCCGATCGCGTCGCAGGCGATGGTGGCGACCAGCGCAGAATCGATGCCCCCCGACATGCCCAGCAGCACGCGGCGGAACCCCGACTTGCGCAGATAGTCGCGCAGGCCCAGCATCATCGCGTGGTAATCCTGTTCCCACGCGTCGGGCTGGGGCGCCATCAGGCCCGGTTCGGCCCGCCAGCCATCGGGGCCATGGGTAAAGTCGACATGCACCACCGCCTCCTGGAAGGCGGGCAGCTGCACGACCTTGTGGCCGCCGGGGTTCAGCACGAAGCTGGCCCCGTCATAAAGCTGGTCGTCCTGGCCGCCGACCATGTTCACATAGACCAAGGGCAGGCCCGTCTCGACCACGCGGCCGACCATGTGGCCCATGCGCAGGTCCAGCTTGTCGCGGTGATAGGGGCTGCCGTTCGGCACGACCAGGATCTCGGCCCCGGTCTCGGCCAGCGTCTCGGCCACGTCCGGGTACCAGCTGTCCTCGCAGATCGGGCTGCCGATGCGGGCCGCGCCGACCGGATAGGGGCCACTGATCGGGCCGCTGTCGAACAGGCGCAATTCGTCGAACAGCTGCTTGTAGGGCAGGTGATGCTTCAGCACGCGCGCCACCAGCGCCCCGTCCCGGAACACCCACCACGCGTTGTAAAGACGGCCGCCGTCGCGCCACGGCCCGCCGATGCCGATGGCGGGGCCGCCCGTCAGCGACGTGCCAAGGGCCATGATCGCATCCTCGGCCTGGGCGGTGAAGGCGGGTTTCAGCACCAGGTCCTGGGTCTGGTATCCGGTGATGAACATCTCTGGCAGGGCCAGCATGTCGGCGCCTGCATCGCGCGCCTGTTCCCAGGCATCGCGCGCGCGGGCGGCGTTGCCGTCCAGGTCGCCCACGGTGGCGTTCAGCTGCCCGATGGTCAGGCGGAAACGGTCGGTCATCACGGGCACCCCGGTTGTGTGGCCCCTTGGATAGAGGATCGCCCGGCCAAGGAAAAGTCGGCCTTTGCGCATGGGTGCCTTCCGGGGTAAACCTGCGGCAAAACACCGTAAGGGGCGACAGGCGATGAAAGCGGCAATCGGAACGGCCTTGGCATTGGCGATCTGGGCAGGCCCTGCGGCCGCTCAGGTCATCACCAAGCAGTACGACGATGGCGGCGTCTACGAAGGCACCTTCCGCAACGGGCTGCAGCACGGCCAGGGCAGCTATGTCCTGCCCAACGGCTATCGCTACGAGGGGGACTGGGTCGAGGGCCAGATCATGGGCCAGGGCCGCGCCGCGTTTCCCAACGGGTCCGTCTATGAGGGCCAGTTCGCGGGCGGCAAGCCGCATGGCCAGGGCAAGATCACCTATGCCGACGGCGGCACCTACGAAGGCGCCTGGGCCGAGGGAGAGATCACCGGGCAGGGCGTCGCCCGCTATGCCAACGGGTCCGTCTACGAGGGCCAGTTCGTCAGCGGCCTGCATCAGGGGCAGGGCGTGCTGACTCAGGCCAACGGCTATCGCTACGAGGGCGACTGGAACGCCGGCGTCAAGGAGGGGCAGGGCAAGATCACCTATCCCGACGGCGCCACCTATGAGGGCGCGATGCTGGCCGGCCAGCGCGCGGGACAGGGCAAGCTGGTGATGTCGGACGGGCTGACCTACGAAGGGGTCTGGGCAGCGGGTCAGATGTCCGGGTCGGGGGTTCTGGTCCAGCCGACGGGCGACCGGTACGAGGGCCAGATGCAGGGCGGGCGTCGGCAGGGCAAGGGTGTCGCGACCTATGCCAACGGCGACGTCTATGACGGCGATTTCGCCGATGACCGCCGCCACGGCCAAGGCACGTTCACCGGCGCGGACGGTTACGTCTATGTCGGCGAATGGTCCGAAGGCCGCATGGAGGGCCGTGGCCAGATCACCTATCCCGACGGGTCCGTCTATCTGGGCCAGATGCGCGCCGACCGGCCCGACGGCACCGGCAAGATCACCTATGCCGACGGCTCGACCTACGAGGGCCAGTGGTCCGAGGGCGTGATCGAGGGCGAGGGCAAGGCCAGCTATGCCAACGGCATGGTCTATGAGGGGGGCTTTCGCAACGCGCGCAACGACGGGCAGGGGCGCATGTCCTATCCCGACGGCTATGTCTATTCCGGTGCCTGGAAGGACGGCCAGCGCCACGGCGAGGGGCAGGCCACTTATCCCGACGGCACGGTCTATACCGGCAGCTTCGCGGACGGGCTGCGCGAGGGCCAGGGCCGCCTGACCACGCCCGACGGGTTCATCTACGAAGGCGGCTGGAAGGCGGGAGAGATCGACGGCACCGGCGTCGCGACCTATGGCAACGGCGACCGGTACGAGGGCACCTTTGCCGCGGGCAAGCGCCAGGGGCAGGGCGTCATGCGCTATGCCACCGGCCAGATCGCGTCGGGCGAATGGCAGGACAACCGCCTGATCGAGGCCGACCAGGGATCGACCGAAATGGCCCCCACCGAAGACGCGCCCGACCTGCCGGCCGAGGCCCCGTGACCGCGTTCCGCCGCGCCACCGCGGCCGACCTGCCCGCGATCCTTGCCCTGCTGGCCGACGATCAGTTGGGCGCCGGGCGAGAGGACCTGGCGGATGCCGCGCGGTATCGTGCGGCCTTCGATCTCATCGACGCCGATCCGGCGCAGATGCTGGCCGTGGCGCAGGACGGGGACCGGGTGGTCGGCACCCTGCAACTGACCTTCATCCCGGGGCTGGCCCGCGGCGGCGCGCTGCGTGGCCAGATCGAGGCGGTGCGCGTCGCCCGCAGCCATCGCGGCGCGGGCCTGGGCCGGGCGATGATGGACTGGGCCATCGCGGAATGCCGGGCGCGGGGTTGCGCGCTGGTGCAGCTGACGACGGACCGGTCGCGCACGGATGCGCACCGGTTCTATGACGGGCTGGGGTTCGTCCCGTCGCATGTCGGATACAAGCTGGCGCTGGACTAGCGGGCGTCGTCGTTCGAAAACAGGCCGGTCAGCGCGCGGCTGACCAGGTTTCCGACCTTGGGCCGGGGCTGCGACAGGAACGGCAGCGGGCGGCAGACCTCCATCGCGGCGATGCCCACGCGGGCGGTCAGTGCGCCGTTCACCAAACCTTCGCCGAAACGGCGCGACAGCTTGGCCAAAATGCCGCCCCCCGCCATCGTGTGGATCAGGTCGTCCCCGGCCGCCACCGCGCCCGTGGCGATCAGATGCGTCATCACCGTCCGCGCCAGGCGCCAGCCGCCGACGGCACCGGCGCGCCCGCCATAGATCTCGGCCATGCGGCGGATCATGCGCAGGTTCGCGGCCAGGGCGGCCGCCACGTCGGCCAGGGCCAGCGGGACCAGCGCGGTCGTCGCGGCGACCGTCCGG
>NZ_VDDD01000140.1 GCF_006151785.1 Paracoccus marcusii
TGCGCGTGGTCAGCGCCGTGGGCGCGGGCGACAGCTTCGTCGCGGGCTTCGTGCTGGCTGCGGCGCGCGACTGGCCCATGCAGGAGGCGCTGGCCCTTGGCGCGGCGGCCGCCTCGGCGGCGGTCATGACGCCCGCGACCGAGTTGTGCAACGCCGCCGACGTCCGCCATTTCTATTCACAGCGCGTCGTGACGAAGCTGTAACAAAAGAGGCCGCCCGAAAGGGCGGCCCTGATCGTCGATGCGCGCAGGTTTCAGGCGGCTTCGGCTTCCTCGGCCTCGGCGGCCATACGGCGCTCGCTCTCCTCGCGCGACAGCGCGACCGAGGTGCGCACGCCCTTGGACACAAATTCCATCAGGCCCTTGACCACACGCTCGTTCGGGTCGATCCCGGCGCAGGACAGCACCTCGCGTCCATCGCGCGAGCGCGCCCAACGGGCGATCTGTTCGGGGCCGTTGCCATATTTCTTGTTATCCGCAATGGCATCATCCAAGGCTGCCAGCACCACCGCTGCAAACAGCTTGCGGGCACGCTGGCCCTGTTCGAAATTGAAGGCCGAGCCGTCGACAAAATCGCGCATCTTGTTTTCGTCCATTCTCTTGCGGCCCCGATCGGGAGTCAGGGCCTTATGGGAAAACTTGACGTTTCCCCTGTTTCTTGAATCCGCTTCTCTGACGGTGCCTGCTGCCTTAGCCGTTCGGCCCGCCGATTCGGTATCCCTTCACTCGCATGTCTGCCATGTCCTTACTGCATGTCGCGCAAATTGCGGGAAAAAATCGTGACCCCACTGCGCCAGTGACGTGGCGATGATCTTGTTGGCACCTTGACAACGCCGCAGTTCCGTTCTGGTTGCCTGATGCCGCAGCCCTCGATATAGGGGGCCAGAATTGTCGTTCAACGGCTGGCAATGCCAGGACGGCCCGAAATTTCCGCAAACGCACGAGACCCATCCCATGCCCAAGATCAACGGCAATGAAATCCGCCCCGGCAACATCCTGGAACATGACGGGGGCCTGTGGGGCGCCGTCAAGGTGAACCACGTCAAGCCCGGCAAGGGCGGCGCCTTTGCCCAGGTCGAACTGAAGAACCTGCGCGACGGTCGCAAGCTGAACGAGCGTTTCCGCAGCGAGGACAAGGTCGAGCGCGTCCGTCTGGACCAGAAGGACCAGCAGTTCCTGTACGAATCCGACGGCAAGCTGGTCTTCATGGACAGCGAGACCTTCGAGCAGACCGAACTGGACGCCGACCTCTTGGGCGACCGCCGCCCCTTCCTGCAGGACGGCATGACCGCCACCATCGAATATTACGGCGAGGAGGCCCTGTCGGTCTCGATCCCGCAGAAGGTCACCTGCACCGTCGCCGAGACCGAGCCGGTCGTGAAGGGCCAGACCGCCGCCAACAGCTACAAGCCGGCGATCCTGGACAACGGCGTGCGCATCATGATCCCGCCCTTCGTGGGCGAGGGCGAGGCGATCGTCGTCAACACCGAGATGTTCGAATACAGCGAACGCGCCTGATCCACGGCCCGACCTGACACGCGCGCCCCGCAGGCCCCCTGCGGGGCGCGTCGCGTTCTCACCTTTGCGTGAACGCGGTGATGGGGCGTGGTGCCGGGCATCGCTTCGCGGGAAAGATCGCACAAACCCCGAAAAAGGAGATGCCCGTGACCGTCCTGTCCCGCCGCCACCTGATGCTGACCGCCGCGGGCGCCGCCGTCGCGATGCCGTTCCTGGGCCGCGGCCTGGTCTTTGCCCAGGAACCGGCTGCCGCCGCGATCCCGGCCTTTCTGCCGACCGTGCATACCCGCATCCTGGGCAACACCACCGTCACCACCATCGCCGACGGGCATTTCGACTTTGCCAAGGATCTGGTCGTCAACCTGGACGATGCGGCCTATGGCGCGGCCCTGCGTGCCGCCTATCTGGACCCCGAACAGCCGATCCGCGTGCCGGTCAGCGTGCATCTGATCCGCCAGGGCGATCAACTGACGCTGGTCGATGCGGGCGGCGGGTCGGCCTTCGGCCCCACCACCGGGCATCTGGCGGCCTCGCTGACGGCATTGGGCGTGACACCCGACCAGATCACCCGGATCGTGATGACGCACCTGCATCCCGACCATGCGGGCGGACTGGTGGGCGATGCGGGCGCGGTCTTTGCCAATGCCGCGCTGCACGTCAACGAAGACGAGCTGGCCTTCTGGACCGACGAGGCGACGGCCAGCGCCGCGCCCGCCGATGTCCAGCCCTTTTTCGCGCTGGCCCGCGGGGTCCGCGACGCCTATGGCGACCGCGTCCAGACCTTTGCCGGAGAGGCCGACCTGGGCAGCGGCATCACCACGATGGCCCTGCCCGGCCACACGCCGGGCCACAGCGGCCTGCGCCTGTCGGATGGCGACGCACAGATGATCATCCTGGGCGATGCCGCCGCCTTGGCCGCGCTGCAGTTCCGCCACCCGGATGCCGGCGTTGCCTTCGACACCGACGCAGGCCAGGCGGCCACGACCCGGCGGAACCTGCTGCAGATGGTCACCGCCGACCGGATCGCGGTGGCGGGCACGCACCTGCCCTTCCCCGGCATCGGCCATGTCGAGGCGCGCGGCGACGCCTTTGCCTGGGTGCCCGAGGACTGGTTCGCGACCCGCGCATGAACAGCGCCCTGAACCTGACGGGCCGCCTGCTGATCGCGGTCCTGTTCATCGGCGGCGCGCTTCAGAAGGTCGGCGACCCGACGCAGGTCATCCGCATGATCGAAAGCCTGGGCCTGCCCGGCGTACTGGTCTGGCCGGTCGCGGCCTTCAACCTGGTCGCGGGCATCTGCCTGATCCTGGGACCGCGCGTGCGGACCTGGGCGCTGCTGCTGGCGGTCTATTGCATCGGCACCAGCTGGTTTCACTGGCAGCTGCGCGCCGACCCGTGGCAGGTCACCATCGTGGTCAAGAACTGGGCCGTGGCGGGGGGCCTGCTGATCCTGGCGGCGCAGGGACCGGGCCGGTGGGTGCGCTGGCGCTAATCGAACAGCGACAGCTGGGCGGGGCCGTCATCGGGGGCCTCGAACCCCGACAGCGTCACGCCCAGCAGGCGCGCGCCGCGCGGATCGGGCAGCACGCCCGCCGCCAGGTCGCGCGCGATGGACAGCAGCTCGTCCTGCGAGGCCACCGCATGACCCAGGCTGCGGGCGCGCGTGATATGCTGGAAATCGCTGAACTTGACCTTCAGCGTCACGGTCCGCCCGCGCAGGTCGTGGCGCACGACGGCGGACCAGACCTTGGCGGCCAAGGGCTCCAGCGCCTCCAGCGCCGCGTCCAGCGCCATGATGTCGGCGGAATAGGTGTTTTCCGCCCCCACGGACTTGCGGATGCGGTCAGGGCTGACCCTGCGGTGGTCGATGCCCCGCGCGATGTTCCAGTAATAGCGCCCCGACTTGCCGAACCGCCGCAGCAGGAAATCCAGGTCCTGCGCATACAGGTCGGCCCCGGTGGCGATGCCCATCGCCTGCATCTTGGCCGCCGTCGCGGGCCCCACGCCGTGGAACTTGCCCACCGGCAAGGACAGCACGAAGCCCGGCCCCTGTTCTGGCGTGATCACGCACAGACCGTCGGGCTTGTTCTGGTCGGATGCCAGCTTGGCCAGGAATTTGTTGTAGCTGACGCCCGCGCTGGCGGTCAGGCCCGTGGTCTCGCGGATGCGGGCGCGGATCTGGGACGCGATCTTGGTCGCGGTGCGCCCGTCAAGGTAATCGGTCACGTCCAGATAGGCCTCGTCCAGGGACAAAGGCTCGACCAGGGGGGTGTAGTCCAGGAAGATGTCGCGGATCTGCTGGCTGACCTGCTTGTAGACGTCGAACCGGTGCCGCACGAAGATCAGGTCGGGGCACAACCGGGCCGCCGTCACTGACGGCATGGCGGACCGCACCCCGAACACCCGCGCCTCATAGCTGGCGGCGGCCACGACGCCGCGCGCGGCCGATCCGCCCACGGCCACCGGCTTGCCGCGCAGTTCCGGGAAATCGCGCTGCTCGACCGAGGCGAAGAAGGCATCCATGTCGATATGGATGATCTTGCGCAGCCCCGGCGCGGCGTCGGTCACAGCGGGAACAGCCGCGCCTCGCCGGCCTGCATCTCGGGGGCCACGCGGTCGTGGCGGACATGGGCGATGGCCTGCCCGCCGGACTGGGTGAAGACTGCGCCGACCTCTCGTCCCTCGGCGGTGAGCGGCGTGCCGACAGGGGCGGCACCCTCGATCCGCAGCGTCGTCAGGCCCTTGCGCAACTCGGTCTTGTGCTTCATCCGCGCGGTGACCTCTTGACCGACATAGCAGCCCTTGCGGAAATCCACGCCGTGCAGACGCTCGAACCCGGCCTCCAGGATATAGGTGTCGTTCGGGATCAGCTCGACCAATGTCTCGGGGATGCAATGCGCGACGCGGATGGCGTCCCAATCCGTGCCGTCATCCCCCGCCGCGCCGTAATGCCGCCAGCCCAGGGCCGGATGCCGCGGGTCGGCCACCGCGCCCTCGGGTGCGGGGCCGGTGCCGCGTGCGACGGGTATGTCCACAAGGTCCAGCGCGACCTTGCTGCGCAGCTTGTACATCGACAGGCGGCGCAGCAGGTCGTCGGCCAAGCGCGCATCGACGTCGATCAGCAGCGCGTCGCCGTCGGGCACGACCAGGAAATCGGCCAGATACTTGCCCTGCGGCGTCAGGATCGCGGCCCAGACCGGGGCGCGGGCCACATCGTTGGTCACCAGCCCCTGCAGGAAAGGCAGGCGGTCCTCGCCGGTCAGGCGGATGATCTGGCGGGTCATTCATTGTCTCCGAATTGCAGCGCGACAAGGCGGGCATAGGCGCCGCCCTTGGCCATCAACTGGTCATGACTGCCCTGTTCCACAACCCGTCCCGATTCCATCACGACGATCTTGTCGGCGTTGCGGATCGTCGACAGGCGGTGGGCGATGACCAGCGTGGTGCGTCCGCGCGACAGGTGGTCCAGCGCATCCTGGACCAGACGTTCGCTGGCCGTGTCCAGGGCACTGGTCGCCTCGTCCAGCAGCAGCACGGGTGCATCGCGCAGCAGGGCCCGGGCGATCGCCACGCGCTGGCGCTGTCCGCCCGACAGGGCCGACCCGCGCGGGCCCACGGGGCTGTCCAGCGTGCGGCCATCGTCCAGAAAGTTGCTGACATTCGCGGCCTTCAGCGCGGCCTGCAGGTCGGCATCGGATGCGTTGGGGCGGCCCATCAGGATGTTGTCGCGGAGGCTCTCGTCGAATAGGGCCGATTCCTGGGCCACGGTCGAATACTGGTCGCGCAGCACGCCCAGTTCATAGTCGCTGACCGGCGCACCGCCCAGGCTGACCAAACCGCGGTCCGGGTCGACCATCCGGGTCAGCAGGTTGAAGACCGTGGACTTGCCCGCCCCCGACGGGCCGACCAGCGCGGTGGTCTGGCCGGCCTTGGCGGTGAAGGACAGCCCGTGCAGCACGACCTGCCCGTCATAGGACAGCCAGACGTCGTCCAGAACGATCTCGGTCGTGTCGGGCGGCGCGGTGCGCGGGCCGGACACGACCGTCGGACGGGTGTCGAAGACGTGATAGATGCGCTCCAGGCTGGCGGCGGCGGTCTGCCAGACGCCGGCGATCCCGCCAAGGCGGCGCATCGGCTGGAACGCCAGCGCCAGCGCGGTGAAGAACGCCATGAAGTCGCCGACGCTGCGGTCGCCGTCCATCACCTGGTTGCCGCCCAGCGCCAGCACCGCGACGAAGCCGATGCCCGTCACCACGTCGGTCAGCGCCGGGATCACGCTGGATGTCGCCGCGACCTTGGTTTCGGATGCCCGGATGCGGGACACGATGGCCGCAAAGCGGGCGGTCTGGTCCGCCTCGGCCCGGTTCAGCCGGATCGAGGCGATGCCGTGCAGCACCTCGTCCAGCCGGGTGGCGCGCAGGCTGGCGTTCACGCGGTTCTGGCGCACCTTGCGGCGGATGTATCTCTGCACCATCGCGGCGGGCATGATCAGGATCGGCGCGCCCACCAGCGCCCCCAGCGTCCAGATCGGATCGATGCTCAGCGCCACCCCGAACAGCATCACCAGGCTGATGGCGTCGCGCGTGGCCCCCGTGATCAGCGTGGCCCAGACCCCCTGGACCGCCATCGTGTCGCCCTGGATCCGCTCGATCATCGCGCCGGGCGAATTGTCTCGGAAAAAGCGGCTGTCCAGCGTCAGGATATGCGCCAGCAGCTGCGTCTGCATGGTCGTGGACACCGCCAGCGAGATCGTCGTCAGCAAGGCCCGGCTGGCCACCAGCGTGACCGCGCGCAGCAGGAAGATGCCGAAGATCGCCGCCCCCACCCACCAGATCGCGCCCGGCTGCTTGCCGATGAAGACCAGGTCGAACAGCGGCTTCAGCATCCAGCTAATCAGCGCTAGGGTGGACCCCTCCAGCGTCATCAGGAAGAAGGCCAGCGCCATCTTGCCCCAGTGCTGGCGTAGATAGTCGTCCCACAGCCGCCGCAGCAGGCCCGGCACCTTGGACGCATCCGGGGTGGGCGGGACGGTCGCGCCGCGCGTCGCGGCGGCAATCAATCGGGAGGGGCTGTCCTGGCGCGGGTCCACGTGTCTGTCGGGCCTTTCGGTCGCGGGCTCGGGCGCCCTTTTCGATCACGCCCAGCCATACCCCTTTCCGACCTTGCGCCACAAGGCCACCCCCCGTTGACGCGGACGGGGTGTGGCCGTACCGATCTTGCACGATGTGAAGGAACGCTTGCGATGAGCCTTGCCCCCGGACCCGACCTGATTGCCATTCCCGGACCCTCGCCGGTGCCGGCCCGCGTGCTGAACGCGGCGCACCGCGCCTCGCCCGACATCTATGCCGACGATCTGGCGCAGGTGAACCTGCAGGTCATGGCGCAGCTGAAACGCCTGGCGGGGACGCGGGCAAACCTGGCGCCCTATATCGGCAACGGCCATGCCGGCTGGGAGGCGGCGTCGGCCAACATGTTCGCCCCCGGCGACCTAGCGCTGGTGCTGACCAGCGGCCATTTCGGCCTGTCCTGGGCCGAAATGACCGAAGGTCTGGGCGTCACGGTCGAGCGGCTGGACTTCGGCGCGCTGGCCCCCGATCCCGCGCGCCTGGCGGCCCGTCTGGCCCAAGACCCGCAGGGCCGCATCCGCGCCGTGATGGTGTGCCAGACCGACACGGCCAGCGCGACCCTGGCCGACATCCGCGCGATCCGGGCGGCGATGGGCGATCACCCGGCGCTGCTGGTCGTGGATGCCATCGCGTCCCTCGGCTGCGCGCCGATGCGGATGGACGACTGGGGCGTCGACGTGCTGATCGCCGCCAGCCAGAAGGGGTTGATGTGTCCGCCCGGCACGGTCTTCGTGTGGTTTTCCGACCGGGCGGCGGCGCGCGGGCGGACGTCGCTGACGTCTCCGTGGTGGGACTGGCACCTGCGCGCGGGGTCGGACGCGCTGTGGCGCTGGTGGGGCGGCACGCCGCCCGTCCAGCAGATCTTCGCCCTGTCCGAGGCGCTGACGATGATCCTGGACGAAGAGGGGCTGGAGGCCACCTGGGCGCGCCACGACCGCCTGGCCCGCGCCACCTGGGCCGCGGTCGACGCCTGGTCGGTCGGCGGCGGCATCCACCTGTCGGTGGCCGATCCCGCCGCCCGGGCCTGTTCGGTGACCGCGGTGACGCTGCCCGGGGCCGACGCGCTGCGGGCTTGGGTGACACGCGAATGCGGCGTGACACTGGGCGTGGGCCTAGGCGCGCCCGACCCGTCGGGTGCGCTGCGCATCGCGCATATGGGCCACACCAACGCGGGCGTCCTGCTGGGCACGCTCGGCGCGATCGAGGCCGGGCTGACCGCCCTTGGCATCCCGCACGGCACCGGCGCGTTGGAGGCGGCAGCGGCCAGCATCGCCCGTTCGGCAGGAACCGCCGACGGCGGCCGGCACTGACGCGCCGGGCCGC
>NZ_VDDD01000013.1 GCF_006151785.1 Paracoccus marcusii
GACCGGCGGCGCCGGGGCCGCGACAGGGGCGGCATCGGGGCGCGGACGCGCCTGGTTCGCGGGCTGCGGCAAGGCCAGCAGCACGCGTCCCTCGCGCATGTCGGGCGCCCCCATCGCAAGGTGGAACGACAGGCTGCGCAGCGGCCGATCCTCCAGCATCAGGGACAGGGGCCGGGGATCGTCCAGATGGGTCAGGAACTGATAGCCGCCGACGGCCTCGAACCCCTCGACTCCCTCCATCTCGGCAGTCAGCTCTGTCAGCAGGGCGTTGATGAAGTCGGAACACAGCAGCGCGTCGCTGCGGGTGGGTCGGCGCCGCTCCAGCCCGCGCGACGTCACGCGGCCAAGGGCCTGCCATTCGACCAGCGCCGCCACCGCCTGCGGGCACAGCGCGATCGCCCCCAGCAGATCGCCCGGCCCCTGCAGCACGACGACCAGCGGCAGTTCCGGCAGCAGCTCCGGCAGCTCTGCCAGCGTCAGCGCGCCGGGCTGGACGGACAGCGCCCGTACGGGCAGCTGGTACAGCCGGTCGGCGGCGCGTCCGATCGCAGTGGCGGCGGCGCGGGCCGGGGTCGGCGCGGGAGATGCGGGCAGCTGCGGGGCCCCGCCTTGGCCCAGCCTGACCTGCGCACGCGCCTGCAGCATGCGGCGCAAGACGCCAGGGGCTTGGGTGGCGGGGTCTGCATGGGTCATGTCACGTCCGAATCAGGCTGTCGCTGCCTGTTCAAAATGGACCGTCAGGATTGAGAAAGGGTTAACCGGAAGGCACCGGCGGCCGCGCCGGCAGCTGGATGCGGAACGCCGCACCCCCCTGCCCCGGCAAATAGCTGATGTCGCCGCCCAGGGTCAGCATGATCTCGCGGCAGATGGCCAACCCCAGGCCTGCGCCACCCGCGCGGGCGGGGTCGTTCAGACGCGCGAATTTCTCGAAGATCAGCGTCTGGCGGCCGCTGTCGATGCCGCTGCCGTTGTCGACGATGTCGATGACCGCGCCGCCGCCTTCCGGATGACGGACGCGGATGATCAGCACCGGATGCGCCGCATCGCAATACTTGCGCGCATTGCTGATGACGTTGATCAGCACCTGCAGCAGCCTGTCCGCATCGGTGATCAGGCCCAGATGTTCCGATGGCAGGTCGCGGTCGATCAGAAAGCCGCGTTCGGGCCGCGTGGCCGACGCCGCGGCCAGCGCGCGCGTGATCAGGTCGTGCAGGTTCGCGACCGAGATCGTCAGCTGCGCCCGCCCGCTTTCCAGCACGGACAGATCCAGAAGGTCGTCCAAGAGCCGCGTCAGGCGGCCGGCCTCGTCATGGATGATGCCTGCGAACTTGCCGCGCTCCTCTGCGGTCAGGTCGGGCTCCTTGAGGATCTCCGAGAACGCCCGGACCGAGGTCATGGGCGTGCGCAGCTCGTGGCTGATCTGGCCCAGGAAGGCGTCCTTCTGGACCGACAGGGCGGTCAGCTTGTCATTGGCCTCGCGCAGCTGTCGGGCGGTACGGGTCAGCTCGGCCTGCGCGGCCTCAAGGCGCTGCGTCTCCTCCTTGGCACGCTGCGCCTCGTCCGCGACCTGCAGAAGGTCGGCCACCGTCAGCGCGACGCCCCCCGCCACGCGGTCGATCATCGCATGCGCCGTGGCCGACCCGATCGACCCCGCCAGCCGCCGCTCCAGTCGGGTCAGGAACCGGGGCGTCAGGTCTGGCAGATAGCCGGTCTTGCCCTGCGCCCGCGCCTCGGCCTGGAAATAGCGCAGCGCGGCGTCCGGTCCCCAGACCCGTCGCGCCATGGCCAACAGCGGCTCGGCCCGGTCGTCGGCACGCAGCATGCGGCTGTGGCGGATCGGCTCGACCGCGGACACGAAGGACAGGCCCTGCAGGCGTTCCACCGGGTCCGGGAACCCGAAGATCGACACTCCGATGAAGGCCAGCGTGTTCAGCGTCAGGGACAGCGCCACGGCGGCCGTCCAGGGATCGACCCCCGGCGGCACCGGCAGATCGCCCCCCACCCCCACCGACGGCAGGAAGATCAGCGCCATCCACAGGACCGACCCTGTGCCGATACCGGCATAGGCGCCCTTGCGGTTCGCGCCACGCCACAACAGCCCACCCAGCATCGCGGGCAGCACCTGCGCCATGCCGGTGAAGGCCACAAGCCCCATCGCGGCCAGTGCCGCCGTGCCCCCCGACGCCTGGTGATAGACCCAGCCCGCCGCGACCACCGCCAGGATCGCGACCCGCCGCGCGTTCAGCACGAAGCCGCGCAGATCGTCGGTCTCGTCCGGGGCGGGGATGCGGCGCAGCGCCAGCCAGGCGGGGACCAGCCAGTGGTTCGACACCATCGTGGCGACCGCGATCGCACACATGACGACCATCGACGTCGCCGCAGAAAACCCGCCCAGGAACACCAGCAGCGCCAGCATGTCCTGGCCCGCCGCCGCGGGCAGGGTCAGCACGTAGAGGTCCGGGTCCGACCCCGCGGGCAGCAGTTCACGCCCCATCACCGCAATGGGCAGCACGAACAGCGACATCACGAACAGATAGGCGGGAAAGGCCCAGCCCGCGACATGCAGACGCTCCTCGTCCGCGGCCTCGACCACCATGACCTGGAACATGCGCGGCAGGGTCAGGATGGCGGCGGCGGACACCAGGATCAGCGCGGTCCAGCGGTCGGGCTTGAGCAGCCAGCCCTGCGCCACGTCGGGATCGGCCGCGGCACGGGCGATGCGCGCCAGCATGTCCGCAGGCCCGTCGGCCAGCCCCCAGACCACGAACAGGCCAAGCGCCACGAAGGCCGCCAGCTTCACGACCGCCTCCAGCGCGATCGCGGTGACGACGCCGTGGTGGCGTTCATCCGCCGCCAGGTTGCGGGTGCCGAACAGGATGGTGAACAGCGCAAGCCCCGCCGCGACCCACAGGGCCGTTCCCCCCATCGCGCCCGCATCGGCGCCGTTGGGGACGTCGGTGGCGAAGATGTCGAAGGACAGCCGCACCGATTGCAGCTGCAGCGCGATATAAGGTGTCGACGCGATGACCGCGATCAGCGTCACGATGGCCGCCAGCCGGTTCGATTTTCCGAACCGGGCCGAGATCAGGTCCGCGACCGAGGTGACGTGATGCATCCGCGCAACGCGAACCAGCCGCCTCAGCCCCCACCACGCCCCGGTGAAGACCAGCGTCGGCCCCAGATAGATCGTCGCGAACTCCAGCCCGGACCGGGACGCATAGCCCACCGCGCCATAGAACGTCCATGCCGAACAATAGACCGACAGCGACAGCGTATAGACCAGCGGATGGTCCAGCCACCGCACATGCCCGCGCGCCGCCGCCCGGTCGGCGGCATAGGCGACCCCGAACATCAGCGCGACATAGGCGAGGCAGGCGCCGACCAGCGCCTCAAAGGGCATCGGGGCCCCCCGTCGGTGCCTCGGCGCGCATGGTCGCGGCCTCTGCCCGCAGCAGGGCGCGGTGCAGCGCGCGGATGACCACGATCAGCACCGCCCACAGGCCGAACAGCCAGACCGCGCCCCCGGCATAGGACAGGCTGCCCGGCATCCACCAGACCGGCACCAGCAGCAGCATCATCGTCATCACCGGCAGCACCCGCGCCGCATCGCCAAGGCGGCGGCGATGGAACGAGGCGCGTTCCAGAAACAGCGGCCGGTCGGGCATCAGGCCAGCATCCGGCGCACCGTCGCACGCAGTTCCTGGTTGTCGAAGGGCTTCGCCAGCACCGCATCCGCGCGCGCGCCGTCATCGCCGGTCTGCCCCCGCGCAGTCAGCATCAGCACCGGCGTCGCGGCCAGATCGGCGTCATTGGCGGCGCGCAGATCCTGCAGGATCTCGGTCCCCGACCGGTTGGGCAGCATCAGGTCCAGGATCACCAGGCGCGGGCGCGCGGCCAGGATCGCCTCGATGCCGCCTGCGCCGTCGGAATGCAGGTCGACCGACCACCCCTCGCGCGACAGGATGAAGCGCACCGCCTCGGCGATGTTGGGCTCGTCCTCGATCATCAGGATGTCCGGCTGCATCCGCCCTCCCCGCGTGCGGCCCGGCGGGCCGGGGCGGATCATGGGCCGGATCACGGCCCCGTGTCAAAGGGACCTTTGCGCCTGCCCGCCCTGCGGCACCAGGATCGAGGGTTCGCGGCGCGCCGGACAGTCGGCACGCGGGCAGATCCGGCAGGCGGGCCCGATGGGCAGTGCATCGTCGGGGGGTGGTCCGTCGAACGGCAGGATCAGCATCAGCGCCTCGGTCAGCAGCGGGCCGTCCAGGCCCAGGGGCTGACGGCGCTGCGCAAAGGACAGGGTGCGGAACGCGCGCCCATCCGGGGTGACGACGATCCGTGCCAGTGCCAACTGCGGCACCGCCAGGGCATGATACAGCGGCCACAGCGCACAGCTGTCCCCAGGCCGTGGCAGCGCAAAACCCTGCGCGGCGCGACGCAGGGTCAGGACGCCCGATCCGTCGCAGACCAGCAGGCCCGCGCCCTGGAACCCCTCGGGGCGCAGATCGGCCAGCCGCCGGATCACCAGGTCCAGGGGCTGGCCAAGCCGCGCGGCCAGCCGAACCGGGTCGGGCGGCGTTCCCGCCGCGGGGATCGCCTCGGTCAGCGCGCGGTCCGACAACGCGTCCCGGTCGTCCAGCATCCCGGCCAATAGATCCGCGGCCATCGCCCGCGCCGCATCCGAGGTCAGATCGCCCGGATCGGGGTCCGCAACGCCGGGTTCGGCCAGCCAGGCCTCGACCTCCTCCTGGGGGGTGGTGGCCTGACCTTCGGCCTCGAAGCTGTCCAGATAGGCGACCAGGGCCTGTGCGGTCAGCGACAGGCGCTGGCTGTCCTGGTGCAGGTTCGCATGGAACCGCTGGCGCCATTCGGCGGAAATCTCGCCCTCCTCGACCAGGATCGCCGCGGTGGAGCGGACCGAGGTCACGGCCGACAGCACCTCGTGCAGTGTGGTCAGCAGATATGGATCGCGGGTCATGCGGTCGGACAGGTCGACCAGTTGCCGTTCCAATCCGGCGCCCCGCCGCGCATGGGCGATCAAAAGGCCCGACCAGCCCGGAAAGCGGGCCAGGAATTCGGTGATCTGGTCCAGTTCCGGCACGGTGCCGACGGCGACGGGATGGGCCGCAGCCTCGCGCAGGGCCGCGATGCGGACCTCCTCGCGGCCTTCGGCCAGTTCGTCGGGGGGAACCTCCAGAACCTCGGCCAAGCGGGCGATCAGGTCGGCGCCGACGGGGCGGCGGTTGTGTTCGATCAGGTTCAGATAGGCGGGCGAGATGCCCACGGCGCGCGCGATGTCGGCCTGACGCCGGGCCATCGCCAGGCGGCGTTCCCGGATCCGCGTCCCCGTCAGGACGGTGGCTGCGCGCGCGGGCACGGCCTAGACCGCCAGACCGTGGCGCCCGGCAAGATCGGTGAAGAACTGCCACGCCACGCGTCCCGATCGCGCACCCCGCGTGGCCTGCCATTCGATCGCCTGCGCGCGCAGTTCATCGGGGTCGACCGACAGCCCATAGGCCGCGCAATAGCCGTCGATCATCGCCAGGAATTGGTCCTGGTCGCAGGGATGAAAGCCAAGCCACAGGCCAAAGCGGTCGGACAGGGACACCTTCTCCTCGACCGCCTCTCCGGGGTGGATGGCGCTGGCGCGTTCGTTGTCGATCATCTCGCGCGGCATCAGGTGGCGGCGGTTCGAGGTCGCATAGAGGATCACGTTCGCGGGCCGCCCGCTGATCCCGCCATCCAGGACCGCCTTCAGCGACTTGTACTGGGTGTCGTCGTGGCTGAAGGACAGATCGTCCGCGAACAGCACGAAGCGCCGCTCGGGTGCCGCGCCCAGGATCGCCAGCAGCCGTCCGACCGAATGCAGGTCGTCGCGGGCGATCTCGACCAGGACCAGCGGCAGGCCTTGGGCCACGGCCTCGGCATGGACCGCCTTGACCAGCGACGACTTGCCCATGCCGCGCGCGCCCCACAGCAGGGCGTTGTTCGCCCCAAGGCCGCGCGCGAACTGCAGCGTGTTGTCCAGAAGCGTGCGCCGCGACCGGTCGATGCCGATCAGCTGGTCCAGCGGCACACCGGCGACATGCGCCACGGGCACCAGCCGGTCGGGGTCGGCCTGCCACACGAATGCCGTGGCCTCGTCGAACCGGGGCACCGGAACGGCCGGCGGGGCCAGCCGTTCAAGCGCATCGGCGATGCGCGTCAGCGCAGCCGTCATTCGTCATCCTCGATCCACAGGCCCTGGGCCCGCAGGTCACGCTCGCGCACCACCTCGATGCGGCGGACGATCTGGATCGAGATCTCGTAAAGGCCATAGACGACCGAGAACAGCACCAGCTGGCTGCCGACATCGGGCGGCGTCAGGCAGGCGGCCAGCGTCAGGATGATCACCACGGCATAGCGGCGCGTGTTGGCCAGCGATTGCGACGACACCAGCCCCGCCCGGCCCAGCAGCGCCAGCGCGACCGGCAGCTGGAACGACAGGCCAAAGGCCAGGATGAACCGCGTGGTCAGGGTCAGATACTCGCTGACAGAACCCTGGAACACGATGCCGGCCAGTCGGCTTCCCTCGCCCGCCACGGCCGCCGGATCGTCCGGCAGGGCCAGCGGACCCTGCTGAAAGCCCAGGAAGAACGCGAAGACCATCGGCAGGATGATGTAATAGGCGAAGGCGGCGCCCAGCACGAACATGATGGGCGATGCCAGAAGGAAGGGCAGAAAGGCGCGGCGTTCACTTTTGTACAGGCCCGGCGCAACAAAACGCCACAGCTGGTACCCGATCACCGGGAACGACAGGATGAACCCGCCGAAGAAGGCTATGCGGATCGCGACCGAGAAGCCCTCCTGCAGCTTCAGCAGGATCAGGCCGCATTCCTGGCCCCGCTCCTCCAGCGCGGCGCAGATGGGCCGGGTCAGGAAGTTGTAGATCGGGTTCCAGACCAGATAGGCCAGGATCATCGCCACGACCAAGGCCAGCACGGACCAGATGATCCGCGTGCGCAGTTCCTTGAGATGTTCGATCAGGGGGGCCGAGCTGCCGTCGAGATCGTCGTCGATCGGGGTATGCGCTGACACTTACAGGTCCTTCGTGTCCGTCCGCCGCACGCCGGAGATGCGGCGGCGCGAATCGGGATTAGGCGCCACGTCGGCGGCAGGCTGGGTGGCCGTGTTCGCAGGCTGGACCGTCGGTGCGGCGGGCGCCGCGGGGATGGCCGCATCGGCCCCCTTGTCCGCGACCGGGGCCGCGGGGTCTGGCTGGATGCGCTGGCCCATGTTGGTCTTGGGGTCCCACTTCTCGAACTTGGTGACCGCGCGGTCTAGCGCGTCCAGGCCACGGCTGTTCTTCGAGGTCATCGAGGACAGGTTCTTCATCCCCTTGGCCGCGTCGTCCAGGCCGCTGGCCTTGGCCGCATCCTCCATTGCGCTGGTGAACTCGCGGGCCATCGATCGGGCGCGCGAGGTCAGCCGCCCAAGCGTATGGAACAGCTTGGGCAGATCCTCGGGGCCGATGACGACAAGCGCGACCACCCCGATCAGCAGCAACTCGCTCCAGCCGATATCAAGCATTCGGGCACTCGACCTTGGGGCGCACGGTTCAGGTGCGGGTGTCGGTATGCGGCGTCACGTCGCGTGCATCGGTGCCCGGGACGGTGTGGACCGGTGCGACGGGCTGGGTCGGGGTGTCCAGGCTTGCCGCAGGCTTGTCGGCGGTCTGTTCGGCGGAAGGATCGTTCAGGCCCTTCTTGAAGGCGGTGATTCCCTTGCCGAATTCGCCCATCAGGGACGAAACCTTGCCGCGTCCGAACAGGACGAGGACGACGATGGCGATGACCAGAAGGGCCATGGGGGACGGTGCGTGCATTTCAGTTCTCCGTACCGGTGTCAGGCCGTTGACCTGATTTCAAGGACTGCAACCAACTATAGGCCCAGTCCGCAGCCGTTGAAAGCCCACCCGGCGCGATAAAGCCCCGCCCCCCTCCGGCGCAGCCTGCGATGACGCGATTTTGACGGCGCGTCCCGGCTTGGCAGGGGCGGCGCGGCACGCGATAAGGGCCGCATGGACCTGCAGCTGTACCTGACCGCCTTCGTCACCCTGTTCGTGGTCATCGACCCGATCGGCCTGGCCCCGATCTTCATCGCGCTAACCCCCGGCCAGTCGGGGGCGGAACGTCGCCGCATCGGCGCGCGGTCGCTGGTCATCGCCGCCGTCCTGCTGACGCTGTTCGGCCTGACGGGCGATGCGATCCTGTCGGCGATCGGCATCTCGATCTCGGCCTTCCGCATCGCGGGGGGGCTGCTGCTGTTCCTGACCGCACTGGACATGCTGTTCGAACGCCGCACCGAACGCCGCGAGGGCCAGGCCGACGGGGACCAGCCCAGCCACGACCCCTCGGTCTTTCCGCTGGCCATGCCGCTGCTGGCGGGGCCCGGCGCGCTGGCCACCATGATCCTGCTGGTCGGAGAGAACCAGGGCGTGGGTCATGTCGTCATGGTCCACCTGATGATGCTGATCGTGCTGGGCATCTGCATGGTCCTGTTCGCGCTGGCGACGCCCCTGGCGCGCGCGCTTGGGCGCACGGGGGTGATGGTCGTCACCCGGCTGCTGGGCATGCTGCTGGCGGCGCTGTCGGTGCAGTTCGTGATCGACGGGCTGCGCGGATCGGGCCTGTTCGGGTGAGCGGCGACGACATCGCCCGCCTGGCCTTCTATGCGATGCTGCTGGTCGTGATCGGCGGCGCGATGGTGTTCGAATTCGCGGGCCGGGGCGGCCGCGCCCTGCGCGCGCTGCTGATGTGGGCGGTGATCATCGCCGGGCTGGCCGCCGGATACGACTGGTGGCAGCAGACCTATGGCCCCCGCCAGCAGGTGCTGGAGAACGGCGCCCGGATCGAGGTTCCCGCAGGCCCCGGCGGCCATTTCCACCTGGAAGCCGTGCTGAACGGCACGCCCATCGACTTCATCGTCGACACCGGCGCCACCAGCGTCGCACTCAGCCGCGACGATGCGCGTGCGATCGGGCTGGACCCCGACACGCTGCGCTTTGGCGGCCAGGCGGTGACGGCCAACGGCCGCGTGGCGACGGCCCCCGTGACGATCGCGGAATTCGCCATCGGCGATGCGGTGGACCGCGACGTGCGCGCCGTGGTGATCGACAGCGCACTGCAGGACAGCCTGCTGGGCATGTCCTATCTGCGCCGCTTTGCCCGTGTCAGCTTCGAGGGCGACCTGCTGATCCTGGAACGCTAGCGCGGCATCGCACCGGCCATCTGGCGGATGGTTGCAAAGATCACGTCGATGCCGCGCGCCAGTTGGGCATAGTCGGTCCATTCCTCGGGCGCATGCGATATGCCGCCCCGGCTTGGCACGAAGATCAGCCCCGTGGGCGCGAAACCCGCCATGATCATCGCGTCATGGCCCGCGCCGCTGACCATGACCCGATGCGACACGCCAAGCGCCTCGGCCTGCGCGGACAGGGCCGCGTGGATCTGACCCGACAGCGGCGTGGGCGCGGCATAAAGCTGTCGTTCCACTTGGGCGGTCAGGCCGTTGCCCTGCGCATGCGCCACGGCGCCCTGCACCATCTCGATCAGGCGCAGCACGTCCTCCTCGGCGGGGGCGCGCAGATCGACGGTGAAGGTCACCAGATCGGGAATCACGTTCGCACCACCGGGCAGCACCTCCATCTTGCCCACGGTCAGCACCGATTGCCGCCCCACCTGCCGCGCCAGATCGGGCAGCAGTGACAGGATGCCGACCGCACCGGTCAGCGCGTCGCGGCGTTGATCCATCGGCGTGGTGCCGGCATGGCCCGCCTGACCGCGCACGGTCACACGCAGCTGCGCCAACCCCACGATGCGGTCGACGATGGCGATGTCCTGACCCTCGGTTTCCAGCACCGGGCCCTGTTCGATATGCAGTTCCAGAAACGCATGCACCGATCCGGGCGCCAGGGCCGCCTGCCCCGCCCGTGCCGGGTCCAGCCCATAATCGGTCATCGCCTTCGCGGCCGACACGCCCGCATCGTCGCGCAGGTCGTCCAGCCCGGCCGGGTCCACCTGCCCGGTCAGCAGCCGCGATCCGAACAGGCCGCCGCCGAAGCGGGTGCCCTCCTCCTCGATCAGGGCCACCACCTCGACGGGGCGATCCGGCTGCAGGCCGAGGTCGCGGAACAGGAACGCGGTCTCGATCCCCGCCACGACGCCCGCGGGGCCGTCGAACCGCCCGCCGTTGGGCACCGAATCCAGATGTGATCCGACCAGGATCGGCGCCAGATCCGGGCGCCTGCCCTCAAGCCGGCCAAAGACGTTGCCGACGGCGTCCTCTCGGACCTCCAGCCCGGCCTCGACCATCTGGCCCGCCACGAAATCGCGCGCGGCGCGGTATTCGGGGCTGTAGGTCAGCCGGGTCGTACCCCTGCCGGGGGTTGCGTTGAAACGGTCGATGCCATCGATCAGCGCCTCGATCCGGCGTGCATCCGCAAATCCTGTCATCCGATCAGCCCCACGAACAAACCTGCCAGCACGACCGACACCATCGTAACCGTGACAAAGCCCGCGACCAGCATCGGCGGCAGCAGATGCGCGGTCAATGCCTCGCGTTCGGCGGCATCGTCGGTCAGCGTGTCGATGACGTCCTTGGTGATGATGTAATCGGCGGGAAACCCGTACAGCGCGGTCAGCGAGCAGGCAAAGGCCATCGCGGGCGTGATGCCCAGCAGGCGCCCCACGATCCAGGACGCGATGTACATCCCCACCAGCCCGATCGCGATGATGGTGACCAGCGGCACTGCCAGCTGGCCCAGCATCTCGGGCGTTGCGCGCTTCAGCCCGTCGAAGATGAAGACCATCAGGATCAGTACGGTAAAGCCGAAGGCATTGGCCTTGCGCAGCGGCTCACGCTCCAGGAACCCGACCGACGTCGCGATGACGCCGAAGACCAGGCACAGCACGAAGGGGCTGATGGTGACGACCGGCGCGGCCAGTTCGGACAGGCCCCAGGCCGCAAAGGCCACGACTCCAAGCCGCAGCATCTTGAAGTAGACGGTGTCATAGGCAGCGGGCAGACGCGCGAACAGGCGCGGCGGCATCGGCGCATCGGCGCTGTCGGCCACCGGTGCCGTTCCGTGCCAGCGGCCCGCACGGTGCAGGTCCAGAACGCGCCGCCCCTCGCGCTTCAGCATGATGGCGGTCAGCGGATAGCCCGCAAAGCCCTGCATCACGTAGATCAGGATCGCCAGAACCGACAACGCCTGCAGGCCCGCATCCGCTGCCGCCTGCGACATGATCAGCGATGCCACCACCCCGCCGACCAGCGGCGGCGTCGCCACGACCACCGTCTGCCAGTCCAGCAGCATCACGCCCAGTGTGAACAGCAGCGCCACGATGCCGCCGATTCCGGCCAACGCCACGACGACGGTGCGCCACTGCCGTGCCAGTTCGGCGAAGGACAGAAGCGTCCCCATGTTGGTGATCAGCAGGTACATGGCCAGAAAGACGATTGGCGTCTGGAACCCCGCGACCTGGACGATGTCCTCGGGGAAGAAGGTCCAGTAGCCCACCAGGAACAGGATCGCGCAGACGAAGACCGACGGCAGCCAGGACCGCGTCCGGGTCGAGACGACATCGCCGATCCACAGGATCAGCGCCAAGATGGAGAAGGCCAGCAATTGCGGCATGGGTCCAAGCCTTTCGGATCAGGATCTGTCAAAGAGGGGCCGCATGACGCAACAAACCCGCGCGCCGGCCGTGATGCGCGTTACAATTGATCCATCTGGATGTATTGTGCAACGGTCAATCGTCGCGTCCACGCGACGGCCATGGCAGGAGGAGCCGATGCAGACCGACGACCTCGATGCGATGCTGGCGCAGCTGCTGGACAGCGACCTGTCAGAGCTGCTGTCGATCAGCTATGTCGTGCTGGCCAACAACCAGGTGACGAACCGCCATATCGAGCGTTTCCACGACATGCCCGTGCAATGCTGGTCCGCGCTGCTGGCGACGGTCAGTTTTCCGGGACTCCGGGCACGCGATCTGCTGCATCTGTTCCCGCGCCCGCAGAACACCGTCAGCCGCGCCCTGGCCCTGCTGGAGGCGCGCGGCCTGATCGAACAACGTCCCTGCCCTCAGGATGCGCGGGCCAAACGGCTTTATCCGACCCCGGACGGGTCCGACCTGCTGGCCACCATCCGCCAGACCGCAAGGCTGCGTCAGGACGAAATGTTCGGCGTGCTGGATGCCGGGGAACGGGCGACCTTTCTGGCATTATGCCGAAAGATCGCCGCGGGACCACGGCTGGTGAGATCCCAGGTGATGCCCGATCAGGCCAGGCGGACCGGGATGCCCTTGGACGCCGGGGTGTCCGATGCCAGATCCCCACGCGACAGCGGCGACAGCGGGTTCAGCTCCGGGAAGTAGCCGGCCAGACAGCCGCGCGGGATGTCATAGGGGATGACGCGCAGCCCATTGACCCGCCGCGCGATCCCGTCCTCGGCGGCCGAGGTGAGGGTGATGCGCTGCTCCGCGGCCAGCCCCGCCGCCGCCATGTCGTCGGGCGACATCATGACCAGCATCCGGTCGCCCTCGATCCCGCGCAGGCGGTCGGACATGCCATAGACGGTGGTGTTGAACTGATCATTCGACCGCAGCGTCATCAGGCGGTACACGCCTTCCTGCGCGCCAAGGCCGGTCGCGTCCAGATCGGCGGGTCGCGTGAACTGCGCGCGGCCGCTCTCGGTCTTCCAGACGCGGTTGCGGGCGGCGTTGTCGCGATAAAATCCGCCCGGCTGGTTCATGCGGGTCTCGAAATCGCGGAAATCATCGGGATAGACCGCCTCGATTAACGCGCGGATGCGGGCATGATCGCCTGCCCAATGCCTCCACGGCATCTTGGGGTTGGGGTCCAGGGTCGCGGCGGCCATCCGGGCGACGATCTCGGTCTCGGACAGCAGGTGCGGGCTGGCGGGCGTGCGATTGCCGATCGATCCGTGGATATGGCTGAAGCTGTCCTCGACCGAGACCTGCTGGTTGACGCCACCCTGCATGTCCTGTTCGGCCCGGACTAGGCAGGGCAAGATCCAAGACGCCTGTCCCGGCATCAGGTGGGTGCGGTTCAGTCGCGTCGCCACGTGGACGGTCAACGGCATCGACCGCCAGGCGTCGGCCACGCGATCGGTGTCGGGCACCGCGCGCGCAAGGTTGCCACCCAAGCCCACGAACCCCGTGGCCCGCCCTTCCAGCAGCGCCTCGACAAAGGCGGTGGTGTTCCACCCCTCCTCCATCGGCGGCTGCATGTCGAACAGCGCGCGCAGGTGGTCGTTCGGGACCAGTTCGGGCTTTTCGGTGATGCCGACGGTGCGCTGCCCCTGCACGTTGGAATGGCCACGGACCGGGCTGCAGCCCGCACCCTTGCGCCCGATATTTCCGCGCAACAGCAGCAGGTTGACCAGCGCGCCGATGGCGGCCGACCCATGGACATGTTGCGTCAGGCCCATGCCATAGACGCCGATCACGGCGCGCGACCGGGCATAGATCGCACCGATCCCCTCCATCGCCGCGCGGGTCAGGCCGCTAACCTGTTCCAGTTCGGTCCAGTCGGTCGCATCGACCCAATCCATCCAATCCTGCAACCCATGTGCATGCCTGTTCAGGAAGTCATGATCCAGCACGCCGCCCTGGCTGCGTTCCAACGCCAGCACATGCTTGGCGATACCGGTCAATGCGGCGATGTCGCCGCCCGCGCGCACCTGCAGATAGCGGTCGGCGATCTCGGTGGGTGCGCCCACGGTCATCTGCCACGGGCTTTGCGGGTTTGCGAATTCCAGCAGACCCTTCTCGCGCAGCGGGTTGATGGCGACGATGCAGCAGCCGCGCTTGGCCGCCTGCTGCAACGGGTGCAGCATGCGGGGGCTGTTCGTGCCGGGATTCTGGCCGATCTGCAGGATCATGTCGCAATGATCGAAATCCTCCAGCACGCAGGTGCCGACCGGCGATCCGACAACGGTCTTGAGCCCCACGGATGTCGTCTCATGGCACATGTTGGAGCTGTCGGGCAGGTTCACATGCCCATAAGCACGCGCATACAGCCCATAGAGGAACGACGCCTCCAGCCCCGCCTTGCCGGAGGCATAGAATGTCACGGTCTTGGGGTCCAGCGCACGCAGGCCCTGGCCGATCTCGGCAAAGGCCTCATCCCACGTGGTTTCCAGATAACGGTCGCTGGGCACGTCATAGCGCAGGGGGTGGGTCAGCCGTCCCGCCATCTCCAAGTCGTATTCGGACCAGGTTGCCAGTTCGGCCACCGTGTGATCCAGAAAGAAGTCGGGCCCGCAGCGTTCCGAGGTCAGGTCCCACAGCGTCGCCTTGGCGCCGTTCTCGCAGAATTCGACGACATGCGGGTTGGGCGGCTTGCCCCAGGCGCAGGACGCGCACATCATGCCGCCCGCCTTGTTCTGACCCCGCAAGGTTTCCAACGCGCCCGGCCCCGGCTTTGCGGCACGGGCCACCTGGGCCATCCCCTTTGCCGATCCCCACCCCCCGACGGGGCCGTCATAGGAGAAAACGCGGTCGTCGGTCTTGGGCTGGTCGTCGGACATGTCGGGCTCCTGTCAGGGGTTCGGGGGCGGCGCACCGCCCCCGGATGCGATCACGCCGCCGGGGCGAAGGGATCGGGCAGATGGGCCAGCAGCTTGTCCGGCGTCATCGGGAATTCGTGCAGACGCACGCCGCAGGCATTGTAGATGGCGTTTGCCACCGCCCCCGCCGCCCCGCAGATGCCCAGTTCGCCGACACCCTTGGCCTGGATGGGCGATGCGTGCGGATCACGCTCCTCCAGCAGGATGACCTCCATGTCGGGAATGTCCGCATGGACCGGCACATGGTATTCGGCCAAGTCGTGGTTCACCAGATGACCGTCGCGGCTGTCAAAGGACAACTCCTCGGTCAATGCACTGCCGATGCCCCAGACCATGCCGCCCAGACATTGCGACCGCGCCGTCTTGGCGTTCAGCACCCGGCCAAAGCCGAATGCCCCGGTCATGCGGCGCAGACGCGTCTCTCCGGTGAAGGCATTGACCGCGACCTCGCAGAAGAAGGCGCCATAGGTCGACTGGTTGACCTTCTCCATCAGCTTGCCCGGTTCGATCTTGCCGGTCCGCGTCAGATCCTCGGACAGAAGGTCGGTCACGGGACGCGGCTCGACGCCCTCGGCCCAGGCCTTGCCGTCCTGCAGCAGCAGGTCGTCGGATGCACATCCAAGCGCCTGCGCCAGGGTCGCGCGGATCGCCTCGCAGGCCAGGAACACCGCCGAACCTGTCGACGACGCACCCCAGCTGCCCCCCGAACCGGCGCCGGACGGCAGGCGGCTGTCACCCAGACGGACGGTGGTGCGCTCGATCGGCTGGCCCAGCATTTCTGCTGCGACCTGACCCAGGATGGCATAGCTGCCGGTGCCGATGTCGGTGTGATCGGTCTCGACCACCACATGGCCATCGGCGGTCAGGGTCACGCGGGCCTCGGCCTTGGCCAGGATGTTCACGCGGGCGGCGGATGCCACGCCCATGCCGATCCACCATTCACCCTCGCGCCGCGCGCAGGGTGTGGCGTTGCGCTTGTCCCAGCCAAAGGCCGAAGCGCCGGCGTCCAAAGCCTCGACCAGTCTGCGCGAGGAATAGGGCGTACCCTCGCCCGGCACCTCGTCGGGCAGGTTGCGCTTGCGCAATTCGACCGGGTCGATGCCGGTGGCTTCGGCCAGTTCGTCCATCGCGACCTCAAGGGCCTGCATGCCGACGGCCTCGCCCGGCGCCCGGACAGAACCGGCGGTCAGACGGGTGATGTCGGACTTGCGCACTGCCAGCAGGCGGTTCTCGCCGGCGTAGAGGAACTCGGAGGCTTGCGTCACCGGTTCGGAGAAGCTTTCCCCGGGCAGGTTCGACACCAGCGCCTCATGGGCGAAGGCGATCAGGCGGCCGTCGGGGCCGCAGCCCAGACGGATGCGCTGTTCGGTTTCGGACCGGCGCATGATCGATTGGAACACCTGCTGGCGGCTCATGACCACACGGACCGGGCGTCCCAGTTCCTTGGCGGCAATCGCCGCGGCGACCGCCTCGTGCGAGATGCCCAGCTTGGACCCGAACCCGCCGCCGACATAGGGCGACAGCAGATGCACGTGCTTGGGGTCGATCCCCAGGCTGTCAGCCAATTCCGCCACGTTGTAGCTCAGCATCTGCAGGCTGCCCCACAGGGTCAGATCCTTGCCGTCCCATTCCGCGACCGCCGCATGCGGTTCCATCGCGGCACTGGCATGGCCGGGGGTTGTGAAGGTCAGATCGACGGAATGCGCGGCGTCGCGCATGGCCTTGTCCAGATTGCCCGCCTTGATCGGATCTGCGGCCGGTTCCGCATCGGCGGCATCCGGCAGGAACTGCGCCTCGCCGGACTGGTCCTCGTATTCGATGTCCAGCGCCTTTGCGGCATTGGTCGCCTGCTCGAACGTCTCGGCGACGACCAGGGCCACCGGCTGCATCGGAAAGTCGACCTTCGAGACGTCCTGCTCGGGGGCCTCGCCCGCGGTACCCTGCGCGGCACGGCGCAGCATCCGTTCCGACGAATAGACGGCCAGAACGCCGGGCATCGCCATCACGACGTCGCGGTTGATCTTCCTGACCCGACCGGTGCTGATCGTCGCGCCGACCAGCACGCCCTCGACGCAGTTCTCGCGTGCATATTCGGCGGCATAGGTCGCGGTGCCCGCCACCTTCAGCGGGCCTTCCGGCCGGTTCAGCGGCTTGCCGATCACCCCCTGGCGGGTGCGATCCAGCATGTCGCGGGTGTCGGGGGTGTCATAGGTATCGCTCATCGTCATTCCCCCGTGGCTTCCGCCAGTACGGCCGCAAGGGCGCGGCGGACCAGCGTGATCTTGAAATCGTTGTGTCCCTGGCCGCGCGCATCCTCCAGCAGAAGATCCGCGGCCTTGTCGAACAGCGCGGGCGTCGGGCGTTCCCCGACCAGCAGCGTCTCGACGCGGTCGTCGGTCCACGGCTTGTGGGCAATGCTTCCGAACGCCAGTTGCGCGGCGTCGATGCGGCCGTTGTCCATGCGGACCGCCGCAGCCACGGACACCAGCGCAAAGGCATAAGATGCCCGGTCGCGCACCTTGCGATACAGCTGACGCCCCCCGAACGGTGCCGGCAGGCGGATGGCGGTGATGACCTCACCCGCCTTCAGCACGTTGTCGCGCGACGGATCGTCTCCGGGCAGGCGGTGGAAATCGCGCATCGGAATTTCACGCGTGCCGTCAGGGCCTTCGGTCTCGACCGTGGCGCGCAGGGCCGACAGGGCCACGGCCATGTCGCCCGGATAGGTCGCGATGCAGGCGTCGGACGCGCCCAGAATCGCATGGTTGCGGTTCACGCCACCCTGCGCCGCGCAGCCTGTGCCCGGTTCGCGCTTGTTGCAAGGCGACCGCCCGTCCATGAAATAACCGCAGCGCGTGCGCTGGCACAGGTTGCCGCCCATCGTCGCCTTGTTGCGCAACTGCGGGCTGGCACCGGCCAGAATGGCGCGCGACAGCAGCGGCCAGTCGGCACGGAGGCGCGGATGCGCCGCGCAGTCCGAGTTGCTGACCAGCGCGCCGATGCGAAGACCGGCACCCTCGGAGGTGATTTCCTTGAGGCCGACGCGGGTGATGTCCAGCAGGGCATCCGGGGTCGCGACCTCCAGCTTCATCAGGTCCAGCAGGTTGGTGCCGCCGGCGATCAGCATCGCGGGGTTGCCGACGGCTTGCGCCAGATCACCCGCGCGTTCGTATTCGAATGCCTTCATTGCGCGGCCTCCGTCTGGGCCATGGCGTCGCGGATGGCGGCCAGGATGTTGTCATAGGCGCCGCAGCGGCACAGGTTGCCGCTCATCCGTTCGCGGATCTCGGCATCGGCGACGGCGGGCTTGTCGGCCGGATCGGCAGTGACGGCACTGGGCCAGCCTTGCCGGATCTCCTCGATCATCGCGGTGGCCGAACAGATCTGGCCCGGCGTGCAATAACCACACTGGAACCCGTCATGGGCCACGAAGGCCGCCTGCAGGGTCGACAGCGCATCGGGCGTGCCGATGCCTTCGATCGTGGTGATCTCATCTTCGTCATGCATGACGGCCAGCGTCAGGCAGGAGTTGATGCGGCGGCCGTTGACGATGACGGTGCAGGCGCCGCATTGACCATGGTCGCAGCCCTTCTTGGTGCCGGTCAGGCCAAGGTCCAGACGCAGGACGTCAAGCAGGCTGCGGCGGGGGTCGCCGTGATATTCATGGGATTGGCCGTTGACGGACAACCTGGCGGCGGGGCGTTGTGCCATTGGGGGCTCCTTGGACCGCGGTGCTGGGTCCAAGGCAACGTGGGCCGGGCAACCCGGTTCCCATGTCTTTTCGCCCTTACGCCACCAGGGCCGTGGCGTTCCGCCGCGCCCGGTTCTGCGCGATCATCGCGCAGATCAGCAGCTGCGCCATGTGATAGACCAGGACGGGCAGGACGGTGGCCCCGACCGTCTCGGCCGGGAACAGCGCGGTGGCGATGGGCAGGCCCGTCGCAAGGCTCTTGGTGGACCCGCAGAAGAACAGCACGATCCTGTCCTCCAGCGGCAGGCCGAATGCGCGGCCCGCCCCGGCCATCATTCCGAAGACGCAGGCGAGCAGCACCAGCATGACCGCGATCAGCGCGATCAGGGCGGTCGGCGGGATCGACGCCCACAGGCCCGACACCGTGCCCGCACTGAAGGCCGAATAGACGATCAGCAGGATCGCGCCCCGGTCCACGACCAGGGTCAGCGTCTTGCGGTTGCGCACGAACGCCCCCACCCACGGGCGCAGGACCTGGCCCAGGACGAAGGGCAGCAGGATCTGCGTGCCGATGCGCAGCACGGCGTCCAGGCTGACGCCGCCCTCTCCGGTCTTCAACAGCGCCGCGACCAGCGCCGGGGTCAGCGCCACGCCGACCAGGTTCGACAGCGACGCCGCGCAGATCGCCGCGGGGACGTTGCCCCCCGCCATCGACACGAAGGCGATCGAGCTTTGGATCGTCGAGGGCAGCACCGCCAGGAACACCAGCCCCAGCGTGACCTGCGGTCCCAGCAGATCGCCGAAGATCAGCGCGAATGCCATGCCCAGCACCGGGATCATCAGATAGGTCGCGGCGAATGTCAGTCCCTGCAGGCGCCAGTTCAGCATCCCCGCCTTGACCGAAGCGGGGTCCAGCTTGGCCCCGTAGAGGACGAACAGCAGCGCCACCGCCCAATAGGTCACCTGACCCAGGGCGTCGGCCGCCACGCCCCGCGCCGGCAGCACCAGGCCCACCATGACGGTGCCCAGCAGCATCAGCATATAGCTGTCGATTCCGATGCGTTTCAGAAAGCCCATGTCCGTCTCCTTACAGGCCGATGGCCATGCCGTCCTTGCGGCTGTCCGACCCGCCTTCCAGCAGGCCGTCGCCGATGCGGATCGCCTGCGCCCCGCCCATCGGGCCGGTCAGGCGCTTGATGACATGGCCGCGCGCGGCCAGGTCGTCGCAGATGTCCTGCGGCAGGGTCGGCTCCACCTGCAGCACGCCGTCGGTGGCAAAGGTCCGCGGCTCGTCCATGGCCGCCTGCAGCGACAGGCCGCGGTCGATCACCGCCGACAGGAAGGCCGCGTGGCCCGCCGCCTGGTACTGTCCGCCCATCACGCCAAAGGGCATGACCGTGCGGTCGCCTTGGGTCAGCACGCCGGGAATGATCGTGTGCATCGGGCGCTTGCGCGGGCCGATCGCGTTCGGATGGCCGGGGATCAGACGGAACGACGCACCGCGGCTCTGGAACAGCACGCCGGTCGCGGGGTCCAGCCGCCCGGACCCGAAGCCGTGGAAGATCGAATTGATGAAGGACACCGCATTCCCCGCGGCGTCCACGACGCACAGATAGATGGTGTCCTTGTGCTCGGGCTCGTCCCACAGGGCCGGGGCCTGGGCGCGGGCCAAGTCGATGCGGGCGCGCAGGGCCGTGATGGCGGCCTCCGACATCAGCGCCTCGGTCAGGCCAGCGCAATGATCGGGATCACCCAGCAGTTCGTCGCGGTGATGATAGGCAAGCTTCGTCGCCTCGGCCTGGACATGGATGCGGTCGGCCACGGACAGCGCGGCCATGTCGAACCCCTCGATGATCTTCAGGATCAACAGCGCGGCCAGCCCCTGCCCGTTCGGCGGGCATTCATGGACGTCGAACCCGCGATAGCGGGCGCTGATCGGGTCGACCCATTCGGCGCCGTCGGTGGCATCCGCGAAATCCTGCTGGGTGTGCAGCCCGCCCAAGGATCGCAGATGCGCGACCATGCGTGCCGCGGTGTCGCCCTGATAGAAGGCGGCCGGACCATGGGCCGCGATCTCCTCCAAGCGGTCGGCCAGCAGGGGTTGGGCAAAGCGGGCGCCGGCATCCGGGACAGGCAGGAAATGCGCCGCCGCATGCGGATCGCCTGCGACGGTGGCCTGCCCTTCGGCCCAGTCCTGGGCGACGCGGGGGGTGACGGGAAACCCGTCGCGGCCATAGCCGATCGCGTCGCGGAACAGGCGCGACAGCGGCAGGCGGCCCAGATCGGCATGCAGGCGGCACCACGCGGAGATTGCGCCGGGCACGGTCACCGCATGCGCGCTGGTCTGGGGAATGGTGTCGGTCAGACCCGCGGCCTGCAGCGCCTCGACCGTCGCCGCGGCGGGGGCGCGGCCCGACCCGTTCAGTGCGCGCACCGGCCCGTTTGCCGGTGCATAAAGCGCAAAGCAGTCGCCGCCGATCCCGGTCATCAACGGGTCGACTACCGCCTGCACCGCGCTGGCGGCGATGGCGGCGTCGACCGCGTTCCCTCCCTCGGCCAGGATGGCCAGGCCCGCCGCGCTGGCCAGCGGGTGCGAGGTGGCGACCATCGCACGACCGGCAAGGGTGGACGGCCTGCGGCCCGACAGGAAATCGAATGCGGTCATGGAACAGGCTCTCCGGCGAGGAATCACATGGTCAAGCGGCTGCGGTATGTATACATGTTGCAGGCACAGGAATACAATTGACGGAATTCCCGATGCCTCCCATCCGTTCGGCCGATCAGATCCACGGTGCGCTTTCCGCGCAGATCATCGCGGGCACGCTGCGTCCCGGCGATCCGTTGGGAGAGACGACCCTTGCCGCGCGGTTCGGCCTGTCCCGGACCCCGGTGCGCGAGGCGTTGCAGCGGCTGGCCGCCGAAGGGCTGGTGGAACGCGGCCCCCGCCGGGCGTTCCTGGTGCGCCGCATGGGCAGCGACGCCCTGCGCCACCTGTTCGAGGCCCTGGCGGAACTGGAGGCGCTGTGCGCCAGCCTGTCCGCGCTGCGGATGACCCCGACCGACCATGCGCTGCTGGCGGGCATCCTGGACCGCGACGACCTGCCCGGCGCGGATTACGCCCAGGCCAACATGCGCTTTCACGAGGCCTTGCGCCAAGGCGCGGGAAACGCCGTGCTGGCCGACCTGCTGGCCGACCTGAACCGGCGCAGCCTGCCGTGGCGCAACGCGCAGTTCCAGGTCCGCGCGGCGCGCATCGAAACCTCGCGGGCGGAACATCGCGCGATCCTGAGGGCGATCACGGCGCGCGACGCGGATCGCGCGGCCGACCTGATGCGGGCGCATATGGGCACGTCGCTTGGCGTCATCCTGGAGATGATCGCGGGGCGGGACTGACCGCTATTCCGCGGGCTGAGGATCGGTTGCGGGCACGTCCCGGCGCCCGATCCGTTCGATCAGCACATAGATCACCGGCGTCAGCAGCAGCGTCAGCACGAAGGCCAGCGACAGCCCGCCCACGATGACCGCACCGATGGCGCGGCGGCTTTCCGCCCCCGCCCCCGTCGCGGTCGCCAGGGGCACGGCTCCCAGGATCGTGGCGATGGTCGTCATCAGCACGGGCCGCAGGCGCGTCACCGCCCCCTCGCGCGCGGCGGTGACCAAATCGCGGCCCTCCTCGCGCAGCTGGTTGGCAAACTCGACGATCAGGATGCCGTTCTTGGCCATGATCCCGATCAGCAGGATCATCCCCACCTGTGAAAAGATGTTCACCGACGCCCCCGTCAGCAGAAGCGTCGCCACCGCCCCCGCAAGGCCCAGGGGCACCGTCAGCATGATCGTCAGCGGCGTGCGAAAGCTCTCGAACTGCGCCGCCAGCACCAGGAACACGATCAGCAGCGCCATTCCGAAGACCGTCGCGACGCCGCCCTGGTTCTCCTGGTAATCCGCCGCCTGACCGCGCCAGACCAGCAGAGCGCCCGCCGGCAGCTCGGCCGCGGCCTGTTCGACAAGGGTGATGGCGCGGGCCAGGTCGGTCCCCTCGACCAGATCGGCCTCGGTGTTGACCGAGATCAGGCGGTCGTTCCGCGCGATCGACGGGACCGTGGCCCCGGTCGTGACGTCGGCAAAGGCCGACAGCGGGATCAGGTCGCCGCGCGTGTTGCGGATCAGCACGGACAGCATGTCCTGAACGCTGTCGCGGTCTTCGGGGGCCGCCTGCAGGATGACCGGGTACTGGCGGCCGTCGCTGGTGTATTCACCGACGGTGCGGGACGCGAACAGCACCTGCAGGGTCTGGGCCACGGTTTCGCTGTCCAGGCCAAGGTCCTGGGCGCGGGTGCGGTCGATGTCCAGCGACGCGCCCGGCTGGTTGGCCGCGTAATCGACCTCGATCCCGGACAGGCCCGGCGCATCGGCCAGTCGGGCGGCCACGTCCTCGGCCCACGCGGCGGCGCGGTCCAGGTCCGGCCCGCCGATGGACCAGCTGATGCTTCCGCTGCCGCCGCCAAGGCCCAGGCCACCAGACGGGCGGATCGAGGTCGACACCTCGGTCATCGCGGACAGTTGCGGGCGCAGGTCGGCCATGACCTCCTCCACGCTGACATCGCGGCCGTCCCACGGCGACAGGTTAACGAACAGCAGCGCCCGGCGCGCATTCGCGCCAAGCCCGACGATGGCGGTGACGTTTTCCACGATGCCCTGATCGCGCATCGGCTGGATCATCGCCTCGACCTTCCGGGTCGCCGCGTCGGTATATTCCAGGTTCGACCCCTGGGGCGCGTTCAGAATGATGCGGAAGCTGCCGCGATCCTCGTCCGGGGTCAGCTGGCGCGGCAGCGCCTGATAGACGGACACCGCCCCGGCGACTAGGAAGGCCGTGCCCGCCAGAATGACCACGGGCCGCGCGATCAGCACCCGCAGGATGCGGTCATAGCCGCGTTCCAGCCAGACGATGGCCCGGTTCATTGTGCGGGTCAGCAGGTTCGGACGATCTTCGCGCGGCATCACCCGCGCGGCCAGCACCGGTGACAGGGTCAGCGCGACAAGGCCCGACACGGCGACCGCAATGGCCAGCACGATGCCGAATTCCGCGAACAGCTGGCCCAGTTCCCCGTCCATGAAACTGACCGGGACAAAGACAGCAATCAGCACGGCGGTGGTGGCGATGACGGCAAAGCTGACCTGCCCCGCGCCCTGCCGCGCGGCCTCGGCCCGCGACTTGCCCATGGCGCGGTGGCGCTGAATGTTCTCAAGCACGACGATGGCGTCGTCGACGACCAGGCCGATCGCCAGGATCAACGCAAACAGCGTCAGGATGTTGATCGTGAACCCCAGGGCCAGCATCCCCAATGCGGCGCCCAAGGCCGATACCGGGATGGTCACGATGGGCACCAGCGACAGCCGCAGCGACCCCAGGAACAGGAAGATCACCGCCGTGACTAGGGCCACCGCCTCCAGGAACACCTTGAGGACCTGTTCGATCGAGCTTTCGATGAACACCGCCTCGTCCGTGGTGATGGTCAGCGCCATGCCGTCGGGCAGGGTGTCGCGGATGCGGTCCAGTTCCGCCCGGACGGCGGTCGAGATGGCGACGGTGTTCGACTGCGCCTGCGGCTGGACGCCCAAGCCCAGGGCCACGGTGCCGTTGGCGCGATAGATGGTCGTGGTGTCCTCGGCCCCCTCCTCGATCCGCGCGACGTCGCCAAGGCGCAAAGGGCGCCCGCCCTCGTCGCGCAGCACGACTTGGCGGAACACGTCGGCCGAGGTAAAGCGCGTCTGCGCCAGCACCTGCAGCTGTCGGGCGTTCGTCTCGATCTGGCCCGCGGGCAGTTCGACGTTGTTGGCCTGCAGCGCGCCGATGATGTCGCTGGTGGTGATGCCATAGGCGGCCATGCGCGACTGATCCAGCCAGATGCGCATCGACGGCGCGCGCTCGCCAAAGATCTGCGCATTGGCCACGCCGGGCAGGCGCGCCAGGCGATCGGTGATGAAGCGGCTGGCGTAATCGGACAGTTCCAGCGGCGTCATCGAGGGGCTGGACAGGGCCAGCCGGATCACCGGGTCGCCCTCGTCGTCGTTCTTTTCCACGCGGGGCGTGTCCGCCCCGTCGGGCAGGTCGTTCAGCACCCGTTCGACGGCGGCGCGCACGTCGTTGGCGGCGCTGTCGATGTCGCGTCCCGGATCGAATGTCAGCACGCTGCGCATCCGTCCCCGGTCAGAGCTGGTGCGCATGGCGGTCACGCCGCTGACCCCGGCCAGCGCGCCCTCGATCACCGTGGCCAGCTGGTTGTCGACCACATCGGGCGCGGCGCCGGTATAGTTCACGCGGACGCTGACCTCGGCCGCCTCGACCGAGGGCAGCTCGCGGACCGGCAGGCGGGTGATGGCCACCGCCCCGATCAGCACGATCAGCAGGTTGATGACGGTTGCGAAGACCGGGCGGCGCAGGGCGAAATCAGGGACGCTCATCCGTCGGCTCCGACCAGGGGTTCGGCGGCGGCGGTCCGGTCGGGGCGCGGCGTGGCGGTGACGACGGTGCCGGCGTCGACGCGGTGCAGGTTCGACACGATGATCTGGGTGCCCAGGTCCAGGCCCGCCAGGACCTCGACCAGGCCGTCGGATTGCTGGCCCACCTGGATGTCGGCCCAGGCCGCCTCGTTCCCCTGCACGATCAGGACACGCTGGACATCGCCCTCGACGCTCAGCGCGGATTCGGGGACCGCGGGGCGTTCGCGCTGATCCAGGACCAGCTCGACCTGCAGGAACATCCCGCCGGTCAGGGCGCGGTCGGGGTTCGGCATCTGCGCGCGCAGCGCGATCGACCGCGTGGCGGCATCGACCCGCGTGTCGATCAGGCTGATCGTCGCGTCGAAGACCCGGTCGGGCCAGGCCGAGGACCGCAGCTGGACCCCCTGCCCGACCGCCAGGCGCGGCAACAGCGTCTCGGGCACGCCGAAATCCACCTCGATCACCTCCAGGTCGTCCAGCGTGGCGATGGGGGTGCCGCTGTCCAGCATCTGCCCCTCGACCAGGTCGGTCAGGCCGATGACGCCGGAAAACGGCGCGCGCAGCAGGCGATCCTCCAGCAGGACCTGGGCGCGGTCGCGTTCGGCCTGGGCGCGCAGCTGGGCCGCGCGGGCGGTCTGAAAGGCGGCGTCCGACGACGATCCGCTTGCGTTCAGCTGTTCCTGGCGGGCAAAGGCGGCGTCGGCCTCGGCCAGGGTCGCCTCGGCGGCTGCCAGATCGGCCTGTTCGGCGCGGTCGTCCAGTTCCAGCAGGACATCGCCGCGTTCGACCTGTGCGCCGGGGCGAAAGGCGATGCGGGTGATGCGGCCGCTCGCCTCGGGCATCAGCTCGACCGCGCTGCGGGCACGTGCGGTGCCGACGGCGCGGACGCTGTCGACGAACCGCGCGGTCTGGACGGCCACGGTCTCGACCGGCACCGCCTCTCCGGCGCCGTCGGACGGGCGGCGGGCCTGTTCGGGTTCGCTCACCAGACGGTCCGACAGCGTCATGCCCCCGGCGGCCGCGGCGATGATCACGATGGCGCCGATGGTTGCCTTGACGAAGCGCATGGTCTGTATTCTCCCGTGACGGGCCTGGGGTCGGTCGGCCTCCTGCCGCCCTTGTCGCCGGGCGGTGCTGCGCGCAGATTGCCCCTTGGTGCGCATCGTGCAACTGATAATCCCGTGTAGGGGGCCTGATACGCCCCCGTTGCCTCCGCAGGGGGCATGCGGCCCGCCCCCTGAAAGGATCTCCGATGGGTACCACCGATGACCTGACCCTGGCGATCGACGCCGCCCATGCAGCCGGAGCGCTGCTGCAGGCGCACTGGAACGACCGCGACCTGCTGACCATCGACGCCAAGCGTCAGGGCGACTTCGTGTCGCAGGCCGACCACCAGTCCGAGGCGCTGCTGCGCGACCGCCTGCTGGGCGCCAACCCCGACGACGGTTGGCTGGGCGAGGAGACCGACGCCCGTCCCGGCCGGCGCCGTTGGATCGTGGACCCCCTGGACGGCACGACGAACTTTCTGCGCGGGATCGCGCATTGGGCGGTGTCCATCGCGCTGGAACAGGACGGGCAGCTGGTGCTGGGCGTGGTCCACGACCCGCTGAAGGCGGAAACGTTCAGCGCCATGACAGGGTCGGGGCTGCAGCTGAACGGGCGCCGCCTGGACCCTGCCGCGCCGCCGGGCTTTGACGCGGCGCTGTTCGGGACGGGCCTGCCGTTCGGCAACATGCCTTACATCGACGATCACGCGGCCGACCTGGCGCGGGTGCTGCCGGGCACGGCGGGGGTGCGCCGGATGGGTGCCGCGGCGCTGGATCTGGCCTATGTGGCTGCCGGGCGGCTGGACGGGTTCTGGGAACGCCGCCTGCGTCCCTGGGACATCAGTGCCGGTCTGGTCCTGGTCCGCGAGGCCGGGATGCGGGTCGAAGGCTGGACCCCCAACGAACGCCCCGAGGAGACGGGGACCGTCATCACCGCCCCGGTGCCGATCTTCGACCGACTGGCCGCGGCGCTGCGTGCGGACCGCTAGGCCAGCCGCGCGTAAAGATCGCCCGACCCGCCCTGCGGGTCGAGGCCCTTCAGCCAAGCGCGCACGGCATCCGCGTCGCGCCAGTCGTCCCACAGGAACCCGCCCGCCTCGCCAGTCACCGGATTGAAGCGGTAGGGGCCCAGATCCTGCAGCCGGTCGATCACCGCCAGCGTCCGGTCGCGGAACGCCGGCAGGTATTCGACCGACAGCATCGGCAGCGGCTGGCCCAGCCCGGACAGCACGTCCAGTTCGAACCCCTCGACGTCGATCTTGACGAAATCGGGCAGGCCATGCGCCGCGATCAGCGCGTCCATGGTGGTCATCCGCACCTCCTGGCTGCGGTCCCACCGGACATGCTCGAAGCCGGGGGCAGCGGCCGCCTCGGCCGCAAAGCTGGTGCTCAGCGACGACACCGTCGGATGCAGCGACGACACCGCCATGCGGGCCACCGTCTCCGTCGGGCCCACGGCCTGCTGCACCAGCACGATGTCGCGCGGCAGGCTGCGGCGCAGAAAGCCCGCGAACGGCTCCTGCGGTTCGCAGGCCACGACCCTCGCCCCGGCGGCCCGCATGGCGCGCGCCCGGCTGCCCACATGCGCGCCGATGTCGAAGGCCAGGTCGCCCGGTTGCAGCAGCCCGCCGTAGAACGCCCGCAGCTGCCTGCGCCGCAGCGGATTATAATAGATGGCAAGCGACCGGATCAGCCCCAGATAGGCACGCAGTTGCATCGGGTATCCTCAGGTTTGAACGGTCGCAGCCTAGGGCCATCGGCGGCCCGCGTCCAGAAAACCGGGGCGTGCCGAAATGCCGCGCGAAACTTTGCGACATTCTGCCACAACGCCGCAACCTTTGCGGAACTGCTACGTGTTTCAAGACGTTGCGACTTGCGTGACACCTCAATTTGCAGGGACGAAGGTTGACCAATGCACGTATTTCCCCCGACCACCCCCGCTGCGCTTTCGGTCACCGCGACCGGTGATCCGCTGGCGCTGCGCACGGCCGAACGGGTTGCGCGCATGGTCTCCGACCTCAGGCTTGGCCTGCCCGTCGTGCTGCTGGGCGAGCCTGCCGCTGCACTGATCCTGCCGGTCGAGACGCTGTCGCCGGAACGGTTCGCGGCCCTTGGTTCCGGGGGCGAACTGGTGCTGACGGCCCGTCGCGCGGACGCCCTGCGCCATCGTCCCCACGAGGGTGAGGTCGCCCTGATCCCGGTTCCCGCCGGCGCGCGTCTGGACTGGATCCAGGCGCTGGCCGATCCGTCGCGCCAGATGCCCGCATCGGCCGCCGTGCCCCAGGCACCGCAGCACGCCCCAGCCCCGCTGCACCGCGCCGCCATCCGTCTGGTCAAGGCGGCCGAACTGCTGCCCGCCGTTCTGGTCGTGACCGGCCCCGATGTCGTCGAGACCGCCCTGCGCAACGATCTGGGCATCCTGGCCGCCGATGACGTCCTGAACCAGATCCTGCTGCCCCGCGATCCCCGCCCCGTGTCGGATGCCCGCGTGCCCATGCTGGCGGCACGAAACGGACGGCTGCACGTGTTCCGCGCGCCCGACGGCGGCCCCGAGCATTACGCGGTCGAGGTCGGCACACCCGATCGCAGCCAGCCGGTGTTGGTGCGCCTTCATTCCGCCTGCTTCACCGGCGACGTGCTGGGCAGCCTGAAATGCGATTGCGGCCCGCAACTGCAAGCCGCCCTGAGCGCTATGGAAGCGAACGGGACCGGCGTCCTGCTATATCTGAACCAGGAAGGCCGTGGCATCGGCCTTGCCAACAAGATGCGCGCCTACAGCCTGCAGGATCAGGGACTGGATACGGTCGAGGCCAATCACCGCCTTGGGTTCGAGGATGACGAACGCGATTTCCGCACCGGCGCCGCGTTGCTGCGCCAGATGGGGATCGGCCGCGTGCGCCTGATGACCAACAACCCCGCCAAGATCGCCCGCCTGGACAGCGAGGGCATCGAGGTCGTAGATCGAGTCGCGCTCAAGGTTGGCCGCGGCCCCGAGAACACCCGCTATCTGGACACCAAGGCGCGCAAGTCGGGACATCTGCTGGCATGACGGCCCGCGCACTCTGGTGCACCGCACCGGGCGAGGCGCAGTTGCGTCCCGCGCAGGTCGGCGACGGCATCCATGTCCGCAGCCTGTTTTCCGGCATCAGCCGGGGCACGGAACGGTTGGTCCTGTCGGGAAAGGTGCCGTCCAGCGAACATGACCGCATGCGCGCGCCGTTCCAGGAAGGCGACTTTCCGTTTCCGGTCAAGTACGGCTATGCCAATGTCGGTCAGGCAACCGACGGGGCGCTTGCCGGTCGCATGGTCTTTTCGCTGTTCCCCCACCAGACCGAATTTCGCCTGCCGGAGGATGCGCTGATCCCGCTGCCCGACGCACTGCCGCCTGAACGCGCGATCATGGCCGCGAACATGGAGACCGCGCTAAACATCCTGTGGGACAGCGGCGCGGGCGCGGGTGACCGCATCGCCGTGGTCGGTGGTGGGCTGGTGGGATTGCTGACGGCCTCTCTGGCCGCGCGACTGCCGGGGGCCGAGGTTACGGTGATCGACCCCCTGCCCGATCGAGCCGCCATCGCGCGCGACCTGCGCTGCGCCTTTACAACCCCCGATGATGCCCCCGGTGATCAGGACGTGGTGATCCATACCAGCGCATCGCAAGCCGGGCTGGTGCTGGCGCTGTCCTTGGCCGGGCCGCAGGCCACCATCGCCGAAGCCAGCTGGCACGGCGCCGAACAGGTGGCCCTGCCCTTGGGCGGCGCGTTCCACAGCCGACGCCTGCGCATCGTCAGCACGCAGGTGGGCGGGATCCTGCCCGACCGTGCGCCGCGCTGGACCTATCGCCGCCGCCTGACCAAGGCGCTGGACCTGCTTCGCGATGCGCGGCTGGACGCCCTGATCTCGGGGCAGACGGCGTTTGCCGACCTGCCCGACGCCTATCCCGGCATTCTGGCGGACCCCGCCACGCTGTGCCACCGCATCATCTACTGACCTTGGAGACACCATGTTCGCCGTCGAAGTCCGAGACCACATCATGATCGCCCATTCCTTCCCCTCGCCGACCTTCGGTCCGGCACAAGGGGTGCATGGCGCGACATTCACCGTAGACTGCGCCTTCTTCGCCGCCGAGATGGATGATGAAAGCCTGGTCGTCGACATCGGCCTTGCAACCGAAGCCCTGGCCGAGACGCTGGCTCCGCTGCGCTACAAGAACCTGGACGACATTCCTGAATTCGAAGGGAAAATGACTACGACCGAATTTCTGTGCAAGCATATCTTCGATCAGATGGCCGGCACCGTGCGGGCCGGCGGGCTGAAGGATGGCGGCCGCGTCAAGAAGCTGCGCGTCCTGCTGCACGAAAGCCACATGGCCCGCGCCTGGTACGAAGGGGATATCTGAGCATGGGGTTCTCGGCGGAATGGCTGGGCCTGCGCGAACCCGCCGACATGGCCGCCCGCGACGCGACCCTGATGGCGCAGGCGGCGGTTCTGGCCGGGCCGGACCCGGTCGTGCTGGACCTGGGCTGCGGTACCGGATCGACCCTGCGCACGCTTGGCCCGCATCTGCCCGACAATGCCCGCTGGCACCTGGTCGACAACGATTCAGCCCTGCTGGAGCGCGCGGCGACCGAGGCGCCGGGCCGCGCCACCGTCCACCAGCTGGACCTGCGCGACCTGAAGGGGCTGCCGCTGGATGGCGTGACGCTGGTCACGGCATCGGCTCTGCTGGACCTGATGCCCGCTGACTGGATCGCCGCGCTGGCCACGCGACTGGCCGATGCCGGCGTGCCGTTCTATGCGGCGCTGTCCTATGACGGCATCATGACGTGGGATCCGGCGCTGCCGCGCGATGCGGACGTCACGCGGGCGTTCAACGACCATCAGCGCGGCGACAAGGGGCTTGGCCCCGCGCTTGGGCCCGATGCGGCCGTGACCGCCACGCAGATCTTCCGTGACGCGGGCTTCGACGTCCACACCGGCCAAAGCCCGTGGCGGATCGGCCCCGATCAGGCCCCGCTGCACCGCGCCCTGGTCCAGGGCATCGCCGAGGCCGCATCCGAGACCGGCCTGTCCGTCGCCACCGATTGGGGCCGCAGCCGGATCGCCATGGCAGGCGACAGCCGTTGCCTGATCGGGCATCATGACATGCTGGTCCTGCCCCCCGGCACGGCCTGACACCCAGAGGAGGACCGCCCATGCATGCCGTCGACGTCACCCCTCGGGTCTGGGACCGGCTTCTGTCGGTCCGCACCGGCCAGGCCTGCGCCTGCTGCGGTCGGTTCAGCGCCGGCGAACGCGCGGCGCTTGACCTCTATGCGCCGGTCGCGCGACGCGATCTTGGTCCGGTCACGATCGCGCAGATCGGACAGTCGCTGGACGGGCGGGTCGCGACGGCCACCGGCGATGCGCGTGATGTGTCCGGCCCCGAAGGCCTAGCCCATCTGCACCGCCTGCGCGCGCTGGTCGAAGGGGTGGTGATCGGGGTCAAGACCGCGCTGCACGATCAGCCGCGCCTGACCGTACGCCTGTGCAGCGGCCACAACCCTGCGCGCATCGTCATCGACCCGCGCGGGCGGCTGCCCGACGATGCGCTGGTGCTGATGGCGGATGGTGCGCGGCGGATCATCGTCACCGGCGTAAACCGCCCCCGCGCCCCGGGGATCGAGGTCTTGCGCCTGCCCGCCCCGGATGGACGCCTGGACCCGGCGCAGGTGCTTGAAGGCTTGCGGAACATGGGCCTTGGATCGCTGCTGATTGAGGGTGGCGGCATCACCATCACCGGTTTCCTGGAGGCTGGCCTGCTGGACCGGCTGCAGGTGTCGATTGCACCGCTGATCATCGGATCAGGGCCGCAGGGGCTGACCAGCCTGTCCCCGGTGGACAAGCTGAAAGATGCGCTTCGCCCGGACACGCGCGTCTTCGGCATGGGCAGCGACATCGTCTTCGATTGCGCCTTTGGCGATCAGGCGGCGCGGGCGATCCTGCCGCTGCATGCGCCGCAGCCGCTGGTCACCGCCGCCAGCTAAACGAACCCTCGCCCAGGGCCGGGGCGGCACCTTCTGCTACCGTCGGGCTGCGAGACAGGGTGATGGGCGTGCGCAACCCCGCGATGCCCTCGGGCGACACGACCATGCCCCGCGCCTGCGCCTGCGGGTCGGACAGCGCCTCGGACACACGGTTGATCGGACCTGCAGGCACTCCGGCCGCGGTCAGCGCCGCGATCAGGTCGGCGCGGTCGCGCGATGTCATCGCCCGCGCCAGGGTCGCGCACAGCACCTCGCGCCCCGCCACCCGCTGCGCATTGGTGGCCAGCGTCGGATCATCCGCCAGCGCAGGCAGGTCCAGCGCCAGGCACAGCGACCGGAACTGACGGTCGTTCCCGCAGGCGACGATCAGATGGCCGTCCCGCGCCGGAAAGACCTGATAGGGCACGATGTTCGGATGGGCATTGCCCAACCGCGCGGGTTCGACCCCGCCCAGCAGATGGTTCGCCGCCTGATTGGCCAGCACTCCCACCGCGCAGTCGAACAGCGCCAGATCGACCTGCTGCCCCCGCCCCGACCGCGCCCGCTCCGCCAGCGCCGCCTGGATGCCGATGACACCATAGAGGCCGGTGAAGATATCGATCCAGGCCACGCCGACCTTCTGCGGATCACCTGCAGGATCGCCAGTCAGCTCCATGATGCCGCCCATGCCCTGGATCATGAAGTCATATCCCGGCTGGCTGGCGCGCGGCCCGGTCTGCCCGAAGCCGGTGACCGAAGCATAGACCAGTCCCGGATTGCGCGCCGAAAGCGTCGCGTAATCCAGCCCGAACCGCGCCAGGCCACCCGCCTTGAAATTCTCGATCACCACATCGGCGCCGTCGATCAGCGCACGCAGACGCTCCACATCGCCCGCATCGTTGAAGTCGCAGGTGACGCTGGTCTTGCCGCGGTTCGTGGCGTGGAAATAGGCGGCGACCGTCTCCACCGTGCCGTCGGCGCGGGGACGGTCGATGAAGGGCGGGCCCCAACGGCGGGTGTCGTCGCCTTCGGGGGCCTCGACCTTGATGACCTCGGCGCCCAGATCGGCCAAGGTCTGGCCGATCCAGGGACCGGCCAGGATGCGCGCCAGTTCGACGACGCGCAGGCCGGAGAGCGGGCCTTCAGGCAAAGGCCTGCAGCCCCGTCTGCGCGCGGCCCAGGATCAGGGCGTGGACGTCATGCGTGCCCTCATAGGTGTTCACCGTCTCCAGGTTCTGCGCGTGGCGCATGACGTGATATTCGGCCTGGATGCCGTTGCCGCCATGCATGTCCCGCGACATCCGCGCGATATCCAGCGCCTTGCCACAGTTGTTACGCTTGATGATCGAGATCATCTCGGGCGCGAAGCGGCCCTGATCCATCAGGCGACCGACGCGCAAGGACGCCTGCAGGCCCAGGGCGATCTCGGTCTGCATGTCGGCCAGCTTCTTCTGGAACAGCTGCGTCGCGGCCAGGGGCCGGTTGAACTGCTTGCGGTCCATGCCATAGCGATGCGCGCGGAACCAGCAATCCTCGGCCGCCCCCATCACGCCCCAGCTGATGCCGTAACGCGCGCGGTTCAGACACCCGAAGGGACCGGACATGCCGCTGACATTGGGCAGCAGCGCGTCCTCGGACACCTCCACGTTCTCCATGACGATCTCGCCGGTGATGGAGGCGCGCAAGCTCAGCTTGCCGCCGATCTTGGGCGCGCTGAGGCCCTTCATGCCCTTCTCCAGGACAAAGCCGCGGATCTTGCCGCCATGCGCCTCGGACTTGGCCCAGACCACGAAGACATCCGCGATCGGGCTGTTCGAGATCCACATCTTGGCCCCGTTCAGCACATAGCCGCCCTCGGTCTTGGTCGCGCGGGTCTTCATGCCGGCGGGGTCGGAGCCTGCATCCGGTTCGGTTAGGCCAAAGCAGCCGATCCATTCGCCCGATGCTAGCTTCGGCAGGTACTTCATCCGCTGCTCCTCCGACCCATAGGCATGGATCGGGAACATCACCAGGCTCGACTGCACCGACATCATCGACCGGTAACCACTGTCGATCCGCTCGACCTCGCGCGCGACCAGGCCGTAGGCCACATAGCCCGCGCCGACCCCGCCATATTCCTCGGGGATGGTCACGCCCAGAAGGCCGCTGGCACCCATCTCGCGAAAGATCTCGGGGTCGGTCTGCTCGGACAGATAGGCGTCGGTGACGCGCGGGGCCAGCTTGTCGGCGGCAAAGGAGGCGGCGGTATCGCGGATCATGCGCTCATCCTCCTCCAACTGGTCGTCCAGCAGGAAGGGGTCCTCCCAGGCAAAGGCCGTACCCTTGTGATCGACGGTTGTCTTGTCCAGCATGGCGATGGGTCCTGCATGTGATGACTGTTGGACACAGGGTAACCCGGCACGCGTCGCATGAAAAACGCTATTTCCTCATGCGTTCATGCATTCTATGAATGATCTCATGCGCCAACGTCGGTTCCTGCCCAGCCTGTCCCAACTTATCGCCTTCGAGGCGGTGATGCGCCACGGGTCCGTCACCGCCGCCGCGGACGAGCTGCACCTGACGCAAAGCACCGTCAGCCGGCTGGTCGCGTCACTGGAACGGCAGCTGGGCAAGCCCCTGTTCACCCGCGACCGCAAGCGCCTGACCCCCACCCCCGAAGCCGTGACCTATGCCGCGTCCGTCACCCAGGGGCTGGACGTGATCCAGCGGGCCAGCATGGGGCTGATCGCCAATCCGGGCGGGGGCGTGCTGTCGCTGTCGGTGCTGCCGACCTTTGCCACGCGCTGGCTGGCGCCGCGGATCGGACAGTTCCTGTCGGACAATCCCGGCATCTCGATCAACCTTTCGACCAAGATCCAGCGTTTCAGCTTTGCCAGCGAAGCCTTTGACGCGGTGATCTTCTTCGGCCAGCCCGACTGGCCCGACGCGCATCACCTGCGGCTGTTCGACGAACGCCTGACGGCCTGCGCCTCGCCGCAGATGCTGGCGCATCATCCGGTGGCGCATCCCTCGGACATGGCGGGCCTGCCCCTGCTGCAGCTGGAGACGCGGCCTTCGGGCTGGTCCGCGTGGTTCGCGGCCCAGGGCGGCACGCCGCCGGCTGTGTCGGGCATGGTGATGGACCAGTTCTCGATGATGATCCAGGCGGCGATCGCGGGGCTTGGCGTGGCGCTGCTGCCCAGCTATCTCGCCCAGCCAGAGATCGACGAGGGCCGCCTAGAGCCGATCCTGCGCGCAGGCGTTCCCGGCGAGGGCGCCTATTGGCTGGCATGGCCCGACCGCCGTCAGGGTGACCCGGCCTTTGCCCGGTTTCGCACCTGGATCGCGGATCAGGTCACGGCGGGGTAAGCTCGACGATCGCCTCGATCTCGACCAGCGCGTTGGCGGGCAAGGACGCCACGTTGACCGCGGTGCGGGCATGGCGTCCCGCATCGCCCCACAGGTCGATGAACAGCTGCGACGCACCGTTCACGACCGCCGGTCCATCGCCATAGCCCGGCGGCGCGGCGACGAACCCGCCCAGCCGGATCACCTGCGACACCCGTGACAACGAGCCAGCCACCGCGCGGATCGAGAACAGCAGGTTCAGCGCGCACATCCGCGCCGCCGCCTGCCCGTCCGCCATATCAAAGCCGGGACCGATGGGGCCGAAATACTGCGGCACCCCCTCCCATTCGCAGATCTGGCCCGACAGGAACAGCAGGTTGCCGCTGACCTTGCCGGGCAGAAACAGCGCCCGCGACGGGGCGGATGGCGGCAGCGCGTGGCCCAGGTCGGCCAGGCGCGTCTCTATGGGACAGGTCATGCGGCCTCCTGCGGTTGGCGGGACAGTTGGCAGGCCAGCGCGATCAGCGACAGGTCGGACCCGCGCGGCCCTATCAGCGACAGGCCGAACGGCGCACCTTCGACGGTTCCGGCGGGAAACACGACCTGCGGCAGCCGCGCCATGCCAGCCACGCACAGCAACCGCTGCGCATCGTGACGAAAGCCGTCGAACACCGCTTGGGGCGCGTCCAGGCGGAACGGCGCGTCATGCACGACCGGGGCCAGCAGGACGCCATTCGCGCCAAGCAGGGCGTCCATGTGCCGCGCGAACGCCTCGCGCGCGCCGCGACCCTGGGCGATCTGGTCGGGGGTCAGCGCGTCGGCCGCGTCGGCGCGCCCGTCGATGCCGCGCACCAGCGGCATGCGCGAGGCCCGGATGAAGGGCAGGATCGTTTCCTTGGCATTCGCCGTGACCGCGGTCAGGAACGTCGCATAGGCCGCATCCACCCCGTCGGGATAGACACTTACCCCGCGTGCAGGCAGATGTCCGAACCCGGCCTGCCAGACCGCGCGCGCCTCAGGCCCCAGCAGGGCCAGCATGTCGGTAGGCACCATCAGGTCCGGCGCGGTCACGGGGGCTGCATCCGCGACCAGCGCGGCGGCGGCACGGGCCAGCACCATCCCGTTGCGCGCGAACAGCCCGCAGGCGTCGAAGCTGGGCGCCAGCGCCATCGCGCCCGCCATCGGGATCAGGCCGTGTGTCGGCCGCCACCCCCATGTCGCGCAAAAGCTGGCCGGTGCGCGGACCGAGCCGCCGGTATCCGACCCGATGGCGATGTCGGCCAGCCCGCCCGCCACCGCAACCGCCGACCCCGACGACGACCCGCCGGGAATGCGGTCCGGGGCGGCCGGGTTCACGGGCGTGCCGAAATGGGCATTCATGCCGTACATGGACCACGCCAGTTCGTCCGTGTGAACCTTGCCCACAAAGCGCGCGCCGGCATCCAGCAGGCGCTGGACGCAGGGGGCGGTGTCCGCGTGAACCGGGCTTTCCGCCAGATACAGCGGACACCCCGCCCCGGTGCGGTATCCGGCGACGTGATAGATGTCCTTGACCGCAAGGGTCAGGCCCGACAGCGGGCCCTGGTCCGCATGGGGAACCGGGACGGGCGGATAGGGCAGAAAGGCGTGCCAGGGGTCGGTCATGATCTACTCTGCGGCAAGGGTTTCGCCTGCGCGCAGGCAGGCCACGCGGCGGCGGGGGCCGGGCGTCAGGACGGGCGGCAACGCCTGTCGGCAGGCCGGCAGCGCCATCGGACAGCGGGGCGCAAAGGAACAGCTGTCCGGCCGCACCTCCAGCGACGGAGGGGCACCGGGGATCGCGTCGAGCCGCGCGCCGCGCGCCACGTCATGCAGGTTCGCGGCCAGCAGCCCCTGGGTATAGGGGTGGCGCGGGTTGCGAATGACGTCGCGCGTAGTGCCTTCCTCGACGATCTGGCCGGCATACATGACAGCGATGCGTTCCGAGATTTCGACCGCCACGCCGATGTCGTGGGTGACGAAGATCACCCCCATGCCGAATTCGCGCTGCAATTCGCGCAGCAGCAGCAGGATCTGGATCTGCACCGTCGCGTCCAGCGCGGTCGTCGGCTCGTCCGCCAGCAGCAGGCGCGGACGGCAAGCCAGCGCCAGCGCGATCATCACCCGCTGCCGCATGCCGCCCGACAGCTCGTGCGGATAATTGGCCAGCCGCCGTTTCGGCGATGGGATGCGCACGCGGTGCAGCATGTCCAGCGCCACGTCCATCGCGTTCTCCCGGGACAGGCCCTTGTGGCGCATCACCGTCTCGGCGATCTGCTGGCCCACGGTATAGACCGGGTCCAGCGCCAGGCCGGGGTCCTGGAAGACCATCGACACGTCGCCCCCGCGATAGGACCGCAACGCCCGCCCCGACAGGGTCATGATGTCGGTCCCGTCAAAGCGGATATCGCCCGACAGGTCGGTGCGTTTCTGGGGCAGCAGGCGCAGCAGGGTCTTCAGCATGACGCTCTTGCCCGACCCGCTCTCGCCCAGCAGGGCCAGGGTTTCGCCCGGCATCAGGGTGAGGGACAGGTCGTTAATGGCATGGACCGTGCGCCCGCCCTTGAAACGGACGTCCAGATTGTCGATCTGCAGCAGCGGCGTCATGCGGGCACCCCCTGTCCGGCGCGCGGATGGCCGGATGCCGGGTCGTGGAGGTGACAGGCGACCCAATGCGGCGACCCGGCGACCATCGGCCCCAGGGCGGGGTGGCGGGTCTTGCAGATGTCGGCCGCAAAGGCGCAGCGGGTGTGGAACCGGCAGCCCGGCGGCGGGTCGATGGGGTTCGGCGGATCGCCGGTCAGCGGCGGCTTCTGCGTGCGGTTGTCCGGGTCCATCGACGGCATCGCGGAAAACAGCGACCGGGTATAGGGATGCGCCTGTTCGGCCCAGATCATGTCGACCGGGGCCAGTTCCACGACCTCGCCCAGATACATGACCAGGATGCGGTCCGAGATGTATCGCACCACGTTCAGGTCATGGCTGATGAAGATATAGGTCAGCCCGAACTCCGCGCGCAGGTCCGACAGCAGGTTCAGGACCTGCGCCTCGACCGATTTGTCCAGCGCTCTGACGGCCTCGTCCAGCACCACGACCTTGGGCGACATGACCAGGGCGCGGGCGATGTTGATGCGCTGGCGCTGCCCGCCCGAGAGTTCGTGCGGATAGCGGCCCGCAAAGCGGTCGGGGTCCAGACCGACCCGCGCCATCAGGCGGCGCGCCCGGCCCGCCGGATCGTCCAGGCCCTGCACGCGCGCGCCGAACGCGATGCTGTCCAGGATGGTCATGCGCGGGTTCAGCGAGGCATAGCTGTCCTGGAAGACCATCTGGATGTCGCGGCGCAGCGCGCGCAGGCTTATGTCGCGGCCAAGCGACTTGCCGCCCAGGTCGATGTCACCCTCGTCGCGGTCCACCAGGCCGATCAGCAGTTTCGCCGTGGTGGACTTTCCGCAGCCGGATTCGCCGACGATGCCCAGGGTTTCCCCCGTGCGGACGTCGAAGCTGACGCCGTCCACGGCCTGGACCATGGCCTGGGTGCGGCCCAGGATGCCGCCCTTGATGGGAAAATGCTTCTTCAGGTCGCGCACGCTCAGCAGGGGTTTGTCAGTCGCGGACATTCATCGCACTCCTCAGACCGTCGCTGAGCAGATTGAGGCACAGCGAGGTGGCAAAGATCATCACCCCCGGCAGCGCCGCCAGCCACGGGTTCACATAGATGGCCGACCGCAGCGTGTTCAGCATCAGCCCCCATTCCGGTTCGGGCGGGCGCACGCCGATGCCCAGAAACGACAGCCCCGCCGCCAGAATCATGCAGACCGATGTCAGCGAGGTCGCATAGACGAAGATCGGCGACAGCACGTTGCCGATCACATGCACCCGGATCACCGTCAGCGCATTGGCCCCCGAGGCCCGCGCCGCGTCGATATAGTCCAGGGACCGCACGCCCGAGGTCACCGCCTCGGCCACGCGGGTCACCGGCGGAATGAACACGATGGTCAGCGACACCAGGCTGTTCAGCACCCCCGCGCCCAGGGCGCCCGAGATGGCGATGGCCAGCAGGACCGACGGAAAGGCAAAGAACACGTCCACGACCCGCATGATGATCGTGTTGGTGATGCCACCGACATAGCCCGCGATGATCCCAAGGGTGCCGCCGATGAAGAAGGCCAACACCACCGGCATCAGCCCGATGAACAGCGTCAGCCGCCCGCCATAGATCAGGCGGGACAGCATGTCGCGGCCCTGTTCGTCCGTGCCCAGCAGGTGGCCGGGCGTGCCGGGGGCGGCCAGGCGGTTGATCATGCTGCCCTGATAGGGGTCGGCCAAGCCCAGCCAGGGCGCAAAGACCGCCGACAGGATCAACAGCGCCAGCACGGCCGCGCAGATCATCGACACCGGGTCGCGCCGCAGCCGCGCCAGCACGCCCGACCAGTAGCCGCGCTGCGCGGGCGGGACGGCGGGGATGGTTGTGGTCACCTGAACCATGCGCTCAGCTCCTTTTCACGCGGGGGTCGATGGCGGCCTGGGCCACATCGACGATCAGGTTCATGCCGACGAAGAACATGGCCAGCACCAGGATCGTCCCCTGGAGCAGCGGCAGGTCGCGCTGAAAGATCGCGTTGGACAGCAGGAACCCCGATCCGGGCCAGTTGAAGACCGTCTCGATCAGGATCGACCCGCCCAGCAGGTATCCCAGCTGCAACCCCATCACCGAAAGGGCGGTCGCGGCGGCGTTGCGGGCCACATGGCGCAGCACGTCGCCGCGGCTGAGGCCCTTGGCGTAAAGCGCGGTGACGAAATCCATCGACAGGATGTCGCCCGCCAGCGCCCGGACGGTGCGCGCGACGATGCCGATGGGCACCACGGCCAGCGTCACCGCAGGCAGGACTAGGTGGCGCAGATGCGCCCAGTCCCATTGCCAGTCCTGCGACCCGCCCGGCCCCGCGCCCATCGACGGCAGCCAGCCCAGATTGACCGAAAAGATGATGACCAGCACGATGCCCAGCCAATAGTTCGGCACCGACACGCCCGTGATCGACAGCGCCGTCACCGCCCGGTCCAGCGCCGTGTCGCGGAAATATCCTGCCAGGAACCCCAGGAAGATGCCGATCGGAAAGGCGATCACCGCCGCCGCCGCCGCCAGCAGCAGCGAATTGCCGACCGCGCCGAAGACCTCGTCGGCCACCGGGCGGCCCGAGGCGATCGAGCGGCCCATCTCTCCCTGCAGCAGGTTGCCGACCCAGATCAGGTATTGCACCGGCACCGGCTTGTCCAAACCGTATGCCGCGCGCATCGCGGCCTGCTGTTCGGCGGTGGCATCGACCGGCATGATAGCCGTCAGCGGATCGCCCGGCGCGATCTGCACCAGAGCGAAACAGACGACCGACACCCCGAAGGCCACCGGCAACACCAGGATCAGGCGTCGAAGGAAATAGCTGAGCACGTCATGCGTCCCTGGCTGGGCCGCACCCGCAACGGGCGCGGCCGGTTGCGGGTCAGTCGGCCATCGTTATGGACGAGAAGTTCAGGTACCAGTTCTGCGGTTGCACGAAGCCCTGTACCTTGGGCGACATGGCGCGGGGCGCCACGTCATGCGTGACCATCAGGAACAGCGCATCATCGACGAACTTTTCATGCGTGCGACGCAGGACCGCGTCCTGTTCGGCGGGGTCGAAGGTGGTCTTGATCTCCTCGAACAGGCCCTGCATGTCCTCGTCGCAGTAATGCCCCCAATTGGTGCCGTTGGGCGCCACCAGGTCGCAATCCAGGTGCCGGATGAAGCCGGTGAACGGATCCTGGATGAAATAGGTGAAGTTGATCGACTGCGATCCCTCGACCGAGGGATCGGCGGCGCCCGCGCGCCACAGGTTGATCATCTGGTTCCACTCGACGACCATGAACTCGACGTCGATCCAGGCTTGGGCCAGCGACTGCTGGATGTATTCGTTCATCGGCAGCGGCAGCATCTGGCCCGACCCGGAGGGAGAGATCAGCGCCTTGACCTTCAGCCGGTTGTCGGGGCCGAACCCGGCTTCGGTCATCAGGGCCTGCGCGGCCTCCAGGTCATAGGTGACGTCGAAATCCGGCTCTCCGAACCATTGCGACCCCGGCGGCACAAACCCCTTGGCCGGGATCATCAGCCCGCCCAGCAGCGCGCCCATCGCCTCGCGGTCGATGGCCAGGTTCGCGGCCTTGCGCACGCGGATGTCGTTCCAGGGCGACCCCTCGACCCGGCTCAGGTGCCAGGTCCAGTTATGCGGCAGCGCGTTCTGGGTGATGGCAAAGCCGTTGCCCTGCATCGCGGGAATGGTATCGGGGGCCGGCGCCTCGATCCAGTCGACCTGCCCCGACATCAGCGCGGCCGAACGTGCATTCGATTCCGGCAACGGGATCAGCACCAGCCGGTCCAGCTTGGGGATGCGCGTCTCGTCCCAGTAATCGGCAAAGGGCACCAGCTCGGCCCGTTCACGCGGGACGAAGGATTCCATCATCCACGGCCCCGTCCCTGACGGCTTGGCAGCGACCTGCTCCCAGTCCTTGCCCAACGCCTCCCAGTTGGCCTTGGACGACATCATCACCCAGGCCAGCTGATAGGGCAGCGTCGCGTCCGGCTCATGCGTGATGATCTCGACCGTCAGATCGTCTACGGCGCGATAGCTGGCGATGGCGGGAATGCGCGACTTGCCCTGCGCCGATTGGCGCGGATCATACTGTTCGGCGCTTTCGTCCAGCAGCTTGTCCAGGTTCCAGACCACGTTCTCGGCATTGAACGGGCTGCCGTCGTGGAAGGTCACCCCCTCGCGCAGCGTGAAGGTCCAGCGGGTGCGGTCGGCCTCGTCGGCCTCCCATGCGGTGGCCAGGCCCGGCACCAGGCCGGACGGCCCGTCGCCCTGCGTCAGATCCCAGTTGATCAGCGCATCATAGACCGTATAGCCGATGAAGCGCAGCCCCTCGCCGCCCTGATCGGGCTGGCCGGTGGTCAGCGGGATGTCGGCGGCGGTCATGCCGATGCGCAGTGTGCCTTGGGCCATGGCCGCAGGTCCGGCCAGCACCGCCACCGAAAGCGCCAATGCGGCGATGCCTTTTCTCAGATCAAGCACGGTCGTTCTCCCTGTTGGCCGGGGTCGTTGCTGCCCCGAATTGGGATCACCTTGGACCGCCTCGGCAGGGCTGCGCAGCGGCGGGCGGCCATCACGCGGGCGTCGGTTCGCAAAAAACCTGCGCGATGCACGCCGGGCGGTCAGATTGCTGACAATTCCTGCACGCAATGTTTTCGCCATCGCGGCCGGTCTTTCGGGATGGACAGCGCATCGATAAGCGGGCCACAGGCGCGGGATGATCCTGCTGGCCAATCCCAACGCGAACCCAGTCACGACCGCGGCGATGTGCGCGATCGCGGCGCCGTGGCTGGCGGGCCTTCAGGCGTGGACGGCGCCCACAGGGCCGCAGGTGATCGTCACCCCGGACCAGCTGGACCGTGCGGCCGACGGCATCGCGGCGCTGCACCCGCCCGCGGCGTGTCGCGGCGTGATCGTCGCCGCCTTCGGCGATCCGGGCGCGGATCGGCTG
>NZ_VDDD01000141.1 GCF_006151785.1 Paracoccus marcusii
CGCGTGCCGGGGCGGTGACGATCCTGCCCATCGCCGCGCGGGAGGGCAGCCCGGCGGGGCGCGTCCTGGTCGCGGCGCGAAAGGGCGCGCGCGGTCCGCTGCGCCTGCTGGCACCCCTGATCACCCATGCCGCCCCCCGCCACGACCGCGATGCCGAGGATCTGACCCCCCTGGCTGCCCAGGTTCTGCGCGATGGTGCGCCGATCGCGATGGGAATTGCGAAAGCCGCGTGACAGAATCAACGAGCTGTGGTGCACTGGACGGGTTCGAGACAACTATAGAGGAGTACGCGATGACGGTTGCTTCCCATGTCGAGGAGCTTCGCAAGAAGCATCAGAACCTTTCGGTTGCCGTGGAGAGGGCCCAGAGGAGCCCCAGTGCCCGCGACCACGAAATCACCGCGATGAAGCGCGAAAAACTGCGTCTCAAGGAGCAGATCAACAGACTGGGTCACTGACCCGTCGCCGACCCGACACCAGACGGAAAAAGGCCCGCGCAGATCGCGCGGGCCTTGCCGTTTCAGCAGTGCGGTCCGATGTCAGACGAAGAATTGGCCGCCATTCGCGCTGATCGTGGACCCGGTGATGAAGCCCGCATCGTCCGCGGCCAGGAACACCACGGCGCGGGCGATCTCCTCGGGTTCGCCAAGGCGGCCGACGGGGATCTGCGGGATGATGCGTTCGTTCAGCACCTTTTCGTCGATGGCGCGCACCATCTCGGTGCCGATGTAACCCGGGCAGATGGCGTTGACGGTGATGCCCGCGCGCGCGCCCTCTTGGGCCAGCGCCTTCGTGAAGCCCAGGTCACCCGCCTTGGCTGCGGAATAGTTCGCCTGGCCCGCCTGACCCTTCTGCCCGTTGATCGAACTGATGTTGATCACGCGGCCGAACTTGGCGTTGCGCATGCCGTTCCAGACGCCGTGGGTCATGTTGAAGACGCCGGTCAGGTTGGTGTCGATGACCTCTTTCCACTGCTGGGGGGTCATCTTGTGGAACATCGCGTCGCGGGTGATGCCGGCGTTGTTGACCAGCACGGCGATGGGGCCCAGTTCGGCCTCGACCTGCTTGATGCCTTCGGCGCAGGCGTCGTAATCGGCGACCGACCATTTGTAGGTCTTGATGCCGGTCTCCTCGGTGAAGGCGCGCGCGGCGTCGTCGTTGCCGGCGTAATTGGCCGCGACCGTATAGCCCGCATCCTTCAGCGCCTTCGAGATGGCGGCGCCGATGCCCCGCGATCCTCCGGTGACCAGTGCGACTTTCGACATGTTTCCCCCTCCTTCTTTAGGTTCTTGAAATATTGCTAATCAATGAAGTTTCGGCGCGCAAGATAATTGCGCGCCGAATTGGCTCAGCGTTCCAGGCACATGGCGACGCCCATGCCCCCGCCGATGCACAGCGTGGCCAGGCCCTTTTTCGCGTCGCGGCGGCGCATCTCGAACAGCAGCGTGTTCAGGACGCGCGCGCCCGAGGCGCCGATCGGGTGACCGATGGCGATGGCGCCGCCGTTGACGTTCACGATGGACGGATCCCATCCCATGTCCTTGTTCACCGCACAGGCCTGGGCGGCAAAGGCCTCGTTCGCCTCGACCAGGTCCAGATCGCCGACCGACCAGCCGGCCTTCTCCAGCGCGCGGCGGCTGGCTGGGATCGGGCCGGTGCCCATGATCGCCGGGTCCAGGCCCGCGGTGGCATAGCTTGCGATGCGCGCCAAGGGCGTCAGGCCGCGGCGCGCGGCCTCGTCCTCGGTCATCACCATGACCGCGGCCGCGCCGTCGTTCAGACCGGATGCATTGGCCGCGGTGACCGATCCGTCCTTGGTAAAGGCGGGGCGCAGCTTCTGCATCGCCTCGATCGTGGCGCCGTGGCGGATGTATTCGTCCTTGTCGACGACCGTCTCGCCCTTGCGGGTCTTGACGGTATAGCCGACGATCTCGTCGTCAAAGCGGCCTTCCTTCTGGGCGGCTTCGGCCTTGTTCTGAGAGGCCAGCGCGAATTCGTCCTGCTGGTCGCGGCTGATCTGCCACTTGGCGGCGACGTTCTCGGCCGTCTGACCCATGTGATAGTTGTTGAACGCGTCCCATAGCCCGTCGCGGATCATCGTGTCGATGAACTGCATGTCGCCCATCTTATGACCGGCGCGCAGATAGGCGGCATGCGCCGACAGGGACATGCTTTCCTGACCCCCGGCCAGCACCACGCGGGCGTCGCCCAAGATCACCTGCTGCGCGGCCAGCGCGACGGCGCGCAGGCCCGATCCGCAGACCTGGTTGATGCCCCAGGCCGAGGATTCCTGCGGCAGGCCGGCCTTGATATGCGCCTGGCGGGCGGGGTTCTGGCCCTGCGCGGCAGTCAGCACCTGGCCCAGGATCGTCTCGTCGACCTCGGCCGCGTCGATGCCGGCGCGGGCGACAACCTCGGCCAGGACGGCTGCGCCCAGGTCATGGGCGGGGACATTCGCAAAGGCCCCCAGGAAACTTCCGACCGGGGTGCGGGCGGCGGAAACGATTACGGCTTTGGTCACGGCAGACTCCTTCGCATCAGTGCCGGACGAACCGGCCTGGGGTCAGGATGCTGTTTCGGGACGCTACGTCAAGTCGAAGCCTTGGGACTTTCGGATGATGGCCCCCGCCCGGATGGGCGGAAGTCGCCGTCAGCGGCTGGCCAAGGACGGGGGTTTCTTCCAGGGCGGGGCAATGGTCGGGGCCCCGAAATAGTAGCCCTGCAGGCAATCGATGCCGATATCGATCAGGAAGGCGGCCTCGTCCGCCGTCTCGACCGATTCCGCCACGGTGAACATGTCGAAATGATGCGCGATGGATTGCAGCGCGCGCGTCAGGACCTGATTGTCGGGCTTGGTCGCGATCTCGCGGATGAACTGGCCGTCGATCTTGATCATGTCGAAGCAGAAGTCGCGCAGATAGCGGAACGAGGTATAGCCCGCCCCGAAATCGTCCAGCGCCAGGCTGATGCCGTATCCCTGCACCTCGGCCATGAAGGTCTGGACCTCCTCGGGCATGCCCATGGCGCTGCTTTCGGTGATCTCCAGGATCAGGCGTTCGCCCAGGGTGGTGTCGTCGGACACCCCGCGGCGCAGGGTGTTGATCCATTCGGGATACAGGATCGAGCGTGCCGACATGTTGATCGACAGGCGCAGGCCCGGATCCTCGGCCAGGGTCTGCAGGCCCAGGGACAGCGACAGGCAGTCGATCTTGCGGCCCAGTTCCGTGACTTCGGCCTGGGGCATGAAATCGCGCAGGGGCACCAGGCGGCCGCTGTCGTCGATGATGCGGATCAGTCCCTCGTAAAAGGCGGGGGTCTTGGTGCGCTGCGCCTGGACGATGGGCTGGAAGGCCAGCGTCGCGCTGCCCTTTTCCACCGCCGACGTGACAGCCGCCAGGGTGATGCGGTCCTGATGGCGGATCGCGTCCTCTAGGGGCGAGCTGTTGTCCATAATTCTGTCGCTCACGGGCGGCCTCTTACCGAGTCGGGTCTGCTTGCAGTCTGCCCATATTGGCTTAACCTGCCGTGAATCGTGATCTCTTTCTCAGGTTTGGGTTAACAGATGATGGACCGTTGCGGATGGTGCGGCGATCTGCCGGTCTATGTCGCCTATCACGACACCGAATGGGGCGTGCCCGAACGCGACCCGCGCGCGCTGTGGGAAAAGCTGGTGCTGGACGGGTTCCAGGCGGGCCTGTCCTGGATCACCATCCTGAAGAAACGCGATGCCTTTCGCGCCGAGTTCGACGGGTTCGACCCCGAACGCGTGGCGGCGTGGGACGCGGCGCGGATCGACCGTGCGCTGACGAACCCCGGCATCATCCGCCACCGCGGCAAGATCGAGGCCACCGTGCGCGGCGCCCGCGCCTTTCTGGACATCGAGGCGTCCGAAGGGTTCGCCCCCTGGCTGTGGTCCTTTGTCGGCGGCGCGCCGATCCAGAACGACTGGCCGGACCTGGGACACGTCCCCACCGACACGCCCGAATCGCACGCGATGTCCAAGGCGTTGAAGGCACGCGGTTTCGGGTTCTGCGGTCCGGTGATCACCTATGCCTTCATGCAGGCCACGGGCATGGTGAACGACCATGTCGTGACCTGCCACAGGCATGGTTCCGTCAGGGCGCTGTCAGCTGGGTGAGCAGCGTCTTGGCGGCGTTCGAATCCCATTCGGCGTCGCCCAGATAGCGGGCGACCTCGCGGCCCTCGCGGTCGATCAGCACCGTCACGGGCAGGCCCACGACGCCCATCTCGCGCGCGACCTGCTGGCGCGGGTCCAAAAGGACCGGCAGGTTCTCGACGCCGACCTCGGCATAGAAATCGTCGATGCGCTCGACCGCGTTGCGTCCGGTGGCGATCGTCACCACCTCGAAGTCGTCGCCGCCCAGTTCGGCCTGCAGGCGGTCCAAGGCGGGCATCTCCTCGCGGCAGGGCGCGCACCAGGTGGCCCAGAAGTTCAGCAGCACGACCTTGCCCTGCCAGTCGGCCAGGGTGTGGGTGCCGCCGTCGCGGTCGGTGAACTCGGCGGCCGCCACGCGGGCGGGGTCTTCGGCCACGACCAGCTTGTCCAGCCCCCCGTCGCGCGCCGCCTGCCAGTCGGGGCCTGCGGCGAAGGCGGTGTTTGCACCGAAAACAAGGGCCGTATAAAGCAGGGCGGAACGCAGCATGTGACCTCCGAAGGACGTACTTGATGACCGACCGGCCCCAGACCACCGCCAACAGCATGTGGGGCGGGCGCTTTGCCGCCGGTCCCGACGCGATCATGGAGGCGATCAACGCCTCGATCGGGTTCGACCGGCGGCTCTACGCCCAGGATATCCGGGGCAGCCGGGCCCATGCGGCGATGCTGGCCGCCACGGGCATCATCAGCGATAGCGATGCCGAGGCCATCGGGAAAGGCCTGCTCACCGTCTTGTCAGAAATCGAGGCCGGCCAGTTCGCCTTCCGCACCGACCTGGAGGACATCCACATGAACGTGGAGGCCCGCCTGAAAGAGGTCATCGGCGAACCCGCAGGCCGCCTGCACACGGGCCGGTCCAGGAATGACCAGGTGGCGACCGATTTCCGGCTGTGGGTGCGCGACCAGTGCGACGCGGCCATCGACGGGCTGACCGCGCTGATCCGCGCGGCTTTGTCGCAGGCCGAAGGCGGCGCCGATTGGGTCATGCCGGGCTTCACCCATCTGCAGACCGCGCAGCCGGTGACCTGGGGCCACCACATGATGGCCTATGTTGAGATGTTCGGCCGCGACCTGTCGCGGTTCCAGGACGCCCGCAAGCGCATGAACGAATCGCCCCTGGGGGCCGCGGCGCTGGCGGGCACGGGCTATCCGATCGACCGGGACATGACTGCTGCGGCCCTGGATTTCGACCGTCCCATGGCCAACAGCCTGGACGCGGTCAGCGACCGGGATTTCGCGCTGGAGTTCCTGGCGGCCAGCAGCATCTGCGCTGTCCACATGTCGCGCCTGGCCGAGGAGCTGGTGATCTGGTCGTCGGCACAGTTCCGCTTCGTGTCCATGTCGGACAAGTGGTCGACCGGGTCGTCGATCATGCCGCAGAAACGCAACCCCGACGCGGCCGAGCTGATCCGCGCCAAGATCGGCCGCATCCTGGGGGCCACGGTCGCGCTGTTCACGGTGATGAAGGGCCTGCCCTTGGCCTATTCCAAGGACATGCAGGAAGACAAGGAGCAGGTCTTCGACGCCGCCGACACGCTGATGCTGGCGCTGGCCGCGATGACCGGCATGCTGTCGGACCTGACTGCGAACCGCGACCGGCTGGAGGCCGCGGCGGGGGCCGGGTTCTCGACCGCGACGGATCTGGCCGACTGGCTGGTGCGCGAACTGGGCCTGCCGTTCCGCGACGCCCATCACGTCACCGGATCGCTGGTGGCCCTGGCCGAACAGGGGGGCGTCGATCTGCCCGATCTGTCGCTGGCGCAGATGCAATCGGTGCATGGTCAGATCACCGACGATGTGTTCAATGTGCTGGGCGTGCACAATTCCGTCGCCTCGCGCCAAAGCTATGGCGGCACGGCGCCCGCGCAGGTGCGCGCGCAGATCGCCCGCTGGAAGGAGAAACTGGCATGAGAAACACGGTCATCATCGTCGTCGTCCTGGTCGTGGTCGTGGCCGTCCTGGCCAGCTGCGGCGTCGACGGCGCCCCGCAGCGCCCGGTCGAGAAGCCCCTGCAGCAGCAGATGGGCGTCACCGTCAGCGGCGATGCCCGGTTCGGCGTGTCGGCCGAGCTGTAGATGGACCACTTCCTCTACAGGAACGGCGAGCTCTACGCCGAGGACGTGCCCCTGTCCTGCATCGCGCAGCAGGTCGGCACACCCGTCTACGTCTATTCCGCGGCCACGCTGACGCGGCATTTCGGCCTGTTCCGGCAGGCGCTGGACTGGACCGACCACCTGGTCTGCTTTGCGGTCAAGTCGAACAGCAACCTGGCGGTGCTGAAGCTGATGGGCGATCTGGGCGCGGGCATGGACGTGGTGTCGGGCGGGGAATACGCCCGTGCCAAGGCCGCCGGCGTACCCGGCGAGCGAATCGTGTTCTCGGGCGTGGGCAAGACCATCCCCGAGATGCGCATGGCCATCGAAGGCGGCATCCGGCAGTTCAACATCGAGAGCGAGCCCGAGATGCGTGCCCTGTCCGCACTGTGCGTCAGCATAGGCGCCACGGTGCCGGTGGCGATCCGCGTGAACCCCGACGTGGACGCCAAGACGCATGAGAAGATCGCCACGGGCAAGTCCGACAACAAGTTCGGCATCCCGATTTCCCGCGCCATGGCCGTCTATGCCGAGGCCGCGTCCCTGCCGGGTCTGCGCGTCGTGGGTGTGGACGTGCATATCGGCAGCCAGCTGACCGATCTGGCGCCCTTCCGCGCCGCCTATCTGAAGGTGGCCGAACTGACCCGTGCGCTGCGCGCCGAGGGGCACGACATCACCCGCCTGGACCTGGGCGGTGGCCTGGGCATCCCCTATCGCCGCGACAACAGCGCGCCGCCTTTGCCCATCGAATACGGGCAGGTGATCCGCGAGACGGTGGGCGATCTGGGCTGTCAGATCGAGATCGAGCCGGGCCGCAACATCGTCGGCAATGCCGGCGTCCTGCTGTCGCGGGTGATCTATGTGAAGAACGGCGAGGATCGCGACTTCCTGATCGTGGATGCGGCGATGAACGACCTGCTGCGCCCGGCCATGTACGGCGCGCATCATGACATCGTCCCACTGGTCGAGCCCGCCGTCGGCGCGCCGGTGCGGCCCTATGACGTGGTGGGTCCGGTCTGCGAATCGGGGGATACCTTCCAGAAAGGGGCCGATCTGCCCGAACTGGCGGCAGGGGGGCTGGTCGCGTTCCGGTCGGCCGGGGCCTATGGTGCAGTGATGGCGTCGGAATACAATTCCCGCCCGCTGGTCCCCGAGGTGCTGGTGCAGGGCGATCACTTCGCCGTCATCCGGGCACGCCCCACGTTTGAGGAAATGCTGGCACGGGATAGCATCCCGGCATGGCTTTGATCGGGCGACAGCACGACACCGACAGCCCGGGGGCCGTCAGCCCCCGGACCCCCGAGGGTATTTTCACAACGGAGATGGGGCCGGTGGCCCGTGCCCTGCGCCTGACCCGCGCGGGCATGGCATGGGAACGCGCGGCGCGGGCCTTCTGGCCGCTGACGACGCTGCTGTTTTTCGGCATCGCGTTGCTGTGGCTGGGCGCGGTGGCGGCCTTGCCTCAAGTGCTGCTGCCTTGGCTGGCGGGCCTGTGGCTGCTGGCGGTCGTGATCGCGGCGGTGCGGGGCGGATGGCGCTTTCGCCGCGTGCGCCGGGCCGAGGCGCTGGCCCGGCTGGACCGCACCCTGCCCGGGC
>NZ_VDDD01000142.1 GCF_006151785.1 Paracoccus marcusii
CTACAAGATCACCAAGATCGATGAACTGCTGCCATGGCACTGGAACGGGTAGCGGTTAGACCGGACGCTTACCAAGCGACCGCCGGTCGCGCGGCGCCAGCGTCGGCCCGCACAGGACCGCGCTGCCGGCGGTGGCCGGATCGGGCAGGTTGGCAGGCCGGGGCAGGGGGGCAGGCTGCGCCATGGTCGTTTCCCATCAGGATCGACCCGTCTTGGCACGTGATGCGTTAACAGAAGATTAAGCGATCCCGCGCGACCGGCAAAAACCGGTCGCACGGGACCAATTCGTCATCAGGCGCGGCGCGCGCGCATCGAATCGGTGAACCGCTTGAACAGGTACAGGCTGTCCTGGGGACCGGGCGAAGCCTCGGGGTGGTGCTGGACGGAAAAGACCGGCTTGTCCTGCATGCGGATGCCGCAGTTGCTGCCGTCGAACAGGCTGACATGGGTCTCGATCACGCCGACCGGCAGGCTTTGCGAATCGACGGCGAAACCATGGTTCATCGAGGTGATCTCGACCTTGCCGGTCTCGACGTCGCGCACGGGGTGGTTCGCGCCGTGATGGCCGTGGCCCATCTTGACCGTCTTGGCGCCAAGCGCCAGCGCCAGCATCTGGTGACCCAGGCAGATGCCGAAGATCGGCATGTCGCGGCCCAGCAGGTCCTTGATCATCGGGACGGCATATTCCCCCGTGGCCGCCGGATCGCCGGGGCCGTTCGACAGGAACACGCCCTCGGGCTCGTGCGCCATCACCTCCTCGGCGGTGGCGGTGGCGGGCAGGACGGTGACATCGGCGCCATGGGCCACCAGAGAGCGCAGGATGTTGCGTTTCGCACCGTAATCCAGCGCCACGACCTTGAACGGCTTGTCGCCGGGTGCGGTGCCGAAACCTGCGCCCCATTCCCACGACCCCTGATCCCACCGATAGCTTTGCGCGCAGCTGACGCCGCGGGCCAGATCCAGGCCGACCAGGCCCTGCCAGTCGCGGGCGCGGGCGATCATCGCCTCGATGTCGAAATTGCCGTCGGGATCATGCGCCAGGACGACATGGGGTGCACCCTGCTGACGGATCGCGCGGGTCAGGCGGCGGGTGTCCACGCCGCCGATGCCGATGCGGCCGCGGCGGGCCATCCAGTCGGTCAGTTCGGACGTGCTGCGCCAGTTCGACGGCTCGGTCGGGTCCCACCGGACGACGATGCCGCTGGCGACCGGATCGGGCGCCTCGTCATCCTCCGGCGTGACGCCGGTATTACCAATATGGGGAAAGGTGAAGGTCACGACCTGGCTGGCATAGGAGGGATCGGTCATGATCTCCTGATAGCCGGTCATCGCGGTGTTGAAGACCAGCTCGGCGACGACCTCGCCGGGGGCGCCAAAGCCCATGCCATAGAAGACGGTCCCGTCGGCAAGCGCCAGGCAGGCGGTCGGTTTAGCAGCCATGTCGGCACCTCTGGAATGAAATCAGCCGGTGAATAGGGGGCAGACGCCCCAAGGTCAACCCGCAGCGGCCCGGGAGCCGCGCTTGAAACGCAGGCGCCGGGGGGCTAGATGCGGTTCTTTCGGGCGCATCCCGCGCCTTGGGTTGGAGACGAAGATGGATCTGCGCGCCAAGCTGCAAGCCGCCACCAAAGAGGCGATGAAGGCCCGCGACAGCGCCCGGCTGTCGACGCTGCGCCTGATCGCCGCCGCCGTCAAGGACCGCGAGATCGCCGCGCGCAGCGGGGACACCGACGGCACCCTGACCGAGGGCGACCTGGTCATGATCCTGTCGCGCATGGTCAAGCAGCGCCAGGAATCGGCCAAGGCCTATGAGGAGGGCGGCCGTCTGGAGCTGGCCGCCAAGGAGGAGGACGAGATCGGCGTGATCCAGGAGTTTCTGCCGCGCCAGATGAACAGCGTCGAGACGACCGCCGCGATCGACGCGGCCATCGCCGATCTGGGTGCCGAGGGCATCCGCGACATGGGTCGCGTGATGGCCGCGCTGAAGGAGCGCCATGCCGGCCAGATGGATTTCGGTGCGGTGGGTCCGGCCGTCAAGGCGCGCCTGCTGGCCTGAAACCCGCGCGTCGCATCACGCGTTGTGCGGGCAGGAGGTGACCCCATGCCCGCACGATCCAAAGCCCAGCAACGCGCCGCAGGCGCCGCCCTGTCCGCCAAGCGCGGCGAGACGAAGGTCGGCGACCTACAGGGCGCGTCCAAGGACATGTATCACAGCATGACCGAGGCAGAGCTGGAAGACTTTGCCAAGACCGACCACGACGACCTGCCGGACCGCGCCGACGACGACTAGCGCAGCCGCGCCAGCCGCCGCATCAGCTCGTCGCAGAGGTCGCGGCGTTCATCGGGGGTCAGGAACGCGCCCAGCTCGATCTCGCGCTGGCCGTCGGACAGGGTCAGATAGGCCTCGACCGGACCATTGCGCAGGCCCGGGCGCACCCAATAGCTGTTGGTCTGCCACAGGCGCTCTGGACGTCCCGGATCGTTGCGCCGGATCTGCAGGCGGCTGCGGTCCATGACCAGCTCCTCGCGCGTCTGTCCGGTGCGATAGGTCTGGCGCAGGGCGATCCACACGCCCCCCACCGTCAGCATCATAAAGGGCAGCAGCCCCCACAGCACCTGCGCCCCCAGAACCGCCAGGATCGGCAGCAGCAGCAGCGTGGCCGTCGTTCCGATGAACCAGACGAAGCCCCGTTTGGGCAGCGACCGGTGCGGCCACAGGGTCACGGTTTGCAAAAAGGCCCCGGACGTGTCCGGGGCCGTTTCTGTCCAATGATAGGGCATCGAGGGATGTGCCTCAGTGGGCCGGGCTGCGGTCCCAGTCCTCGCGCTTGGGCAGCTGCTCGAACGTGTGCTCGGGCGGGGGCGAGGGCAGGGTCCATTCCAGCGTGTCGGCGTACTCGTTCCAGTAGTTGTTCTGGGTGACGCGCTTGCCGGCGAACAGGGTGTAGAACATCACGCCGATGAAGAAGATGAACGACGCGAAGGACAGATAGGCGCCCCACGAGCTGATCGCGTTCCAGAAGGCGTATTCCACCGGATAGTCGATATAGCGGCGAGGCATGCCCTGACGGCCCAGGAAGTGCTGGGGGAAGAAGGTCAGGTTCGCACCGATGAACATCGCCCAGAAGTGCAGCTTGCCGGCCCATTCCGGGTACTGGCGACCCGACATCTTGCCGATCCAGTAGTAGATGCCCGCAAAGATCGCGAAGACCGCGCCGAGCGACATCACGTAGTGGAAGTGCGCCACGACATAGTAGGTGTCGTGATACACGCGGTCCAGCGGCGCTTGGCTCAGCACCACGCCGGTCACGCCGCCGACGGTGAACAGGAACAGGAAGCCGAAGGCCCAGAGCATCGGCGTCTTGAACTCGACCGAGCCGCCCCACATCGTCGCGATCCACGAGAAGACCTTGATGCCCGTAGGCACGGCGATCGTCATCGTGGCCAGCATGAAGTAGCTCTGCTGGGTCAGCGACATGCCGACGGTGTACATGTGGTGCGCCCAGACGACGAAGCCCAGGATCCCGATCGCGGCCATCGCCAGGACCATCGGCAGGTAGCCGAAGATCGGCTTGCGCGAGAAGGTCGCGATGACGTGGCTGATGATGCCGAAGCCGGGCAGGATGATGATGTACACTTCCGGGTGGCCGAAGAACCACAGGATGTGCTGGTACAGCACCGGGTCACCGCCGCCGGCCGGGTTGAAGAAGTTCGTGCCGAAGTTGCGGTCCATCAGCAGCATGGTGATGGCGCCGGCCAGGACGGGCAGGGCCAGCAGGATCAGCCAGGCGGTGATGAACACCGACCAGGCGAACAGCGGCACCTTGAACAGCGTCATGCCGGGGGCGCGCATGTTCAGGAAGGTGGTGATGATGTTGATCGCACCGACGATCGACGAGGCGCCCGAGACGTGAACCGCGAAGATCGCGAGGTCGGTCGAATAGCCGCCCTCGGTCGTCGACAGCGGCGGGTACAGCACCCAGCCGATGCCCGAACCGGGCTGCTGGTTGCCGCCCGGTGCCAGCAGCGAGGCGATGCCCAGCAGCAGGCCGGCGACATAGAGCCAGTAGCTGAGGTTGTTCATCCGCGGGAAGCTCATGTCCGGTGCACCGATCTGCAGCGGCATGAAGTAGTTGCCGAAACCGCCGAACAGCGCCGGAATGACGACGAAGAACATCATCAGCACGCCATGATACGTGATCATGACGTTCCACAGGTGTCCGTTGGGGGTACATTCGGCCGCGGCATTCGCAAAGAATCGCGCGCCTTCCATGCACATGTACTGCACACCCGGCTCGTGCAGTTCCATCCGCATGTAGACGGTGAAGCTGACCGAGATCAGGCCCGCCAGGCCGGCGGTGAAAAGGTAAAGAATACCAATGTCTTTGTGATTGGTGGACATGAACCAGCGGGTGAAGAACCCGCGTGTGTCATGATGGTCGTCGTGGCCGTGTGCGGCTGCGTCTGCCATACCCGAACTCCCTCAAGATGTCGTCGATCCGGCCTGTCGACCGTCATTATCACGCATTCTTTAGACCACCTGCGGGCACCGGGCAATGCGTCACAGTGGCCCCGGAGGCAAACGCCCCGGCCGGGTCCGAAAAACCCGGCCGGGGCGCCAAGGCGGCACGGGGCCGCGTCAGAGGATCATTCGGCGGGCGCGTCCGGCGAAACCGAGGCCAGATAGGCCGCGACGTCCGCCTGGTTGCGGTTCAGCTTGAAGGTCATCTTGCTGCGGGCCGAATCGTCGCCTGACTTTTCCTTCACCCAAGCCGTCGGGTCGGTCACGTAGGCGACCAGCTCCTCCTCGGTCCAGACCATGTCCGGGTTGGCTTCCTTGGCGGCCAGCAGGCCGTCGCCATAGTTGAAGCCTTCCATGTGGGCGATGGGCGCGCCGACGATGTTCCACAGGTTGGGACCGGTGGCCCCGCCCTTGACGATGTCTGTCCCGCTGTCGTCCTGGATCATGTGGCAGGCGCGGCATTTGCGGAATTCGCCCTCGCCCGCGGCGGCGTCGCCCGCTTCCTGCGCGACGGCCGGGATGGCTAGGGTCGCGCCCAACAGGGCGCCGACAATGGCTGATTTCATGCGTAGTTCCTCGCTGGGCCCTGGAGGGGCCGTGGTCTCCCGAAGGGCACCGTAGGACCAACGCGCCCCGGAAATCCAGCCATCGAAAGGTCGCAAGGAAAGAATTGATCGCCGGCCTAGCCGAATGTGCGTGCAAAACCCTGGCGCAGCGCCACGTCCAGATCGGCCATCCCTACCGGCAGCCCCAGATCGACCAGCGAGGTCACGCCGTGCCCGCTGATCCCGCAGGGCACGATCCCGCCGTAATGCGACAGGTCGGGGTCCACGTTGACGGCGATGCCGTGAAAGCTGACCCATCGGCGCAGCTTGACGCCGATGGCGGCGATCTTGTCCTCGCGCATCTGGCCATCGGGCAGGGGGGGCTTGTCGGGACGCGGCACCCAGACGCCCACGCGCCCCTCGCGGATCTGGCCTGACACGCCGAAGCTGGCAAGCGCGTCGATCACCCACCCCTCCAGCTGTCCGACAAAGGCGCGCACGTCGCGGCCACGCCGGTTCAGGTCCAGCATGACATAGGCCACGCGCTGGCCCGGCCCGTGATAGGTGTACTGACCGCCCCGCCCGGTCTGGTGCACCGGAAAGCGCGCGTCCAGCAGGTCCTGGGGGCGGGCGCTGGTCCCGGCCGTGTACAAGGGCGGGTGCTCGACCAGCCAGACGGCCTCGGGGGCCTGGCCTGCATGGATCTGCGCCACGCGATCCTCCATCAGGGCCACGGCGTCGGCATGCGCGGTCAGGCCGCTGCTGATGATCCATTCAACCATGGTTGCGATGTGGCCTCTTCGTCCTTCCCCGTCAACATCCGTCGGCATCCGCAGAAACCGCTTTTCTTTGCAATCGGCCTCGGCTATCAGGCGCGCACTGCCCGGATGCGGCCGTGGCGGAATTGGTAGACGCGCAGCGTTGAGGTCGCTGTTCCTTAACCGGAGTGGAAGTTCGAGTCTTCTCGGCCGCACCAACCCCCCCTTTCATCGATGCCTTGACCCCGATGCCGTTCGGGTCATTCTGTCCCCCGACAACCGGGGATGGTCATGGCCACGTATGCCGCCACAGCGCGCGACCACAGATTTCGCTTTGACAGCCTGGCTGCGGTGATGGCCGCGGCCTCGCAGGAACGGTCGGGCGATCAGCTGGCCGGGATCGCGGCGGGCAGCGCGCTGGAACGCGTGGCGGCGCGGCGCGTGCTGATGGACCTGCCGCTGACCACCTTCCTGTCCGATGCACTGATTGCCTATGAGGATGACGAGGTCACACGCCTGATCATCGATGGCCACGACCGCGCGGCCTTTGCGCCGGTCGCGTCGATGACCGTGGGCGATCTGCGCGACTGGCTGCTGTCACCCGCCACGGACGGTGCGGCGCTGGCCACCGTCGCCCCCGGCCTGACGCCGGAGATGGTGGCCGCGGTCAGCAAGCTGATGCGCAACCAGGATCTGATCCGCGTGGCGCGCAAGGTGCGGGTCATCACGGCATTCCGGAACACCATCGGAGGGGCGGGGGTGCTGGCCTCGCGGCTGCAGCCCAACCATCCGGCGGATGACCCGCGCGGCATCGCGGTCGCGGTGCTGGACGGGCTGCTGCAGGGGGCGGGCGACGCAGTGATCGGGATCAACCCGGCGTCGGACAACCTGGCCAACTGCCACGCCCTGCTGACCGCCCTGGACGAGATGCGCCAGGCGCTGGACATCCCCACGCAGACCTGCGTGCTGACCCATGTGACCAACGCCCTGACCCTGCTGGAGCGGGGCGCGCCCGTGGACCTGATCTTCCAGTCGGTCGCGGGCAGCCAGGCTGCCAACGAAGGTTTCGGCATCACCCTGTCGATGCTGGAGGAGGCCCATCAGGCGGGACTGGCGGCGGGGCGGGGCACGGTCGGCCAGAACGTGATGTATTTCGAGACGGGGCAGGGGTCCGCCCTGTCGGCCGACGCCCATCACGGTGTCGATCAGCAGACGATGGAGGCCCGCGCCCAGGGCGTCGCCCGCGCCTATGCGCCGCTGCTGGTCAATACTGTCGTGGGCTTCATCGGGCCGGAATACCTGTTCGACGGCAAGCAGATCATCCGTGCGGGGCTGGAGGATCATTTCTGCGGCAAGCTGCTGGGCCTGCCGATGGGGGTCGATGTCTGCTATACCAACCATGTCGAGGCCGACCAGGACGACATGGACACGCTGTCGACGCTGCTGGCGCAGGCGGGGGTCAATTTCGTGATCGCCGTGCCGGGCGCCGACGACGTGATGCTGGGTTATCAAAGCCTAGCATTCGAGGACATCGCCTATCTGCGCGAAACCACCGGCCTGACCCCGGCACCCGAATTCGCGGCCTGGCTGGATGCGTTCGGCCTTGTGGGTCGTGCCTTGCCCGATACCGGCGCGATGGCCCGCCGCCTGGGGCTGTCCGCATGAGCGCGCCGGACCTGCACCGCCTGTCCGCCCTGACACCGGCGCGGGTGCGGCTGCAGGCGGGGGCCGGGCCCACCGCGCTGCCGGACCTGCTGCGGTTTCAGCAGGACCACGCGGCGGCGCGCGATGCGATCCACGGGCAGGTGGATTGGGACGCGCTGGCGCAGGACCTTGGCCCGCTGCCGGTGCTGCGGGTGGACAGCATGGCGACCGACCGCGCCACCTATCTGCGCCGCCCCGACCTGGGGCGGCGGCTGGCGCCCCATGACCTGCCCCGGCTGGACGCGCCGCTGCAGGTGGTGATCGGGGACGGGCTGTCCGCGCCCGCGGTCATGGCGCAGGCCGCGGGCGTGGTGCG
>NZ_VDDD01000143.1 GCF_006151785.1 Paracoccus marcusii
CGCCGCGCAGGGCGGCCAGGCCCAGTTCGTATCCGCGAATGACCTCGGTCAGGGCCACCACCTGGTCGTCGGCGCTGACCGCCTCGGCCAGCTGGCCGATGGCCGCGCGCAGGAGCGCCGCGGCGGCCTCGGCATCCGCGACCGCCTGGTTGGCGGGGGTGGTCTGCGCAAGGGCCGGACCGGCAAGGGCGGCGCAGAGCGCCAGGGCAAGGCGGGTTCTCATGGGACGATCAGGCTTTCCCCGGTCATGTCGGAGGGCTGATCCAGCCCCATCAGCGCCAGGACCGTCGGCGCCAGATCGGCCAGGCGCCCGTCGCGCAGACCCGTGACGCCCGGCGCGCCATAGACGATGACCGGGACCGGGTTCAGCGTGTGCGCGGTATGCGGCCCGCCCGTCACCGGGTCGATCATCTGTTCGCAATTGCCGTGATCGGCGCAGATCACCGCCGCCCCCCCGACCGCGTCCAGCGCGGCCAGCATCCGGCCCAGGCCGCGATCCACCGCCTCGCAGGCGCGGGCGGCCGCGTCCAGATCGCCGGTATGGCCGACCATATCGGGGTTGGCATAGTTCACCACGATCAGATCGTAGCCCTGACCGATCACTTGGACCAGCCTGTCGGTGACCTCGACGGACGCCATCTCGGGCGCCAGGTCATAGGTCGCGACCTTGGGGCTTTGCGGCATGTGGCGATCCTCGCCCGGTTCGGGCGTTTCCTTGCCGCCGTTCAGGAAGAAGGTCACGTGGGGGTATTTCTCGGTCTCGGCCAGGCGGAACTGGCGCAGGCCCTTGGCCGCGACCCAGGCCCCAAGGGTGTTCTGCACCTGCCGCTTGGGAAAGGCCGCATGCATGAAGCTGTCATGGCGGGTCGAATAATCGACCATGCCCAGCATCGCGGCCCAGGCCGGGCGCGTGGCGGCGTCAAAGCCGTCGAAGACGGGATCACCCAGGGCAGACAGGATTTCACGCGCGCGGTCGGCGCGGAAGTTCAGGCAGAAGACCCCGTCCCCATCCCGCGCACCTGCATAGCCACCGATGACGAAGGGCGGCACGAACTCGTCCATCTCGCCGCGCGCATGGGCCGTGGCGATGGCGGACGCGGCGTCCGGCGCGGCCTCTCCCTGTCCGGCGACGATGGCGTCGAACGCGCGCTGCACCCGGTCCCAGCGGCTGTCGCGATCCAGTGCGTAATAGCGACCGATCACCGTGCCGATCCGCGCCCCTGCAGGCAGCCCGTCCTGCAGCGTGGCCAGGAAGCCCGGTGCCGAATCGGGGGCCACGTCGCGGCCGTCGGTGATCGCGTGGATCACCACCGGCACGCCTGCCTGGGCCACCGCGCGGGCCGCGGCCAGCACATGGACGATATGACCGTGAACACCGCCATCCGAGACGACACCCAGCAGATGCGCGGTCCCGCCGGTGGCCTTCAGCCGGTCGATGAACGCCAGCAGCGGCGCGTTGCGGCCAAAGCTGCCATCCTCGATCGCCAGATCGATCGCGCCCAGGTCCATCGCGACCACGCGTCCGGCGCCGATATTCGTGTGACCCACCTCGGAATTGCCCATCTGGCCGCGCGGCAGGCCCACGTCGGGACCGTGCGTCACCAGCGTCGCATGGGGACAGTCGCGCATCAGACGGTCGAAATTCGGGGTCGCCGCCCGGTCCGGGGCGCTTTGTTCGGGTCGGGTGGACTGGCCCCAGCCGTCCAGAATGCACAGGATCACGGGTTTGGTCATCGGAGCCTCGCGGTTTTGCCCTTACTTACGCCTCGCGGGCGGCGGCGGCAACCAAGCCCGCCCTTGCCCGGTGCCCCCCTATGCCCGGTGCCCCCTACGCCCGGTGATAGGGCGACCCGGCGAGGATCGTGGCGGCGCGGTACAGCTGTTCGGCCAGCATCACGCGGACCAGCAGATGCGGCCAGACCATCCGGCCCAGGCTGATCTGCCAGTCGGCCCGCGCCCGCAACGACGGATCCAGCCCGTCCGCGCCGCCGATCACGAAGCACACGTCGCGCGCCTGGTCGCGCCAGTCCGCCAGCCGCGCGGCGAATTCGGGAGAGGTCGGCTGATCGCCGCGTTCGTCCATCATCACCACCGCCGCGCCGGGCGGGATGGCGCGGGACAGCAGCTCCGCCTCGGCGGCCATGGTGCCGGCGCGGCGATCCTCGACCTCGACGACGGACACGGCCGGCAGCCCCAGGCTGCGGCCGGTCTTGGCAAATCGCTGCAGGTAGTCGGCGACCAGCGCCGCCTCGGGGCCGGTCTTCAGCCGCCCCACGGCGGCGATGTCGATCCGCATCGCGGCGGATCAGTCCTGCGGCTGATAGCTGGACGGTTGGGCGGGTTCGCGCACGCGGGCCAGCGCATCGGCGGGCAGCCACATCTTTTCCAGCTGATAGAAGTCGCGGACCTCGGGGCGGAACACGTGGACGATCACGTCGTCCGTGTCGATCAGCACCCAGTCGCCGGCATCCTTGCCCTCGATCCGCGGGCTGCGGCCGGTGACCTGCTTCACGCGCTCGGCCAGCTTCTCCGCGATGGCGCCCACCTGACGCGAGCTGCGCCCCGAGGCGATGACCATGTGGTCGGCAATGGCCGTGCGACCGCGCAGGTCGATGCTGACGACCTCCTCGGCCTTGTCGTCATCAAGGGAATTCAGCACCAAGGCCAGCATGTCGTCACTGGTATGCTGGCTGGTCTGCTGGGTCGAGGTCGGCCGACCGGCCGACGGGGCGTCTTGTGACAGGGTGTAGTCCTCCGGTCCGCGCGCCGATAGCCCCCGGCGCAGGGGTTCACCCAACATAGCATCTTTTCGGCCCGTCTCAATCTCTCGCGGCATTTTCCTTGACATGCGCGCGCTTGCCAGCAGGCGGATGCTGGCCTAATCTGGCCCGATGATGCGTTATTTCGACATTCATGACCGCGCGCGCCTGCCGGGCCGCTTCTACGGCGAGATGCTGGGCGTGACCGCTCAGGGCTGACGGCTGCCCGCCCGTCACCCTTCCTGCATCACAGCCGAAAGACCTCAGCCATGACCCCTGCACGCACGCTTTACGACAAGATCTGGGACGCCCATGTGGTGGACCGCCAGGAAGACGGCACCTGCCTTCTGTATATCGACCGCCACCTGGTCCACGAGGTGACCAGCCCGCAGGCCTTCGAGGGGCTGCGCATGACCGGCCGCCCGGTCCGCGCGCCCGAACGCACCATCGCCGTGCCCGACCACAACGTGCCCACCACGCTGGACCGTCAGACCGGCATCGACGACGAGGAAAGCCGCATCCAGGTCGATGCGCTGGACCGCAACGCCCGCGAATTCGGGGTGGTCTATTACCCGGTGAACGACATCCGCCAGGGCATCGTGCACATCGTCGGCCCCGAACAGGGCTGGACCCTGCCCGGCATGACCGTCGTCTGCGGCGACAGCCATACCGCGACCCACGGCGCCTTCGGCGCGCTGGCCCACGGCATCGGCACGTCCGAGGTCGAGCATGTGCTGGCCACCCAGACCCTGATTCAGGGCAAGTCCAAGAACATGAAGGTCGAGATCACCGGACGCCTGGCCCCCGGCGTGACCGCCAAGGACATCGTCCTGCGCATCATCGCCGAGACCGGCACCGCAGGCGGCACAGGCCATGTCATCGAATATTGCGGAGAGGCGATCCGCAACCTGTCGATGGAAGGCCGCATGACCATCTGCAACATGGCGATCGAGGGCGGCGCCCGCGCCGGCCTGATCGCCCCGGACGAGGTCACGTTCAATTACGTCAAGGGCCGTCCCCATGCGCCCAAGGGCGCCCAGTGGGAGGCCGCCGTCGCCTGGTGGAAGACGCTGTTCTCGGACGACGGCGCGCATTTCGACAAGGTCCTGACCATCCGCGCCGAGGACATCGCGCCGACCGTCACCTGGGGCACCAGCCCCGAAGACGCGCTGCCGATCACGGCATCCGTGCCCGACCCGGAAAGCTTTGCGGGCGGCAAGGTCGATGCCGCGCGCCGGTCGCTGGACTACATGGGCCTGACCGCCGGCACGCCGCTGACCGACATCGCCATCGACGCGGTCTTCATCGGATCCTGCACCAACGGCCGGATCGAGGACCTGCGCGCGGCCGCCGACGTGCTGCGCGGGCGCAAGCTGGCGCCGGGCGTGCGCGGCATGGTCGTTCCGGGGTCGGGCCTGGTCCGCGCCATGGCCGAGGAGGAAGGGCTGGACCGCATCTTCATCGACGCGGGCTTTGAATGGCGGCTGGCCGGCTGCTCGATGTGCCTGGGCATGAACCCCGACCAGCTGAAGCCCGGCGAACGCTGCGCCGCGACCAGCAACCGCAACTTCGAGGGGCGCCAGGGCTACAAGGGCCGCACCCATCTGATGAGCCCCGCGATGGCGGCCGCCGCCGGCGTCACCGGACGCCTGACCGACATCCGCGAATTCGCACACGAACCGGCCTGAGGACATCATGGACAAGTTCACCACCCTGACCGGCATCGCGGCCCCCATGCCGCTGGTCAACATCGACACCGACATGATCATCCCCAAGCAGTTCCTGAAGACCATCAAGCGGTCCGGCCTGGGCGTGAACCTGTTCGACGAGATGCGCTATGACCGCGACGGGAACGAGATCCCAGATTTCGTCCTGAACCGGCCCGCCTATCGCGACGCCCAGATCCTGATCGCGGGCGACAATTTCGGCTGCGGCTCCTCGCGCGAACATGCCCCCTGGGCGCTGCTGGATTTCGGCATCCGCTGCGTCGTCTCGACCAGCTTTGCCGACATCTTCTTCAACAACTGCTTCAAGAACGGCATCCTGCCGGTGGTCCTGCCCCAGGATGCGGTCGACGCGCTGATGCGCGATGCCGAAAAGGGCGCGAATGCCCGCATCACCGTCGATCTGGACGCGCAGACCGTGACCGGCGCGGACGGCACCGAATACAGCTTCGACATCGACCCGTTCCGCAAGCATTGCCTGATGAACGGCCTGGACGACATCGGCCTGACGATGGAAAAGGCCCCCGCCATCGACACGTTCGAGACGCAGATGGCCCAGGCCCGCCCTTGGGTCTAAGGGCCCTTGCCCTGGCCATACTGCTGGCGGGCCCGGCGGCGGCCGATCCGCTGCGCATCGCCACCTGGGACCCCGGCCTGTCGCGCGACGGGCCGGGTCTTTTGTTGCGCGACATCATGGCCCGCGATCCGCAGGTTGTGGCCGCGGCACAGGTGATCGCCCATGCCGCGCCCGATGCGATCCTGCTGACCGGGCTGGACTGGGACCTGGACAACCGCGCACTGACCGCTTTCGCGGGCCTGCTGGCCGAACAGGGTCATGCGATGCCGCATCATCATGCGACGCAATCCAACCGCGGCATGGCCACGGGCGTGGACTTGGACGGCGACGGGCGCGCGGGCCAGCCCCGCGATGCGCAGGGCTATGGCGCCTTCACTGGACAGGCGGGGCTGGCGGTGCTGTCGCGCCTGCCCATCGCGGGCGTCGCCGATCACAGCGCGACGCTGTGGCGCGACCTGCCGGGCAACCGGATGCCCGAAAGCCCCCATGCCGACATCCAGCGCCTGTCCAGCACGGCGCACTGGGACGTGGCGCTGGACACGCCTGCGGGGCCGCTGCACCTGCTGGCACTGGCCGCAACGCCCCCCGCCTTCGAGGATCGCAATCCCGCCCGCAACCATGACGAGGTCACCTTCTGGCTGACCCACCTTCCCGATGCGCCCTTTGCGATCCTGGGCAACCTGAACGTCGATCCGCAGGACGGCGACGGCGATCCGGCCACGCTGGCGGCGCTGGCTTCCGTTACCCAGGACCCCCGGCCCCGCGGCGCATGGCAACCTCCCCAGACCGGCCCGAATGCCGGCCAGCGGGGCGACCCGGCGCTGGATACGGCGGAATACGACCGCGCGCCGGGCAACCTGCGACTGGACTACGTCCTGCCAGCGCAGCGGCTGTCGGTGCTGGCGTCGGGTGTCGTCTGGCCCGCGCCCGACGATCCGCTGGCAGAGGCCGTGGCGCTGGCCTCGCATCGCAGGCTGGTCTGGGTCGACCTAGACCTGGAATGAGGTGACGGCCTCCCATGCCGCATCCAGGTCGCCCCCCGTCACGCAATAGGGCGGCAGCACATAGACCGTGTTCCCCAAGGGACGCAGCAGCACGCCGCGATCCATGCAATGCGCCCGCATCCGCGGCCCGACCTCGGACAGATAGCCGCCCTGTGGCACGACCAGGTCGGCGGCGGCGATGGTGCCGCATTGGCGGATGTTGGTGAACCGCCCGTCCAGCCGCGCCAGCCGTTCGGCCTGCATGGCGGACAGCGCGTCCAGCCGCGCCTGCATCGGGCTGGCCTGCCACAGCCGCACCTGCGCCAGCGCCGCCGCGCAGGCGATCGGGTTCGCGGTATAGCTGCTGGAGTGATAGAAGGTCCGCCGCCGGTCGGTCGAGCGATGCGCGTCGAAGATCCGCCCGCTGGCCAGTGTCGCCGCCAGCGGCACCACGCCCCCGGTCAACCCCTTGGACGTGCACAGGATATCGGGCGCAATGCCCGCATGATCGCACGCCCACAACCGCCCGGTGCGGCCCCATCCGGTCATCACCTCGTCGGCGATCATCAGCACGTCGTGGCGGTCGCAGATCGCCCGCAGCCCGGCCAGAACCGCGGGGGCGTACATCCGCATCCCCCCCGCGCCCAGCACCAGCGGCTCCAGAATGATCGCCGCCATCCGCCGGCTGGCCGCCAGCGCCTCGAACGCCGCCAGCGTCGCGGCCCCGTCGCCCTCGGGAAAGGGCAACCGGTCCACCCCGAACATCAGCGGGTCATAGGCGGCGTTGAAGACCCCCCGCTCTCCGACGCTCATCGTGCCGATGGTGTCGCCGTGATAGCTGTCCTCGATCACCGCGATGCGGTGGCGGCCGTCGCCGTCGTGGCGCCAATAGCCCAGGGCCATCTTCAACGCGACCTCGACCGCGGTCGATCCGCTGTCGCTGTAGAACACGTGGTCCAGCCCCGCGGGCGTCATTGTCACCAGCGCCTCGGCCAGCTCCTCCGCCGGGTCATGGGTCAGCCCGGCAAAGATCACCTGGTCCAGCCGTCCGGCGGTCTCGCGGATGGCCTCCACGATCTGGGGCTGATTGTGGCCATGCGTGACCACCCACCAACTGCTGATCCCGTCCAGCAGCGGGCCGCGATCGGTCAGGATATGCGCGCCCTGGGTGCCGACCGCCCGGGGCGGGGCCGGTTCGGTGCCATGCTGGAAGAACGGATGCCAGACGGCGCTCATGCGAAATCCCCTGCGCTAAACGCGGCCCGCATCGCGGCGGTCAGGCTGTCCCTGTCCAGCTGGTCCAGCAAAGGCAGGCGTCCCAGCACCCTGACCCGACCCAGATCGCCGATGGTCGCCATGTTGTCGTCATTCGCAGGCCCGACGAAGGCCACGCCATGCACCGGCACGCCCCGCGCGCGCAGGCTCTCCAGCGCGGTCAGGCTGTGGCTGATCGTGCCCAGCCCCGTGGCACAGACGACGATCACCGGAACCTGCCAGCGCGCGAACAGGTCCGCGAACAGCACCTGCCGCGTGACGGGCACCAGCGCGCCGCCCGCCCCCTCGATCACCAGCCGCGCGGCATCGGGCGGCGTCCAGCCCGCCGGGTCCAGCGTGACGCCCGCCAGCTCCGCCGCCCGGTGCGGTGACAGGGGC